>NZ_JBHTVZ010000046.1:0-1171 GCF_042792715.1 Isoptericola sp. NPDC056618 | reverse complement strand
CCGTTGAGCGATGGCCCTTCCATGCGGAACCACCGGATCACTAAGCCCGACTTTCGTCCCTGCTCGACTTGTAGGTCTCGCAGTCAAGCTCCCTTGTGCCTTTACACTCTGCGAATGATTTCCAACCATTCTGAGGGAACCTTTGGGCGCCTCCGTTACATTTTAGGAGGCGACCGCCCCAGTCAAACTGCCCACCTGACACTGTCTCCCTGCCCGATAAGGGCAGCGGGTTAGAAGGTCAATACAGCCAGGGTAGTATCCCACCGATGCCTCCACCGAAGCTAGCGCTCCGGTTTCCAAGGCTCCTACCTATCCTGTACAAGCTGTACCAACATTCAATATCAGGCTGCAGTAAAGCTCCACGGGGTCTTTCCGTCCTGTCGCGGGTAACCTGCATCTTCACAGGTACTATAATTTCACCGAGTCTCTCGTTGAGACAGTGCCCAGATCGTTGCGCCTTTCGTGCGGGTCGGAACTTACCCGACAAGGAATTTCGCTACCTTAGGACCGTTATAGTTACGGCCGCCGTTTACTGGGGCTTCAATTCGCACCTTCGCTTACGCTAAGCGCTCCTCTTAACCTTCCAGCACCGGGCAGGCGTCAGCCCCTATACTTCGCCTTACGGCTTCGCAGAGACCTGTGTTTTTGCTAAACAGTCGCCTGGGCCTATTCACTGCGGCTTCTCGGGGCTTTAACACCCTAAGAAGCACCCCTTCTCCCGAAGTTACGGGGTCATTTTGCCGAGTTCCTTAACGAGAGTTCTCTCGATCACCTTAGGATTCTCTCCTCGCCTACCTGTGTCGGTTTGCGGTACGGGCACCTCTCACCTCGCTAGAGGCTTTTCTTGGCAGTGTGGAATCAGGAACTTCGCTACTAAATTTCGCTCGCCATCACAGCTCAGCCTTCACGGGAAACGGATTTGCCTATTTCCCAGCCTAACTGCTTGGACGCGGATATCCAATACCGCGCTTACCCTATCCTCCTGCGTCCCCCCATTGCTCAAATGGTGAGGAGGTGGTACAGGAATATCAACCTGTTGTCCATCGCCTACGCCTTTCGGCCTCGGCTTAGGTCCCGACTAACCCTGAGCGGACGAGCCTTCCTCAGGAAACCTTAGGCATTCGGTGGACGGGATTCTCACCCGTCTTTCGCTACTCATACCGGCATTCTC
>NZ_JBHTVZ010000045.1:0-1214 GCF_042792715.1 Isoptericola sp. NPDC056618 | reverse complement strand
CTCTATCGTCAACCATGTCATCATCAAAAATAGCTTCACATGCTATTGAATCGGTATCACAATATGCCACATCGCCTTTTTCTAATTGTTTAATTAAACCTCTATATAATAAAATACGCGCGTATGACGTAACGTAGGCGGCTATATGCGGCTGAATATACGGCGCTTTGCTGGGGACGGCTGCTTCAATAAATTCTTGTCCATATACAGGGTTAAATAATTCAACATAAGGATAGCCTTTTTCTTCGCATGTCTCAATTTCTGTGACAGGTAAAATCGTTTGCCGAACCCTTTGCATACCGAATTTTCCGTACAGTGCATTTTGCATTAATTTTGCAAACGTCTTTTTTGCTCCATCACTTGTATTTTTAATCTCTTCAAAATAGGAGACAAAATCTTTAAATATATAATCGGTCTTTTCAAAATAAATACATTGATGAATTTCTTTTATTTTAGCACCCATTTCTAACGCCAATTCAATTTCTTCAAACGTCCATATCCCTGAAAGGTTACCGACCGGGAAACATAATTTTTTGTACATTCTGTGAGGTAGAGGCGGTATATGTAAAGTAGTCGGTATGTGAATATCACATTCTAAAAAACCGCCGCCCTGTCTATAGCTGTACCAATATTTAAATACGTTTCGGGCTTTGTCTCCTTTATGGTGACGCGGTTTCCCTATAGGTATTGGGTTCACTTTCATAACGTACGGATATAATGAATTTACATCATAATGAAAGCCGCCATTTAATTCACTTTGAAATACTTCTGTACGTCCACCATAATATGCCTTGCGTATAAAATCCTCTGTAAACTCGCCCCATTTGCTATAACCGTAATTCGTGGAAATAGCCTTTTCATAATCTTCAGGATAATTCATTTGATATACTTTCATTGCAAGACTTGCGGTAGTAGGACATTTTAAAAATTCATGAATCGGCAAGCCGGATATTTCAATAAGCATTGTAACAATTTCATATAATGCCACACAGTCCAACCGTAAATATTCATTTAATTCAGGTTCATACGGATCGACCTTCATAAAATAATTCCCTTGGGATTCCCGGTCATCATATTTACCCGGGTCATTTGTGGGGTTTCCGTCAGCGTCAAGCGCCCATCCCAATTTCAAAATATGGTCTTTTAAATCTATTTTTGCTTTTTCTTGCGAAATATTAAAATCCTCACATATCTTTTTTAATGAACCCATTACA
>NZ_JBHTVZ010000044.1:0-1372 GCF_042792715.1 Isoptericola sp. NPDC056618 | reverse complement strand
TCAACGTGCGTGGGTTCGGGCCTCCATTCAGTGTTACCTGAACTTCACCCTGGACATGGGTAGATCACCTGGTTTCGGGTCTACGACCACGTACTCATGCGCCCTATTCAGACTCGCTTTCGCTGCGGCTCCGCATCTTCTGCTTAACCTTGCACGGGATCGTAACTCGCCGGTTCATTCTACAAAAGGCACGCCATCACCCGTTAACGGGCTCTGACTACTTGTAGGCACACGGTTTCAGGATCTCTTTCACTCCCCTTCCGGGGTGCTTTTCACCTTTCCCTCACGGTACTGGTTCACTATCGGTCACTAGGGAGTATTTAGCCTTGGGAGATGGTCCTCCCGGATTCCGACGGAATTTCACGTGTTCCGCCGTACTCAGGATCCACTCAGGAGAGAACGAAGTTTTGACTACAGGGCTGTTACCTCCTATGGCGGGCCTTTCCAGACCTCTTCATCTACCTCGTTCCTTTGTAACTCCGTACAGAGTGTCCTACAACCCCAAGAGGCAAGCCTCTTGGTTTGGGCTAATCCCGTTTCGCTCGCCGCTACTCAGGGAATCGCATTTGCTTTCTCTTCCTCCGGGTACTTAGATGTTTCAGTTCCCCGGGTCTGCCTTCTCATACTCTATGTATTCAAGTATGGATACTACTCCATTACGAGCAGTGGGTTTCCCCATTCGGAAATCTCCGGATCAAAGCTTGCTTACAGCTCCCCGAAGCATATCGGTGTTCGTCCCGTCCTTCATCGGCTCCTAGTGCCAAGGCATCCACCGTGCGCCCTTTCTAACTTAACCATTTCTTACTTTAGAAAGAATCACTATGTGTGATGAACTTTGCATTGCATTCAATGTGAATGTATTACTTATTGTTATCTAGTTTTCAAAGAACAATCCTGTCTCGCTAGAGACATGTTTGAAGGAATGATCCTTCAAAACTAAACAAGACGAAAAACGTACGCTGCTCCATATATCCTTAGAAAGGAGGTGATCCAGCCGCACCTTCCGATACGGCTACCTTGTTACGACTTCACCCCAATCATCTGTCCCACCTTCGGCGGCTGGCTCCTAAAAGGTTACCTCACCGACTTCGGGTGTTACAAACTCTCGTGGTGTGACGGGCGGTGTGTACAAGGCCCGGGAACGTATTCACCGCGGCATGCTGATCCGCGATTACTAGCGATTCCAGCTTCACGCAGTCGAGTTGCAGACTGCGATCCGAACTGAGAACAGATTTGTGGGATTGGCTAAACCTTGCGGTCTCGCAGCCCTTTGTTCTGTCCATTGTAGCACGTGTGTAGCCCAGGTCATAAGGGGCATGATGATTTGACGTCATCCCCACCTTCCTCCGGTTTGTCACCGGCAGTCACCTTA
>NZ_JBHTVZ010000043.1:0-1574 GCF_042792715.1 Isoptericola sp. NPDC056618 | reverse complement strand
GCCCTGTTGGTCGCGATGGTGCTGAACATGAAGCACCGGGGTCAGGGCGCGTACCGGTCGATCTTCTACGCCCCCTCGCTGATCGGCGCGAGCGTGTCGATCGCGATCGTGTGGAAGGCGATGTTCATCGATGACGGCATCGTGGACCGGATCCAGCAGCTGTTCGGGCTGCCGGCCGGGGGGTGGGTGGGTGACCCGTCCAAGACGATGCCGATGTTCGTGCTGCTCGCGGTGTGGACGTTCGGCGCCCCGATGGTCATCTTCCTCGCCGGGCTGAAGCAGATCCCCGCGGAGCTGTACGAGGCCGCGTCCGTGGACGGCGCGGGCCCGGTGCGCAAGTTCTGGCGGATCACGATCCCGATGCTGTCCCCGGTGCTGTTCTTCAACCTGCTGCTGGAGACGATCGGCGCGTTCCAGGTCTTCGGGTCCGCGTTCATCATCTCCGGCGGCACGGGCGGCCCGGCGGACTCGACCCTGTTCTACACGCTGTACCTGTACATCAAGGGCTTCGCCCAGTTCGACATGGGGTACGCCTCGGCCATGGCCTGGGTCCTGGTCGTCGTGGTCGGTGTGATCACCGCGATCCTGTTCAAGACCTCAGGCGCCTGGGTCCACTACTCCGGAGACAACCGATGAGCGCCCCGACGAGCACCCCGACGAGCACCCCGACGATGTCTCAGCCCGCACCCGTGCGCGAGCGCGCCACCATCGACACGTCGTTGCGCAAGGCGGCCAAGCGGCGCAAGGGGGTCCGGTCGCTCGGGTTCCACGCCTTCATGGTCATCTGCACGATCGTGGTGCTCTACCCCGCGGCGTGGATGCTCATGAGTTCGTTCAAGCCGTCCAACGAGATCATCGGGAACATCAGCCTGTGGTCGGACAACCTGTCGCTGTCCAACTTCGCCACCGCGTTGTCCGGGATCGGCGGCGTCGGGTTCTGGACCTTCTTCGGCAACTCCATGATCCTGGCCGTCGCCTCCGTGGTCGGGGTGATCCTGTCCTCCACCGTCGCCGCCTACGCGTTCGCGCGGATCGACTTCCCCGGCCGGGGCATCTTCTTCGCGATCATGATCGGCACCCTGCTGCTGCCGTTCCACGTCGTGATCATCCCGCAATACATCATGTTCAACGAGCTCGGCATGGTGAACACGTTCATCCCGCTGCTGGCACCGAAGTTCCTCGCCGGCGAAGCATTCTTCGTGTTCCTCATGGTCCAGTTCATGCGCAACCTGCCCCGCGAGCTCGACGAGGCCGCCCGCATCGACGGCGCCGGCCACGGCCGCATCTTCGGCTCCATCATGCTGCCCCTGATGCGCCCCGCGATCATCACCAGCTCGATCTTCGCGTTCATCTGGTCCTGGAACGACTTCCTCGGACCCCTGCTCTACCTCAAGAAGCCCGACCTCTACCCCCTGCCCATCGCGCTACGCCTCTACGTCGACCAGACATCCGTGTCCGACTACGGCGCCCAGATGGCCATGGCCGTCCTCGCCCTGCTACCCGTGATGATCTTCTTCATCCTCTTCCAGCGCTACATCGTCGACGGCGTCGCCACCCAAGGCCTCAAGGGCTGA
>NZ_JBHTVZ010000042.1:0-1952 GCF_042792715.1 Isoptericola sp. NPDC056618 | reverse complement strand
AGTATAACACAAAACGTGATTTTTGAAGCAAAACGGTTCCTCTTTATGGAGCCGTTTTTTTTATTTCCCGAAGGGTTATTTGTCAGAATGACAAACCGATTTCGAGCCGGCGAGAACCCATTGTCACACCACGATTTAGGGGGTGTGTATAAATGGGCACTCTCTGTGAAATTTGAAGCTTTGAAATTCCGAATGGCGCACTTATACACTCTGTCGAGTGAGTGCTAAAATGCTGAAGCATTTCCGTCAAGCGTGTGGAGGAATCTTGTAGAGAGATATAGCATAGATACCCGTATCTCTAGAGATATTTTGGTATATCCCTGCTATATCTATGGGGTATCTATGCTATATCTTTGGCTTCAAAAACGGCACCTGTTCTAAGAGCATAGAAACTCAACAGGCACAGCCTGTTTGACACCCTTTTTTTTAGGGTGGCACCGAGTTTCCTTATGCTCTTTTTCTCTGAAGCTAAACCTGTTTTATATGTCGTAGTCTTTTTATTGGGAGTGACCCCTTGCTGTACAATTTCCGGAGGTGCCGATAAGGGACGAATTTTCCCTTGTCGGTTGCCTTTGGGGATTGTAAGGGGTGGAGGCTCGGAATCAAAAGGAAACGAAATATCATTCCGAGTGTGCTTCTTTTTTCTGTTCTTGAATTCTATTATTTCCAATGTTAGAATTATGTTAACAACTTGTTAGGAGTGTGTTTGGATGGAAGAGAAAAAACAAATTGGACCTCGAATTACTGTTGAAACATTTAAAAAGCTAGAGTTATTAGCCGAACATTTTACAAAACACAATGAATTTGGAAGAGTTTCAAAAGATGCTGTAATTGAGTTTGCTATTAAGGAATTGTATAGGGACTATTTGGGAAAAGGACGCTAATTTTTGTTGAAAAACTGACTTCGGATTTGGGGTTCTTTATTATTAACTTGATTTTAATTAAACATTACAGGAAAAATTGAGGGGAAATGGATGGATAAACGCAATGGTGACGCGGTTTTCATAGCTCCAAATGATGTTGTAAAAGTGACCACTATGAATCACGTCATTGAAGTTCAGCATATGGAGAAGATGAACCGGAAAAATAATATCAAAAAATTGGACAAGGATAGGTTTGTAGACCTCTCTACTGGGGAGATCCGGGAGTTCGAGCATTCGGAAAATCGGCAGGAAAATTATAATTCTTTGAGACAAACCTTTAAGAAGCTGCGTTATTTGATAAATAACAATTTTATAGGACGGCCAAATGAATTACATATAACTTTGACATACAAGAAAAATATGACGGACACGAAAAAACTTTATAGTGATTTTCAAAATTTTATCGACAGGTTGCGTTATAAATACAAGAAAGAAAGTTCGATAGATTATTTATCGGTGGTAGAGCCACAAGGACGTGGAGCCTGGCATTGTCATGTTTTAATGCGCTTTAATGATTTGGATAAGATTTATATTAAAAATGCTGAATTAAGGAGTCTATGGGGTTTAGGATTTGTAACAATCAAGTCATTAAAGGATATAGACAACATAGGAGCCTATTTGAGCGCTTATTTGACTGATATAGACCTAGAAGATGTCCAAGACAGGGAAACAGCCTTAAAAGTGGCTTCAGAGGGCTGTGAGGTGCAAACAAAGATCGTAGAAGGTCGGGAAAAGAAATTTTTAAAAGGCGGACGGCTGCACATGTATCCTTCCGGAATGAATATGTATCGAAAATCAAAAGGGATTGTTAAGCCGGAACGGGAAGAAATGAAGTTCGGAGACATAAAAAAAGTAGTGGGTTCGGCAAAACCACACTACGAGAAAAGTTATCATGTCGAAAATGACAATTTTGAAAACACAATTTCGTTTCTCCAGTATAACACAAAACGTGATTTTTGAAGCAAAACGGTTCCTCTTTATGGAGCCGTTTTTTTTATTTCCCGAAGGGTTATTTGTCAGAATGACAAA
>NZ_JBHTVZ010000041.1:275-3739 GCF_042792715.1 Isoptericola sp. NPDC056618 | reverse complement strand
GTCCATCGGTGTAGAAATGTCAGGCGTCATTTTCTGTGCCATCTTTGACAGGTGTTTGCCGCCATAAAAGTCATCAAGAATAATCCATATGGCTGTGAGCGCCAGCGTGAAAAACAAAAGACCTTTTTCCATGTGTTATCCCTTCTTTTTGCGGCGGATAAAGAAGAACCAAAACACGATGATAATAACGGTGAGAACAAGAATTTTAGTCATTGCTTGACGCACCCCCGATTTTTGAAATAACCATTTTCAGATCGGTTAGAATTTCCCGTGTCTGTTCGTTATCCTTTGATTGTTTGAACATGAACCACGCGAGCATTACGCCCATGGCTCCGTTATTTAATAGGATTGAATAGATTTGCTCCACAAGTCACACCCCCTACACCCTTGCCGAGAATAGGAATACGACAAGGAACACAATGCCGAACCCCAGCAAGATTTGTTTTGATGTAATAGGGTCTTGCTTTACGTCATGCTCTTTTGCTGTGTCCTCATCATCGACAAGAGACATTTGATCTTCAGCTTCGGGAACTGTAGACGTTCGGGTACTCATAAACCCCATGTTTGGATATAAGTCTGCGGCATGGTAGAACATTTCACCTAGACCCATTTGTGATGGTGCGTTCATATAAATCCTCCTTCGTAGTAGTCAAATAAGAAAAGGAGGGAAAAGCCCTCCCGCGTGTATTAATGCAAGCGTGAAAGCTTTTCAGCAACGATTTTCACGCGCCCGCCTTTTTGAGTATTGAAGCGAATCCAAAACTCTGTAAGACGTTCGGTGTCAATATAGTCACGAGAGCCGCCGAGGTTTGGCAAGCCTTGGTTAGAGAAGTCAAACACATAAACCCCATCCGGTAAGACATAACCCAAGTCCGAATGATTTCGGGCTGCAAGTGCTGACGGCTTAATGCTGTAAGGGATGTCGGCTTGGTTAAATACCAATTCCAAGTTGCCCGCAAAGTCGCTGTCCTTCAGCGGGTTGCCTGACTCATCCGTAAAGTAAAACATGAGTTTACGGTAGATCGTCCCTGTCTGAAGCTTCACGATATTTTGACCGTTCCCGGTGAACTGTTCGCCTTTTTCGTTTACAAGCTTCAGGACAGAAATATCCGGCATAGCTTGTGGTACAGAAGGGACGGAGAACGTTTCAATTGTCGGCGTGATTTTCAATTGCTTCAGTGTAACGGTGTCTCCAGTAGCCAACTGATACGCGTCTTGCGCGCGTGCTGTATCAATCTGAAGGGAAACGGTTGTCTCCTCGTTTTGTAGCAAGATAAGACCGACCGGGTCACGTTGGTTTAAAGTTAATGGCAGCGCGACTTGGAATTTAATACGCGCGTCTTTACCTGACGTGCTCGCGGCTGTTTCAATGTAAGATAACGCCCGCGGACTTGATGCAGGTAATAGAACGTCTGGATTCAATCGGTTTAAGCTGTATAGGTGAAGGGCTTCGCCTGACACAACAAAAGGACGGAATCCACTGTTTAATTCCAGTGCAATATTTCTGATAATCTGGTATGGTGAAAATGGTTTAGTTGGAATTGCCGCGTTCTGCGATTTGAGAGAGACAGTCGCGTCAAATTCAACTAAAATTTGTGATAGCAGGCGTACTTTCGGTAGGTTGAATGATACCGTTTGTGCGTCCTCTGTCACTGTCTGTGTACCCATCATCTGCCATGTTTGGCGGGTAGCCTGCGAGAATAGTTGAGCCTTTGCCTGTGCTGATAGTTGCTGTTGAGTTGCCATAAATTAAAATTCCTCCTTAGACTTCTGCCGCGATTGTAGATACAACCGGGATATGATATTTTGCTGAAGCTTTCTTAATAATCCACATGAAAACCATCGTGATAAATACAGTAATGAACGTATGAACTAACCATTTAACCTTCATGCTTTTTTCCTCCTTATACTGCGTTTACTAATTGCGTCACACCGTTAACCGGATGCTTCGTGACAATAACCTTTGTTACGACAATGACCATCATTGTGAATAGCGCAATGACAATCATGTTCTTCAGCCCGACACCTGCAAATTTTCGTGTCTCCAAGTCATCACCTCCTTTAAAGCTTCAATTTTGCTAGTACCGGGTTTTGCATACCCACTTTCCAATACCAAAAATTGTGCCCGCCGGGTTGCTCCATAAATTGCGGCATCCCTGTTGCTTTCACAATCTTTTTACGGTCATCCGGGTTTTGCATGGTGAAAATGAAATAGTGTGAACTGTTGGCCATAGCAATGACCGGAATGTCTGTTGGGCGCTGGGTACAAGCCCAAACGACTGCTTCTTTCGAACGCCCGCGCGTGTATAAGGCTTTCAATTCTTTCGGGTAGTTATGGGCGCTTGGCGCGACTTCCATTAATTCGTCTATCCATAGAATCGTATTTTCACGCTTGTACACCCAGCTCATGAGCGCGTTGTAATATTCCGGCTCTAATTCTTCAGCGACCGGGCAATAGATAATTTTCGGCGTCTCGACCTCGGACACGTCTTCCAATCGGTGAACCACAGTAAAGTCCTTACCTTCCTGCAAGCCATGCCACAATTCCTGCCGTTTCTTGCGGCGCTCGTGTACTTCGCCTTTCGTATCAAGCTTTACCACATGGTCTTTCCCAGCGAGATATACCTCAGCGACAACCGATTTACCTGTACCGGTTTGACCACAGATAAAAACGTGTTCGTCATCGCCAATTGTCATTCGCATGTTTTCCACTTCCTTTCGTGCTGTAAGCTTTCACAACACGCTTCACGCCTTTACCTCTTTTCATAGCAGCCATGATGGACGGTTTCGGGATTTTGTCGTAAGGGATTTTCTCCACAACTAAAAATTCCTCGCCCTGTTCGATAATGTCCAAGTGTTCAAACCAATAACGGCTGTATTCATGCATGGGGATGTTGTAATAGAAGTCACCTTGCTTCAGCGTCACCATACCGGACATAGTCGATCATCCCCTCTAAATGGTTGAGGAATTTTAAGACATCAATATCCTCCGAAAGGGATGAGTTGATGTAAGGAGCCGCCAAATTGCTTACTAGTGGGTTCCCCAGATCGTTCAGCAGGCTTTTGATTAGTTCTTTCAGGCGCGCTTTCATTTCCTCGTTGTTCTGTTGGTTGTTTTGGTAGTTCTCGTTTTGGCAAGACATTTTTCTGTACCTCTTTCTTTTTAGGTTGTTTGGATTTCCACATAATGAATTTAGGTATAAAGATCGTAAAGCACGCAATGAGTAACGCTATATGGTCTGCATACTCACTGGCGACACCCGCCACGCCTTCAGACTTCGCCATGATGTTTGCGAGTGGCGTACATATCTGTTCGGCTTCATCGGCGGTTAATGCAAAGTCTTCCATCCCAGGTCGTGCTGCCACGATCGCGCTTGTCGTCAGTAACAGCATTTTCAGCTGGGATGAATCAACTGTGCCCGCCGTCTTTTTCTTGGCTGCGCTTTTCATTTTCGTGCCAGTAC
>NZ_JBHTVZ010000041.1:0-265 GCF_042792715.1 Isoptericola sp. NPDC056618 | reverse complement strand
CATCTACCATAACCACCCGAGGAGCGTTTTCGCTTTGCTTGGTGCTGGCTGTTCCTCTTCCTCCGGTTCCTCCACTTTTGGCGGTTCCGGTACTGGAATTTCCTGTGCTTGTCCCTGCGGCTGTTCCTTTGTTCCCATCAGGTTTTGGATGTCCTGTAGCAGATTCTTTGCCCATTTTGGCGCGTCCTCCTGTTCCTCTTTTTTCGGTGTTTCTTCAGCAGACGATTTTTCTTCTTTTTCTTCTAGTTCTTTTGGCATAGAAAAT
>NZ_JBHTVZ010000039.1:2237-4284 GCF_042792715.1 Isoptericola sp. NPDC056618 | reverse complement strand
TCTTTAATACCGTTCACTTTCGCCAACTCCTTCACTGACGTATTATATTTCTTTGCAATTGCTGTCAATGTGTCACCCGCCTTAACGGTATATGTCGAGCCGGACGACTTGGCAGGTTTCGCCTTCACTGCGGCTTTGTTCCCGACCTTATCGTATTTCGTCAGCCCGTGGGCTTCGATTGTGGCGATAAGCTTCTTCGCATAGTTCGGGTCTGTCGCATATCCACCCTTTTGGATGGCGGCACAAGCTTGTACATAGTTCGTTTCCCCGACAACAGCCTTATAACGGTCAAGACGGTTATAGAGGTTCACAAGGTCTATGATAGAATCGCGAACAGACTTATACGCCCGGAACCCTGCTTTGATTGTTTTATCGACCCCGTTTAAAACCTCCCACGTGCCCATATGAACGGTTCCAGCGTTCCCGATACCTTTTATACCAAACAG
The DNA here is from genome assembly GCF_042792715.1 of Isoptericola sp. NPDC056618. Classification (NCBI taxonomy): domain Bacteria; kingdom Bacillati; phylum Actinomycetota; class Actinomycetes; order Micrococcales; family Promicromonosporaceae; genus Isoptericola; species Isoptericola sp. NPDC056618. The sequence goes on along the minus strand of NZ_JBHTVZ010000039.1, from coordinate 3,838 downwards.
GTTATTTGCACGCGTAGCAAGCCCGGATTTGCCCCAATTTGACTCATGTATGGCTTGTGCTGTGATAACTGAAGGTAAAACTCGACTTACACCGTATAATTTTTGTGCTTCACTTGCAACATTCTCCATGAAACTCATTCTTTTACACTCTCCCTCATTTGTTGTCTCATTTCATTTATTTGTTCGTCTGAAGCGGATTCAATCCATAGTTTTCTATCCTTCTGAAATTGCGCCCGCCAATATCCCGGCGGCTGTACGGTTGTCGCATTATCCGGTACGGAATCAGCCGGAACAATTTCAGGATAGTCGAAGATGAAATCCGAATCATATACGAATACTTGTATCATTTCCATTGCTCCAACCCTCCTAGTAAGGCACTGCCGCGTCTAATGACCAACTGGACACGGCGGACTGATTGTTTCCTGAAAAGCCGACAAACGCCAGTTTACCGTCAGTGTTGATATAAAATTTTGTGAAGCCTGTCGTTCCGTATGCTGTTGCCATGACCGCCTTTTTGTCTGACGGTGAATATGACGCGGGCAATTGTGCAAAGTCAACGCCGAGGTCACACGCCACGTCACCTTTTAGCATGAGGATGTTTCCCCAGCGGGTATACTGCGGTGTTCTTCCTGACGCCTTTGCTCCATTCAATAACGGAAGGTTATACCATGTGAGCGCCATAAAATCATTTTGTGTAAACAGCTGTCGCCAACCCCTGAATACATTGTCAGTGTGTATAACACCAATCCATGACGTATTATCATAGGAACGTGTCAGAACCAATTTCCGCAGACCGTTTGGCGCTGGTAGAATGTCGAGATAGTACCAAGAAGCGTCACCCGGTAACGGTAGTTGATTCCATCCTGTCCCATAATAAAAACCGGGTGGTGCGGTGAATATGCTGTCAGCTGAAGCCAACCGTTTCCGCATTCCTTCAGCATCCGTTAATGCATATTTCTGTGAGAAGTTTTGAACCCCGATAACATCCTGAAGCGATAGATTCGTTGTCTGTAAATCCTTTTGCAGCTGTGTCGCATCCGTAGCAGCTTGATTCCATTTCAAACGTTCAGAATCCGAGACGTGAGGTTTAGCATTTGCGATATGGTTCTTCAGGTTTGTTTCTGATGTCGTCACCCTGTCACTCATACCGTCCCACTTGGTACGGTCTTCAGACGATACGTGTTTGGTCGTGTCCTTTACATGAGCGTCCAAGACTCGGCCGAATGAATCAACGTCAGCCTTCATACTTTGAATTTGTTGGTCAGTTGCACCAGTTGACCCACCGTCCGCGGTATCCTCTAACGCTTGGACTTTTTGCTGAAGCGTCAGAATATCGTTCTTTATCTCATCTGACACGTCCATATGGTCAACGGTGTCCTGAAGCTTTGCCATCTTGTCTTTTAAATCTGAAATACTTGTTTTGACGCCTGTATCATCATAGGGCGGCGTCCGCCTTGACCCGAGTTCAATCAATTAGGACACCTCCACGATTGTGACGACTGTCTCAGTATCAGCGACTAGGTACACGTCAGGGCTTTGGCTATGAACCTTAAATGTTAGCGGGCTGTCGGTAGACGTGAGCGGCGCACCTGTAGTCGTCT
>NZ_JBHTVZ010000039.1:0-2227 GCF_042792715.1 Isoptericola sp. NPDC056618 | reverse complement strand
TAAATGACACCCGAGTTAGGCGGGTAGATCGTCAACTCTCGGCGGTTTGTCAGTTTGCTAGAACCTGACTTTGCCATTACAGGCGTGACGCCTACACTCACCCCACCAACCCTAAAGTCATTCATTCCGGCTTCCCGAGTTGGTACAGGTTGTGTCGCCGGGATAGAAGACCCGCCGAGTGTGACAGGCTTATCTATCTCAACACTCCCAATATGCTTGTCGCCTGCCGCAAGCGGCGGTAACGCTGATATATCTACGGTTCCTGTCATCTGCCCAAGCTGAACGGTGTCAATGGACTGTGGTATAGATGACGCTGTAAATTTCTCAATCCAAGATTCGACCCGGACTTTTTCGGGCTGCACGATCGCGGCGTCAAGGTAGATTGTGTGATAGCCGAGCGGTCGCGCCAAAAGCTTTGTTGACCCCGGCGCTACGGCTAAAAGATAATTGTTAGGCGACACGCTCGGGCGCTCGTGTACGTACACGATCTGACTTGTGTTATTTGTTATGGCTGAATGGTTCGGCTTTGTGTCGTCAAAATAAACCGTTGTAATGTCGCCCGGTAGCATGGTGACGGTCTGTTCACGCCATGTACTCTTTTTATGGTCATCCCCCGGCTGTTTGACTAGTTCCGGCATTCTTGTTCACTCCTTTTGCTATTGTAGCGGCTTTCTTGATGTGGTTTGACGCGCTGCGTCCTTTCTTAATGGCTTTGGCTCCCTTAGAAACAGATTTGACAGCACGACCACCCGGAACAAAATCCATTGCGGTGGATGCTGTACCTTTCGCAACGTCTCCGACTGCTGGGAAGGCTTTCATAAAGAACACGATTGCAATGATAGCAAGCCCGAGAATAAGAGACCATCTGAACACGCCGAACATGATATTTGATAAATATGATTTGTCGTCAGTGCCTGAAGATGAAGAATCCCCACCTGTCGCCCCGGCTCCTGACGTTCCTTTGAATGTAATGTCCTTATCATCGTACTGGTGAAGGTTGTTACTGCTGATAATGCCGAGAAGCTTATTTACATAGTTAGGGTCTGTTGCATACCCTCCAGCTTTGATTCCCTTCGCATAGTCCTCAACGCTTTTTGCGTTCTTCAGCTTTGACGCATAACGCGGCTTGGATAATAGTTCCGCGTGGGCGCGTATGGAATCTTGATAGCTGTTGTACTTTGCAAAGCCATCCTTCACGTGATAGGTCTTACCGTTATATACTTCGGTCGTACCCATCGTGGCACTTCCTGCTGTACCTCTTCCCTTTATTCCAAATAGGTTCTTAGAGTAGTAGGCAAGCCCGGACAATCCGCCCGGGTTTGAACCGCCTGATTCTAACATGATTTGACCCAGTATGATGGATGCAGGGATGCCAGTTTCTTTCTGTATGGCTTGCGCGTCTTTGATAAACGGCTTTATATTTACGCCCATACTTCCACCTACTTTGTCAGGATTTTGATTTTCTGACCCGGTTTAATTTTGTTCGGGTCTTTGAGTTTGTTAAACTTGGCTGTTTCCATATACGCGGCTTTTGTACCACCCTTACCATATTTCTGCGTCAATTCTGACAACGTGTCACCTTTTTTCACCGTCACCGTTTTGTATTTTGGTGTAGACGGTTTTTTCGCTGGCGATGGCTTTTTAGCCGGGGTTGACGGTTTTTTAGCAGGTGTTGTCGTTTTGGCAGGTGTTGACGGTTTCGCGTTCTTCAGCTTTTCCAGTTCTTTATGAAGCTGGTCATTTTCTGTTTCCAAGTTGCTGTATTTCTTCGCTTGATCGGCAAGCTGTTTTGAAATGCTGTCCTTTACTTGGTCAACATACGTTTTGTTTTCCTTGCCAATATCGGTAATGGTGTCGATTACATCTGACTTAAATGATTCTTGGTTCTGCCCCAATTCATTTGCAAAGTTGTTTAAGGCTGTATCAACGCTACCTTCAATGAGAGATTGATTGTTTTGTAGCTGTGCCTGAACCAAGCTTGAATTCATAGGATTGCCATCCAAGTAATCACCCTCTAATGCTTCAGAAGTCACGTACTGTTCTTCCTCAGCAGGACGCCCACGCGTCACAAGGGAGACTAATAGAAAGACCCCAATTGCAACCGACCCGATAATGACAATATTCTTTTTGTTTAATTGGAATTTCTTTTTACCCGGGGAATGACCCCCGGATTCATGACCGACTTGTTCAAATTCCGCCATACCAATATAAGCCTCCTATCGGATCA
>NZ_JBHTVZ010000038.1:0-5040 GCF_042792715.1 Isoptericola sp. NPDC056618 | reverse complement strand
TGGCCGTCCTCGCCCTGCTACCCGTGATGATCTTCTTCATCCTCTTCCAGCGCTACATCGTCGACGGCGTCGCCACCCAAGGCCTCAAGGGCTGACGTCCGCCGCTGCTCCTGCACCACCCACCGAACCAGCCCGCGGCGGAACGACCGCCCGGGCCCGACCCCCGCAGAGCTGCGGGACGGAGGAACCATGAAGCTCGCACGACTCTCCGGCGCCGTCGCCGCCATCGCCGTCACGGTCGGCCTGACCGCCGCCTGCGGCAACGGCGGGGCCGACGCCGGCCCGGCCGCCAAGGTCTCCACGGACGACGACATCACGCTGTCGTTCGCCTGGTGGGGCAACGACGACCGCGCCGCGCGGTACGAGAAGGCGATCGACGCCTTCGAGGAGAAGTACCCGAACATCACCATCCAGACGCAGTTCCAGTCCTGGGACGACTACTGGACGGCGCGCTCCACCGAGGCCGCGGGCAGCGCCCTGCCCGACGTCGTCCAGATGGACGCGGGCTACGTACGTCAGTACGGCGCCACGGGCCAGCTCGCGGAGCTGGACGGCCAGGTGGGCGTCAACCTCGACGTCGACGGCGTCGACGACACCGCGCTCGCGTCGGGCCAGATCGAGGGCACGACGTACGCCGTCCCGGTCAGCCTCAACACCCAGTCGATCATCTACAACACGAAGCTCCTCAAGGAGCTCGGCATGGAGCCCCCGGCCGAGGGCTACACCTGGGACGACCTGGTCGCCTGGTTCGGCGACGTCGCCGAGGCCGGCGCGAAGCACGACCCGCAGGTGTACCCCATCGGCGACATGACGGGGAACAGCCCGTGGTTCCAGCAGTGGCTGGTGCAGCAGGGCAAGGCCCCGTTCACCGACGACGGCCAGATCGCCTTCACCCAGGAGGACGTGCAGGCCTGGGCCGACCTGTGGGCACCGCTGCGCGAGTCCAAGGCGTTCTTCCCCCCGCAGCGCGCGGCGCAGCTCGAGCCCAAGACCGGCCTGAACTCGAGCGAGGTCGTGGCCGAGGCCAACTGGGACACGCTGATGCCCAACTACGTGGCCGAGCTCGGCAGCGACGACCTCGACCTCATGCCCATCCCTACGGGTGACGACGGCAAGAAGATGTACTGGCACTCCGGCGTCATGCTCTCGGCGTCGGCCAGCTCCTCGCACCCGGACGCGGCGGCCGCGTTCATCGACTTCATGACCAACGACCCGCAGGTCGGCGAGATCTTCGGTACCTCCAAGGGGGTGCCGGCGACGGACGCCCAGAAGGACGCGATGAAGCTGGAGGACGGCTCTCCCGACTCCCGCCTCATCGGCTACGAGGACGCCAACGCCGACGACGTCACCGAGCCCGCGCCGGTGCCGGTCGAGGGCTACGGCGAGATCGAGGCCGAGATGGCCCGTCTCTCCGAGGAGATGCAGTACGGCAAGCTCACCGAGGACCAGTTCGTGGAGCAGTGGTTCGCGTACGTGCAGGACACCGTCAAGGCGCAGTGACGGCTTCCGCTGACGAAACCTGCTGACGAGACCTGCTGACGACGCCCCCCGGGCCGGCTCCGTGCCGGCCCGGGGGGCGTCGTCGTTCTCAGGCAAGCAGCTCGAGCTGGGCGAGCGTCAGCGGCCCGTCGCCGGCCGTCTCCGTGACGACCAGGCGAAGGCGCGCGCAGGCACGCGGGCGCGCGACGCCGAACGGCCGGGTCTGCCGGGCCCAGCGGAACGTCTCGCCCCGCCGCTCGTCGAGCACCGTCCAGGCCTCGCCGTCGTCCGACCCTTCCAGGCGCCAGGCGGCCGGCGCCGCGCCGTCGCCCGAGGTGAGCGTGTACCGCGCGACGACCGGCCGCCCGTCGTCCGCCGTCCACGTGACGACGGGCGTGCGGGTGGCGAAAGTCGACACGGTCGCCGAGGTGTCGTCGACCAGGGGCCCGCCGTCCGCGGGCGTCCCGCCGTCGTCGACGACGACCGTGCCGACCCCGGTCACGTCCACCAGAGGGGCGGGAGGCGCGTCACCGCGGGTGAGCGACGGTGGCGCGGCGTCCGGACCGGTGCCCCAGGCCGATGGCTCGGGGCCCATGACGAGCTCGATCGTGGCGCCGCCGACCAGGTCCGCGTGTGCCAGCCAGGCCGCCTGGCGCGGCTCGCCGTCCACGGTCAGGGACTGCACGTAGACGTTCTCGATGGAGTTCCCCACCGTCCGGACCACGAGGTCGCCGTCGGGCCGGTGCACGGTGACCTGGTCGAACAGGGGCGACCCGACGGCGTAGCGCGGCGAGCCGACCTGCAGCGGGTAGAGGCCGAGCGCGGCGAAGAGCCACCACGCCGACATCTCGCCGTTGTCCTCGTCGCCGGGGTAGCCCTGGCCGATCTCGCTGCCCACGAAGAGTCGGCGCAGCGCCTCGCGCAGGATCCGGTGCGCCTTCCACGGCGCGCCCACCGCGGTGTAGAGCCACGGCACGTGGTGCGACGGCTGGTTGCTCACGCCCCACATGCCGAGGCGCACGTCGCGGGCCTCGGTCATCTCGTGGATGACCTGGCCGTACCCGCCCACGTGCGTGCCGTCCTCGGGGCGGGCGAAGAACTCGTCGAGCCGCGCCTCCAGGCCCCCCGGACCGCCGTACAGGTTCGCGAGCCCTCGGGGGTCGTGCGGCGCGTGGAACGCGAAGTTCCAGGCGTTGGTCTCGGTGAAGGGCCCGCCCCAGTCGTCCGGGTCGAAGCGGTGGGCGGCGGGGGTGAACGCGCCGTCCGCGCCGCGCGCGCGGAAGAACCGGACCTCCGGGTCGAACAGCGCCCCGTACTGGCCGGCCCGGTCCAGCAGGTAGGCCGACTCCTCGCGCAGGTCGGCGCGGCGCGCGTCGGGTGTCGCCGGGTCCTCCGCGAGCGCCGCCGCCATCGTGCCGACGCCGAAGTCGTTGAGGCATCCCTCCAGCCCCCAGGACACCGACTCGTGCGTGGTGGCGGGCGTGTAGCCGAGGAAGGTCGACGACTCCAGCCCCTTGCGGCCCACGGCGTCGTGCGGGGGCGCGACGGTGGCGTTCTTCAGGGCGGCGTCGTAGGCGTCGAGGGCGACGTCGGCGGGCAGCGCGCCCTTGAGGTAGGCGTCCGCGAACGCGACGTCGGAGCTGGTGCCGGTCATGAGGTCGGCGTAGCCCGGGGACGACCAGCGCGAGATCCAGCCCCCGTCGCGGTACTGCTGCACGAACCCGTCGGCGAGGCTGGCCGTGAGCTGCGGGTGCAGGAGCGCGAGCGCCGGCCAGGCGGTGCGGTAGGTGTCCCAGAACCCGTGGTTGACCATCATCCGGCCGTCGGCGACGGAGGCCCCGGTGACCGTGTCGCTGCTGGGCCCGACGGGCGGCGCGACCGGGCTGGCGTACCGCGGCACGGGCGCCTCGAGCGTGCCGGCGTTCTCGGTGTGCGACGTCGGGTAGAGGTGCAGGCGGTAGAGGTTCGAGTACAGCGTGACGCGCTGGTCGTCGGTGGCCCCGACCACCTCGACGACACGGAGCCGCTCCTCCCAGAGCGCCCGCGCGGCCTCCTGGACCTCGGGGAACGACCGGCCGGCAAGCTCCTGGTCCAGGGCGCGCCGCGCCTGGTCGAGGCCGAGGTACGACGTCGCGAGCCGGAGCTCCACGACGGCGCCGTCGTCGTCCGAGGTGTCGAAGCTCGCGTACCGCGCGTGCTGCCGGTCGCCGCGGGCGGCACCGACGGCGACGGGCGCCCGGTCGAAGCTGCCGGCCACGAACATGCGGGTGCGGCCCACGGACAGCGGGCTGCCGTCGTCGACCCATCCCGTCACGGTGCCGTCGAGGTCCACCGCGAGGCGGGCCTCCCCGATGGACGTGGTGACCGTGTCGAGCAGCACGTGCCCGGGCACCCCCGGCGGGAAGCCGAACCGCAGCAGGCCGCCGTGGTCGGTGGGCGTGGCGGCGAGCGTGGTGCCGTCCGCGAGGGTCACGGCGTACAGGTCGGGGCGGGCGGTCTCGTCCGCGCGGTCGAACGGCAGGCCGCGCGCGGCGAGGTCGCCCGTCGGGGCGCCCGGACCGGTCGCCGGCTGCACGACGAGCTGGTTGCGGTCACCCATCCACGGGCTGGGCTGGTGCGAGACGCCGAACCCCTGCAGCACCGGGCGGTTCTGCGGGTCGTTGGCCCGGTGGTACTCGTACAGCCAGCGCCGCGAGCCCGCGTCGGTCATCGGCACCCAGAGCGTGAACCCGTGCGGCACCGCGGTGGCGGGCGCGTTGTTGCCCCGGGAGAACTGTCCGCTCGACATCGTGCCGCGGCGGGTGTCGACGAGGTCGACGAGATCGGGCCCGGGCGGCCCCGCGGGCTCCGCGACCAGGGCGACGTCGTCGAGCCAGCCGGAGAACGCGCCGTCCGCCAGGTCGTCGGGCGGATCGCAGCGCAGCAGGACGGCGTCGACCGTGCGGCCCGCGGCGACGGAGCCGACGTCGATCCGCACGGAGTTCCACTGGTCGGCGTACAGGATCTTGCCCTCGCCCTGGGCGCGCGCGGAGGCGCCGGTGCCGTGGGCGTCGACGGCCCGCAGGTCGGAGAGGTACGTGCCGTCGGTGAACGCCAGGTCCAGAGCCACGTACGTGGACGGGTACCGCAGGTCGCCGCGCAGGTCGGGCAGCACGACGTAGCTCAGCCGCGTGCGCGGCCCCACCTCGATCCCCAGGTCCCGGAAGAGCACGTGCGTCGCGGTCCCGGGGCCGTCCTTGAGCCCCGCGAAGCCCAGGGCGTGCAGGCCGGTGAACCCCGCGCGCCGCTTGTGCGTGGCGCCCGACGCCGGGCCGTCGCCCACGCGAGCGACCAGCGGCGCCCGGCGCACGGTCGGCAGCGGCGCAGGGTCACCGGGCTCGAACGAGGTGCGGAAGTCGGGTCCGGGCATGTGCTCCACTCTCCTGCGATCACGGCCGCGGGGGGGGGGGGGGGGGGGCCCCCCCCCCCCCCCGGGGGGGGGGGCCCCCCCCCCCCCCCCCCGCGGGCGGGCGGGGGGCGGAGGGAAAGGGGCGGGGGGGGCCCGGGCCGCCCCGCCCCCCC
>NZ_JBHTVZ010000037.1:0-5439 GCF_042792715.1 Isoptericola sp. NPDC056618 | reverse complement strand
GGGGGTGGTGCCCGTTTCTCGGGAACCGCACAGTGGACGCGTAGCATGCAATTGTCAAACAGTGTTTGAGTGTGTGTGAAGTTGTTGGCTTATTAGTACCGGTCAGCTCCGACAGTCTTTGGTCCTGTCTTCCACATCCGGCCTATCTACCCAGTGGTCTAGCTGGGTGCCTTCACCCCCGTGGGGGATGGAAACCTCATCTTGAAGCAGGCTTCCCGCTTAGATGCTTTCAGCGGTTATCCCTTCCGAACGTAGCTAACCAGCCGTGCTCCTGGCGGAACAACTGGCACACCAGAGGTTCGTCCGTCCCGGTCCTCTCGTACTAGGGACAGCCCTTCTCAAGTTTCCTGCGCGCGCAGCGGATAGGGACCGAACTGTCTCACGACGTTCTAAACCCAGCTCGCGTACCGCTTTAATGGGCGAACAGCCCAACCCTTGGGACCTACTCCAGCCCCAGGATGCGACGAGCCGACATCGAGGTGCCAAACCATGCCGTCGATATGGACTCTTGGGCAAGATCAGCCTGTTATCCCCGGGGTACCTTTTATCCGTTGAGCGACGGCGCTTCCACAAGCCACCGCCGGATCACTAGTTCCGACTTTCGTCCCTGCTCGACCTGTCGGTCTCACAGTCAAGCTCCCTTGTGCACTTGCACTCGACACCTGATTGCCAACCAGGCTGAGGGAACCTTTGAGCGCCTCCGTTACATTTTGGGAGGCAACCGCCCCAGTTAAACTACCCACCAGGCACTGTCCCTGATCCGGATTACGGACCGAGGTTAGATGGTCGATATGGCCAGAGTGGTATTTCAACGATGACTCCACCCGACCTGGCGGCCGGGTTTCACAGTCTCCCACCTATCCTACACAAGCCACACCGAACACCAATACCAAGCTATAGTAAAGGTCCCGGGGTCTTTCCGTCCTGCTGCGCGTAACGAGCATCTTTACTCGTAGTGCAATTTCGCCGAGCTCGCGGTTGAGACAGCGGAGAAGTCGTTACGCCATTCGTGCAGGTCGGAACTTACCCGACAAGGAATTTCGCTACCTTAGGATGGTTATAGTTACCACCGCCGTTTACTGGGGCTTAAATTCTGGGCTTCACCGAAGTTGACCCGTCCTCTTAACCTTCCAGCACCGGGCAGGCGTCAGTCCGTATACATCGTCTTGCGACTTCGCACGGACCTGTGTTTTTAGTAAACAGTCGCTTCTCCCTGGTCTCTGCGGCCCTCCCCGCTTCCCACCGCAAGGGTGTTCACGGATCGGGCCCCCCTTCTCCCGAAGTTACGGGGGCATTTTGCCGAGTTCCTTAACCACGATTCGCTCGATCGCCTTGGTATTCTCTACCTGACCACCTGAGTCGGTTTGGGGTACGGGCGGCTAGAACCTCGCGTCGAGGCTTTTCTTGGCAGCAGAGGATCACCCGATTCCCGCATACGCGGTCACTATCAGTTCTCACCCTATGTGCTTCGCGGATTTGCCTACGAAGCGGGCTACAACCTTGGACGTGGACTACCATCGCCACGCCGGGCTACCTTCCTGCGTCACCCCTGTTAACACGCTTACCTACTACCGGTTCGGGTCCCACGCCGCGCCACCGGTGAGATCCCGAAGGATCTCGGTGGTGGTCTGGGATGGTTAGCATCACCGGGCTCGGTATGGGCGGTTCTTCGCCGGTAGGAGAATATCAACTCCTTGTCCATCGACTACGCCTGTCGGCCTCGCCTTAGGTCCCGACTTACCCAGGGCGGATTAACCTGGCCCTGGAACCCTTGGTCATTCGGCGGACGGGTTTCTCACCCGTCATTCGCTACTCATGCCTGCATTCTCACTCGTGTGGGCTCCACCACTAGGTCACCCTGCAGCTTCACTGCCCACACGACGCTCCCCTACCCACCCACACACCTGAACACCAATCAAGTTGGTGCTGGGCTAACGTGTGAGTGCCACGGCTTCGGCGGTGTACTTGAGCCCCGCTACATTGTCGGCGCGGAATCACTTGACCAGTGAGCTATTACGCACTCTTTCAAGGGTGGCTGCTTCTAAGCCAACCTCCTGGTTGTCTGTGCAACTCCACATCCTTTCCCACTGAGCACACGCTTAGGGGCCTTAGCCGATGATCTGGGCTGTTTCCCTCTCGACTACGAAGCTTATCCCCCGCAGTCTCACTGCCACGCTATGTCTTACCGGCATTCGGAGTTTGGCTGACGTCAGTAACCTGGTAGGGCCCATTAGCCATCCAGTAGCTCTACCTCCGGCAAGAAACACGTGACGCTGCACCTAAATGCATTTCGGGGAGAACCAGCTATCACGAAGTTTGATTGGCCTTTCACCCCTAACCACAGGTCATCCCCTCAGTTTTCAACCTAAGTGGGTTCGGTCCTCCACGCCGTCTTACCGGCGCTTCAACCTGCCCATGGCTAGATCACTTCGCTTCGGGTCTAGACCCGGCGACTGTACCGCCCTATTCGGACTCGCTTTCGCTACGGCTTCCCCACACGGGTTAACCTCGCCACCGAGCACTAACTCGCAGGCTCATTCTTCAAAAGGCACGCCGTCACCCCTGCTAAGGAGGCTCCGACGGATTGTAGGCACACGGTTTCAGGTACTATTTCACTCCCCTCCCGGGGTACTTTTCACCTTTCCCTCACGGTACTAGTCCGCTATCGGTCACTAGGTAGTATTTAGGCTTAGCAAGTGGTCTTGCCAGATTCACACGAGATTTCTCGGGCCCCGTGCTACTTGGGATCCCCTCAACCAGGCCGCACCATTTCGTCTACGGGACTCACACCCACTACGGTCCGCCTTTCAATGCGGTTCGACTATGACACGGCTTTCTTACTGGCTACCAGACTGTCAGATCTGGTCAGAAGGTCCCACAACCCCGCATGTGCAACGCCTGACAGCTTGACACACACACGGTTTGGCCTCATCCGCTTTCGCTCGCCACTACTCACGGAATATCTCTTCCTGTCGGTACTGAGATGTTTCACTTCCCGACGTTCCCCCCTACACCCTATGTATTCAGATGCAGGTGACTGGGCATGACCCCAGCCGGGTTCCCCCATTCGGACACCCTCGGATCACAGCTCGTTTGCCAACTCCCCGAGGCTTATCGCAGGCTACCACGTCCTTCTTCGGCTCCTAGTGCCAAGGCATCCACCCTGTGCCCTTAAAAACTTCGACACACTACAATATTTCACAGAGATCAGAAAACTCGTCCCCCCACCCCTTCAAAGAAGAAGACGAGGAACAAGTACTGAACATCTGGGATGCTCGCGTCCACTGTGCAGTTCTCAAGCAACGGACGACCCGCAGACACCCGGCACGCCTACCCCCCTCCAAGGGAGCGGTTCACACCAGCCCACGACCCGTATCCATCAAGACCACCCACCACCCCACCCGCCCCACCCACCAGGGAAGGACGACCAAGGCCGGCCGATTGCCTCAGGACCCAACAGTGTGCTTGCGAACCAGACCAACCCCCCACCACCAGCGTTCCCCCACCCGACCCCGAAGAGCCGTGGTGTGTACTAGCCGGCCAGCGAGACGCCGAACCGGTCCTTCTAGTCAATGTTCCACCCGTGAGCAACCACCAGACACTCAAACGGCGCCTCAGATGGTCTGCCTGACCCCCACCCCACCACCGAACCCACCAGAAGACCTGGCAGACGAGGCAATGAAGCGACGCACGAAGCGCCACAGGGGGTATCAGATGCTCCTTAGAAAGGAGGTGATCCAGCCGCACCTTCCGGTACGGCTACCTTGTTACGACTTAGTCCCAATCGCCAGTCCCACCTTCGACCACTCCCCCCGGAAAACCGGTTGGGCCATGAGCTTCGGGTGTTACCAACTTTCGTGACTTGACGGGCGGTGTGTACAAGGCCCGGGAACGTATTCACCGCAGCGTTGCTGATCTGCGATTACTAGCGACTCCGACTTCATGGGGTCGAGTTGCAGACCCCAATCCGAACTGAGACCGGCTTTTTGGGATTCGCTCCACCTTACGGTATCGCAGCCCTCTGTACCGGCCATTGTAGCATGCGTGAAGCCCAAGACATAAGGGGCATGATGATTTGACGTCATCCCCACCTTCCTCCGAGTTGACCCCGGCAGTCTCCCATGAGTCCCCGGCATAACCCGCTGGCAACATAGGACGAGGGTTGCGCTCGTTGCGGGACTTAACCCAACATCTCACGACACGAGCTGACGACAACCATGCACCACCTGTGCACCGACCTTACGGGGCACCCATCTCTGAGTGTTTCCGGTGCATGTCAAGCCTTGGTAAGGTTCTTCGCGTTGCATCGAATTAATCCGCATGCTCCGCCGCTTGTGCGGGCCCCCGTCAATTCCTTTGAGTTTTAGCCTTGCGGCCGTACTCCCCAGGCGGGGCACTTAATGCGTTAGCTGCGGCACGGAACTCGTGGAATGAGCCCCACACCTAGTGCCCAACGTTTACGGCATGGACTACCAGGGTATCTAATCCTGTTCGCTCCCCATGCTTTCGCTCCTCAGCGTCAGTTGCGGCCCAGAGACCTGCCTTCGCCATCGGTGTTCCTCCTGATATCTGCGCATTCCACCGCTACACCAGGAATTCCAGTCTCCCCTACCGCACTCTAGTCTGCCCGTACCCGATGCAAGCCCGAGGTTGAGCCTCGGGATTTCACACCAGACGCGACAGACCGCCTACGAGCTCTTTACGCCCAATAATTCCGGACAACGCTTGCGCCCTACGTATTACCGCGGCTGCTGGCACGTAGTTAGCCGGCGCTTCTTCTGCAGGTACCGTCACTTGCGCTTCTTCCCTGCTGAAAGAGGTTTACAACCCGAAGGCCGTCATCCCTCACGCGGCGTCGCTGCATCAGGCTTTCGCCCATTGTGCAATATTCCCCACTGCTGCCTCCCGTAGGAGTCTGGGCCGTGTCTCAGTCCCAGTGTGGCCGGTCGCCCTCTCAGGCCGGCTACCCGTCGACGCCTTGGTAGGCCATCACCCCACCAACAAGCTGATAGGCCGCGAGCCCATCCCCCACCGAAAAACTTTCCAACCCACACCATGCGATGCAGGCTCATATCCGGTATTAGACCCCGTTTCCAAGGCTTATCCCGAAGTGGAGGGCAGGTTGCTCACGTGTTACTCACCCGTTCGCCACTGATCCATCCCAGCAAGCTGGGACTTCACCGTTCGACTTGCATGTGTTAAGCACGCCGCCAGCGTTCGTCCTGAGCCAGGATCAAACTCTCCGTAAAAGAAGAGAAACACCACGAACCCCCAAAAGAGCCCGCAGCATTCAACGATACTGGCCAGACCAAGCTGAACTGCTCAGTCCGATCCAAAGGAACCACAAAGGGTTCAAAAATTTGGCATTGACTATCAAACACACTGTTGAGTTCTCAAACAACCGACGCACACCGCAGAACCAGAACCACTCTCGGCTCC
>NZ_JBHTVZ010000036.1:0-5857 GCF_042792715.1 Isoptericola sp. NPDC056618 | reverse complement strand
CGGGGGTGCCTAACACGTGGGGGGTCTCCCCCCCCGCGTCGGGGGGGGGCCGCAGCAGCTGCTGCGGCCCGCCCCTTCGTCGTCCCGCAGCTCCTGTCAGCGCGGACCCGCCCCGTGCAGGAACTGGTCGACGGCGGCCTCGACGAGGACACCCCGATGCTCGGGCTCCACGACGCCACCGTTGATGAACGAGGCGATCCCCTGCAGGGTCGCAAGAAGGACGGTCGCCACCCGATCGAGGTCGTCCGTGACGAGCACCCCTTCGCCCTGCCCCTGCCGGACCAGCCGCCGCAGAAGCCCGAACGGGGCTGACGCCGCCGCCAGGATCCGGTCCGCGCCGGGACGGTGCTTGCCGGCGTACATCACGTCGAGCAGCGAGGCGCTCTCGGTGGCGAACCGGGCGTAGGCGGTCGCGGCGGCGTGCAGCCGCGGCTCGAACTCCTCGCCGGCCCCGGCCAGGGCGTCGCGCAGCTCGCGGTCGAGGCGCGCGAACCCCGACTCCGCGAGCGCGTCGAGGAGTGCCTGCCGGTCGGCGAAGTGACGCCGGGGCGCGCCGTGGCTGACCCCGACCTCACGCGCCAGGTCGCGCAGCGAGAGCCGGTCCGCCCCGTCCGCCCGCAGGCGGCGCTCCGCGGCGTCGAGCAGGGCCGCTCGGAGGCTGCCGTGGTGGTAAGGGCGTTCGATGACGGGATCGGGCACGTCCCGAGCCTAGCCGCGCTATGTTGCCGTTGACCACATGTGTAGACACTGGCTACTTTGTAGACCATGACTACTTTCATGATCGCCCAGGTCCCCGCCCAGACCGGACGGACCATCGTCGTCACCGGAGCCACGAGCGGCATCGGCCGGGTCACCGCGGAGGTGCTCGCCTTGCGCGGGGCACGCGTGGTGCTCGCCGTCCGCGACGTCGACAAGGGCCGCACCGCGGCCCGCACCATGGCCGGCGACGTCGTCGTCCGGGCCCTCGACCTCGCCGAACTCGCCTCCGTCCGGGCGTTCGCGGAGGACCTCGCCGAGCCCGTCGACGTGCTCGTCAACAACGCCGGGGTGATGGTGCCGCCGCTCTCGCGCACCGCCGACGGGTTCGAGCTGCAGCTCGGCACCAACCACCTGGGGCACTTCGCACTCACGAACCTGCTGCTGCCGCGGGTGCGCGAGCGCGTCGTCACCGTCTCGTCGAGCGGGCACCGGTTCGGCGCCATCGACTTCGCGGACCTCAACTGGGAGCGCCGCAGGTACCGCCCGATGGCGGCCTACGGGCAGTCGAAGCTCGCCAACCTCCTGTTCACGGCGGAGCTCCAGCGCCGGCTCACCGCGGCGGGATCGCCCCTGACCGCCGTCGCCGCGCACCCGGGCTGGGCCGCCACGCAGCTGTTGAGCGAGCGGCGGGGCGTGCAGCACCTGGTGCACCGCCTGTCCGTCCCCGTCGCGCAGAGCGCCGAGGACGGTGCGCTGCCCACCCTCTACGCGGCAGTCGCCGACGTGCCGGGCGACAGCTACGCCGGGCCGAGCGGCTTCCTCGAAGGGCGCGGTGCCCCGACGCTCGTCGGCCGGTCGGCGCGGGCGCGGGACGCCGCCGTCGCGCGCCGCCTGTGGGACGTGTCCGAGGCGCTCACCGGCACGACGTTCCCCGCGGGATCCGTCGTACGGTGAGCCGCTCGTCACCCGAAGCGGCCGGAGACGTAGTCCTCGGTGGCCTGCTCGGACGGGGTGGAGAAGATCGTCGACGTCTCGTTCATCTCGATGAGGCGACCGGGCTTGCCCGTGCCGGCGATGTTGAAAAACGCCGTCCGGTCGCTGACGCGCGCCGCCTGCTGCATGTTGTGCGTCACGATGACGATCGTGTAGTCCTGCTTCAGCTCGCCGATGAGGTCCTCGATCGCGAGGGTCGAGATCGGGTCGAGGGCCGAGCACGGCTCGTCCATGAGCAGCACCTGCGGCTTCACCGCGATGGCGCGCGCGATGCACAGGCGCTGCTGCTGCCCGCCCGACAGGCCGGACCCCGGCCGGTCGAGACGGTCCTTGACCTCGTTCCACAGGTTCGCGCCGCGCAGCGAGCCCTCGACCAGCTCCTCCGCGTCGGCCTTGCCGATGCGGCGGTTGTTCAGCCGCACGCCGGCGAGCACGTTGTCGCGGATCGACATGGTCGGGAACGGGTTGGGCCGCTGGAAGACCATCCCCACGTTGCGGCGCACGGCCACCGGGTCGATGTCGTCGCCGTACAGGTCGACGCCCTCCATCTCCACGGTGCCCTCCACGCGGGCCCCCGGGATCACCTCGTGCATCCGGTTGAGCGTGCGCAGGAAGGTCGACTTCCCGCACCCGGACGGGCCGATGAACGCCGTCACCGACTTGGGGTCGATCGTCATCGACACGTCCTGCACGGCGAGGAAGTCGCCGTAGTAGATGTTGAGGTCCTTCACGTCGATGCGCTGTGCCATCGTGTCGTCTCTTTCTGGTGGGCTGCGGCGGGCGGCGGCTGCGGGTCAGCGCAGCTTCGGGGAGAACCAGCGGTTCACCAGCCGGCCGACGAGGTTGAGGGCGAGCACCAGGACGATGAGCACGAGCGCCGCGCCCCACGCGTTCTGGATCGCGATGTCCGCCACGCAGGAGGCGGACTCGCCGGCCGGGCAGGTGGCCAGGCCCTGGCTGTACTGGCGGTAGGCGAACACCGGGAGCGTCATCATGCGGCCCTCGAAGGGGTCGAAGTTGATCGAGTCGGTGACGCCGACGGTCACGAGCAGGGGCGCCGTCTCGCCGATGACGCGGGCGACGGCGAGCAGGATGCCCGTCGTCAGGCCCGCGACGGACGTGCGGAGCACGACCTTGACGATCGTCAGCCACTTGGGCACACCCAGCGCGTACGACGCCTCGCGCAGCTCGTTCGGGACGAGCTTGAGCATCTCCTCGCAGGAGCGGACGACCACGGGGATCATCAGCACGGAGAGCGCGACGGCGCCGATGACGCCCATCCGCACGCCCGGCCCCAGGATCAGGGTGAACAGCGAGACCGCGAACAGGCCCGCCACGATCGACGGGATGCCCGTCATGACGTCGATGAAGAAGGTCACCGAGCGGGCCAGCGCGCCCCTGCCGTACTCCACGAGGTAGATCGCGGTGAGCAGGCCGATCGGCACCGAGATCACCGTGGCCAGGGCCGTGATGATCAGCGTGCCCGCGATGGCGTGGTAGATGCCGCCGCTCGGGTCGCCGCCGAAGATGTTGCGCATCGACAGCGTGAGGAAGTCCATGCTGATGCGGCCGGCGCCGTTGCTGAGCACCGTCCAGACCAGGGAGACGAGCGGTGCCATGGCCACGACGAACGCGGCCCAGACCAGCACCGTCATCGTGCGGTCCTTGCGGCGCCGGGCGCCGTCGGCGCCGGTCAGCGCCGCGCGCGTGCGGGCGGTGGCGTCGGTGGGGCCGGCGGGGTCCGAGAGGGTGGTCGTGCTCATCAGTTGGCCCCCGAGAAGTCCTTGCGGCGCGCCACGATCGCGCGCGCGGCCATGTTGACGGCCAGCGTGATGACGAACAGCACGAGGCCCGTGGCGATCAGCGTGTTCACCGCGAGCCCGCTCGCCTCCGGGAAGTCGAGCGCGATGTACGCGGCGATGGTCTGCTGCTGCGCGCTGTCGAGGATCTTGAACGAGTACAGGAACCCGGGCGACAGGATCATCAGCACGGCCATCGTCTCGCCGAGCGCGCGGCCCAGGCCGAGCATGGCTGCGGAGATGACGCCGGACCGGCCGAAGGGCAGCACCGCGGTGCGGACCATCTCCCAGCGGGTCGCGCCGAGCGCGAGCGCCGCCTCCTCGTGGAGCTTCGGCGTCTGCAGGAAGACCTCGCGGGCGACGGCGGTGATGATCGGCAGGATCATCACGGCGAGCACCACCGCGACCGTGGCGAGCACGCGGGACGTGGGCGAGACGGGCCCGGCGAAGAGCGGGAACCACCCGAACCAGGAGCTGAGCCACTCCCACACCGGCAGCGCGGCCGGGCCGAGCACGTAGATGCCCCAGAGGCCGTAGATGACGGACGGGACGGCCGCCAGCAGGTCCACCAGGTAGCCGAGCAGCTGGGACAGCCGCCGCGGCGCGTAGTGCGAGATGAACAGGGCGATCCCCATCGCGACCGGCGTCGCGATCGCGAGGGCCAGCGCCGCCGCGAGCAGCGTGCCGAACACGAGCGGTCCGACGTACTCGAGCAGCGACGTGTCCTCGGGGTAGCGCGGCACCGAGGCCGCCAGCTCGTCCGACCCGGCGGTCAGTGCCGGCCACGCCTGCTGCAGCAGGAACACCGCGACGGCGGCGAGCACCGCGAGGATCAGGACGCCGGCGCCGACGGCGATCCAGCGGAAGGCCCGGTTGAAGCCGCGGTCGGTCGTCCGCCGGCGTCGGCGCGGTCTGCCCGGCACCCGCTGCGGGGTCGGGCTGACGGTGGTGGTCACTCGCACTCCTCGTTCTGCCGCTGCTCGTTGAGCCTGTCGGGACCGCCGGTCGAGCCCGTCGGGACCACGGGTTCGTGGTCCCGACGAGCTCGACCGGCGAGGACGGTCAGCCGGCCGTGATCGCGTCGATCGACGGCTGCACCGCGTCGCGGATGTCGGCCGACAGCGGGGCGGAGCCCGCGGCGTCGGCGGCCACCTGCTGGCCCTCCTCGCTCACGAGGTAGGACATGTAGCCCTTCACCAGGTCCGCCTGCGCCTGGTCGGCGTAGGTGCCGCAGGCCAGGAGGTAGGAGACCAGGACGACCGGGTAGGTGCCGGCGACGTCGCGCTTCAGCTCGATCGAGTACACGCCGTCCGCGGTGCCCTCGGCCCGCGGCGACTGCGCGACGACCTCGGCGGCCGCCTCGGCGCTGTAGGGCACGAACTCGTCGCCCACGCCGACCGCCACGGTGCCCAGGTCGGAGATCTGGGAGGCGTCGGCGTAGGTGATGGTGCCGTCGCCGGACTGCGCGGCCGAGACCACGCCGGAGGTGCCCTGGGCCGACTCCTGGCCCTCGATCGGCCAGACGCCCTCGGGCTCGTGGTCCCAGGCGTCGGGGGCGGCCTCGGACAGGTAGGCCTGGAAGTTCTCGGTGGTGCCCGAGTCGTCCGAGCGGTGCACCACGGTGATCGCGGTGTCCGGCAGGTCGGCGTCCGGGTTGTCGGCGGCGATCGCGTCGTCGTTCCAGGCCTTGATCTTGCCCGAGAAGATGTCCGCGATGACCTCCGGCTTGAGGTTCAGCGAGTCGACGCCCTCGAGGTTGAACGCGATGGCGATCGGGCTGACGTAGCCGGGGAACTCGATGACGCCGCCCTCGCCGCACTGGGCCTCTGCCGCCTTCATCTCGTCCTCGTCCAGCGCCGCGTCGGAGCCGGCGAAGGCGTACGAGCCGTCGGTGAAGCCGGTGCGGCCACCGCCGGAGCCGACGGGGTCGTAGTTGACGGTGACGTCGGGGTTGGCCGTCTGGAAGCCGGCGCGCCACGCCTCCTGGGCGGACTCCTGCGAGGAGGCGCCGCCGCCGCTGAGCTCGCCCGAGAGGGACGAGCCGCCGTCCTGCGAACCACCGGTGGACTCCGCGCCCGGCGCGGCCGGGTCCGAGCCGCACGCGGCGAGGGTCAGGGCCAGCGCGCCGACCGCCACGGCGGTTCCAGCACGGGAGAATCGGCTGAGCTTCACGTCTCGTTCCATCCTGTTCACACGGAGGGACACCGGCGAAGTACCGGCGTTCGTCGGGAACGCTAGGCACGCAAGGTGGCTCGGGACCCAGGAGCAGGTGAACGAGGGGTGAACAGTGGCGGGCGGCTGGTCACCGCACGCCAGGTAGTACGAGATCCGCCGAGGTAGGACGGGCGTCCGCGCAAGGATGCGCG
>NZ_JBHTVZ010000035.1:0-8359 GCF_042792715.1 Isoptericola sp. NPDC056618 | reverse complement strand
CGTCGTCCGTGCCCGTCGTCACGCTCGCCGGCTCCGACGCCGCCGACACGTTCCCCGCCGCGTCCCGCGCCGTGACGGTGATCTCGTACGACGTCTCCGGGTCCAGGCCGGTCACCGTGGCCGACGTCGTCGTGGACGACGTCGCGGCGACGCCGTCGACCAGCACGTCGTAGCCCGTGACCCGGGTGTCGTCCGTGGACGCCGACCAGGACACCGAGACGGACGTGCCGTCCGCCGTCGCGGTGACGCCCTGCGGGGCGCTCGGCGCCTCGGTGTCGGGGTCGGGGCCGGGGTCCGTGCCGCCGTCGCCGATCGCCGGGTAGGCGTTGGTCACGAGCATCTGGAACTGGCTCTCGAACCACTTGCCGGACAGCGGCGCGTCCGGGAGCGCCCCGGTGAGGAGGCCGTTCAGCTTCGGCGAGTTGAACGTCGGGTCGCACATCCGGTCGAAGTGCTTGCCCTCGTCGTTCGGGATCTCCTCCGAGGACCCGTCGGACTCGCCCGGGGGCTTGACCCACACGAAGGCGTCGAGGTGCGACTCGGGATAGCCGGCGGGCGTGGCCTGCGGCCGCTCGCCGATGCCCGCTCCGGACGGGTTGCACCACGCGCCGCGGTGGGTGCGGCGGTCGACGCGGGACTCGTCGACGTAGGTGTTGAGGTCGGTCGAGGTGCTCTCGGCGCTGGGCCGGTCCGGACCGCCCCAGCCGTTGCGGGAGGTGTCGATGAGCATGCCGATCGAGGCGGGGAAGCCCTCGGCGACGAGCAGGTCGTACAGGTGGGCGGTCCAGTCCGTCTCGTCGAAGTCGGCGTTCCACTCGTAGTACTCCGCCTGGCGCACGAAGCCGCCGCTGCCGAAGCTCCCGTCCTCGAGGAACGGCTCGGCGAGCGGCGTGGAGTTCGCCGTGTTGGTGACGAAGCCGGCCACGGAGTCGAAGCCCGCCTCCGTGCTGCCCACCACGTCCGCGAAGAGCTGGGCCGCGGGCTGGGCGTTGTTCGGCCAGCCGAGCCAGCCGGCGTGCGCGGCGTCGATGTAGCTGTACACGTTCCCCACGTCGTGCAGGCGGTCCAGCGCGTACGCGACCCCCTCGCGGTAGTACGGCGCGGCCTGCTGGCACAGCGGCTCGCTGCTGTTGGTCACGAGGTTCGGCAGCGAGTCGGGCTCGATGGTCGCGACGATCCGCAGGTCCTCGTACGCGGGGTCGTCGAGGATGTCGACGATGGCGTCGATGTACTCGGTCTCGTAGCGCTGCATGCCCTCGTCGGTCGCGGGCAGCTCGCCGTTCGAGGCCAGCGCGTAGCAGTCGCGTCCGGGCAGGTCGTAGATCACGAGGTTGACCACCAGCGGGGTGTCACCCTGCTTCTGCGCGAGCGCCGCGTCGAGGTGGGTCCGCAGGCCGGGGCCGTCGGCGTTGCCCTCGATGGCGCTGATCCGGTCCATCCAGACCGAGGTGGGCTCGTTCGCGATGGCGCGCATCGAGTCGCCGAGCGTGCCGCCGGCCCGGGTCGCGGCGGCCGTCACGTTGTCGGACCAGTACGAGTTGACGTACTGGTCCGCGCCCGCGAAGGGGTTGTCGACGCGGGGCTCGGCCGCGCCGGCCGAGGTCGCGGCGCCCAGCGGCGCCGCCACGAGCGCCGCGACCGCGGCCGTCGTGGCGGTGGCACGGCCCCGTGGCAGTCCCCGTCGTCGTCCCCGTTCCGGCGCACCCTTGCGCCGTTGCCAAGCTGATCGCACAGGAGCCTCCTGGTTCGTCAGGTGCCCGGGCCGTCGTGGCGGGCGCGCCGCCCCGGGAGGCCGGGCGTCGGGCCGTCGGCGCCGACGACCCCAACCTGGCAACCGTCGGCGCCGCGGGACAGCGCGCGAAACGTTTAGGCGGGGGCGGGCGCCGTGGAGCCGCGGATGACGAGCCGCGCGACCGCGGCGGGGGTGCCGGCGCGCCCTGGGTCGTCGGGAACGCGGGCGTCTCCGCCCCCCAGCAGGGGACGCACGACGACGGCGGCCGCCGCACCGAGCTCCTCCCACGGGCGGGACACCGCGGTCACGGCGGGGTGCACCAGCCGACAGACCGCGGAGTCCTCGAGCACCAGCACGGACAGGCCCCACGGCACGCTCAGGCCGCGCTGCCGCGCCGTCTCGAGCACGGCGAGCAGCGCGACGTCGCCGTCGGCGCCGACGGCCGTGGGGCGGTCCTCGGTGGCGAGCAGGCGCGCGGCGCCGGCGGCGGCGTCCTCGACGGTCCGGTACTCGACCCGGTCGACGGCGGCACAGGTGCCCGGTCGGACGCGCGCGTCGTCGGTGTCGAGCGCGTCGAGGAAGGCTGCCGACGGGTACTCGTGGGCGTCCCGTGCGAGGAGCGCGACCCGGGTGTGCCCGAGCTCGCGCAGGTAGCGCGCCGCGCGCTCCTCGGCGTCCCCGGAGAACCAGACCGCCTCCGCCGCGGCGCCGGGCCCGCCCGCGCGCGGCGGCGCGAGCGGCACGAGGGGCAGGCCGCCGCGACGGGCCGCCCGGGCTCGCGGGTCGTCGCGCGTGAGCCCCGTGACGACGAACGCGGCGTGCCGCCGCTCCGTCCATGCGTGCTCGAGGTCCCGGGCGGCGGCGGCGCGGTCGGGGGCCACGTCGACGACGACGTCGGTGGCGGGCGCGTCGTCAGCCACCTGGAGCGCCGATCGCAGGCCGAGGGCGACGGCGGTGGCCCGCGCGGCGTCGGCCGGCCCGACCGCCTGCACCGAGGCGCTGTGCGGGGCCGAGCGCAGCGACCGGGCTGCGGCGCTCGGCCGCCAGCCCAGGTCTGCGGCGGTGCGCAGCACGTGGCGCCGGGTGCGTTCGGACACCCCGGGTCGCCCGTTGAGGGCGTAGGAGACGACGGCGATCGAGACGCCCGCGGCGCGCGCGACGTCGGTGATGGTGATGCGTCGGGTGCCGACGGCGGGCACGGGCCCGGGCCGGCTTGGCGTGGTCACGCTCCCACACTGTGCCGGGAATCGGTGCAGAATGCACCCGGGAACGTGCGCGGTACTCGACGGCGAGGACGGTGGTACGGATGACGACGGTCGGTGCTCAGGGAAGGGGCCCCGTCGGCGGGCCGCGGACGATCGGGGTGGTCAGCCCCGTGCTCGGGGGGTACTACTTCGGGCGCGCGCTGGCCGGCGCGGCGCGGGTGCTGCGCGCCGGGCGGCACCGGGTGGTGGCCCTGCAGACCTACCCGGCGGACCTGGACCGGGCGGAGTTCCCGGCGGTGCCGCGACGGCGCACGCTGGTGGGCGGGTCGCGGTGGGACGGGCTCATCGTCGTCACGAGCGCGCTGGAGGACGACACGCTGCGCGAGCTCCATGACGCCGGCACGCCGCTGGTGCTCGTCGGGGTCGGCCCGGTGGACGGGGTCGCGGCCCCGAGCCTCGGCCCCGACAACTCCGGCGCGGCGCGGGCCGTCGTCGACCACCTCGTCGCGCACGGCCACCGGCGGATCGGCTTCCTCGGTGCCGCCGACCAGACCGACACGCGCGAGCGGTACGACGCGTACCGCGACGCGCTCCTGGCGCACGGTATCGAGCCCCAGGCCGAGTGGCACTACCGCACCCGGGACAACCAGGAGGCGGGGGCGCAGGCCGTCGCGCGGCGCCTGGTGGAGACCGGCGACGGGACGCTGCCGACGACGGCCACCCTGGCCGCCACCGACCGGAACGCCGTCGGCTTCATGCGCGGGCTGCGGGCGCAGGGCCTGCCGCTCCCGGAGGCGCAGGCGGTCGTCGGCATCGACCACTCCGACCTCGGGGCGCGGATCCGCCCACGCCTGTCGACCGTGGACCTGCTGCACGACGCGGTCGGCGAGCGCGCCGCCCAGCTCGTGCTGGCGATGATCGCCGGCGAGCGCGTGACGGGGGAGCACCGCCTCGGTCGGTCGGCGCTGGTGCTGCGCGAGTCGTGCGGCTGCGAGGCGGGCGCACGCGGGCACGTCGTCGTGACCGGGACGGCCCGCGGCGAGTGCGCCGCGCCCGACGACGCCGCGCCCGACGACGGCGCGCCCGCCGCGCCGACGGAGGCGTCGCCCGGCCCGGCCCCGGGCGCGGACCCCGGCCTGGACGACGTCGCGCCCGTGGTGCTCGCGCGCGAGCACGGGCGGGACGCGTGGGTGGCTGCGGTGCGTCAGGTGCTGGCGGCCGCCGCCGACCGCGGGCTGCGCGCCCCGGCGCCGGCGCTGCGCGCGCTCGCCGACGCGACGGCCCGGCTGCGCCCGTCGCCGGACGCGCTCGAGCAGCTGGTGCCCGCTCTGCACGTCGAGGCGGCGCGGACCGTCCGGAGCCACCGGCGCGCCGCGGCACGCCGGCTGTCGGGGCAGGGCGCGGCCCTGCCCGCCCGGCGCGGGTCGGCGCTCGGCCCGGCCGCCCGCCGGACCGCGCTGGAGACGACCGTGCGCGACGTCGTGGTCGCGCTCGCCCGGGGGACCGTCGCGGGCACCCTGGGCCGGGCCGGGCGCCTCGAGCGCGAGCTCGCGGAGCAGTACGAGGTGGACCTCGAGATGATGCGGGCGGACGGCGACGCCCTGCGCAGCCTCGACTGGCTGCCGCGCGGCCACGGCGGGGTGGCCGCCCTCGCGCTCTGGGTCGACGACGCCGACGTGCCGGGCGGCCGGGCGCTGCAGGTGGTGGGCGCCCGCGGGGGAGCGGCCGGCCCGAGACGGCTGGTCGGCGGGACGTACGCGCCCCAGCAGTTCCCACCGCCGGAGCTCCAGGACCCGGCGTCGCCGACCGTCGTGGTGCCCGTGGGGTTCGGCAGCTCCGACCGCGGCGTGCTGGTGGTGAGCGGCCTCGTCGACACCCGCGCGACGAGCACGCGGGCGCGCTACAACCACTGGGCGGCCATGCTCGGCGTGGCCCTCGACGCGGAGGACACCCTCAGCGCCCTGCAGGCCCAGCGCCGGGAGCTGGCGGAGGCCGCGGAGCGGGAGCGGGTGCTGGCGCTCGAGGTCGCCGCCGGGCACGAGCGGACCGCGCTGGTGTCCATCGCGTCCCACGACGGCACCTGGGACTGGGACGTCGAGGCGGGCCGCGTGCGCTACTCCGACGCGTGGGCCCGCATCGTGGGGTGCGACCCGTCCGGCGTCGGCGACGACCCGCAGGAGTGGCTGGGCCGGGTGCACCCCGACGACGCCCGCCGCGTGCAGTCCGCGGTGGCCGCGCAGCTGTCCGGGTCGCACCAGCCGCTGGACGTCGAGCACCGGATCCGCACCGCCGACGGCCACCACGTCACGGTGCGCTGCCGCGCCGTCACCGTGCACGACGCCGGGGGGCGCGCCGCCCGCATGGTGGGGGCGATGGCCGTCGTCTCGGACGTCACCCTGTTCCGCAGCGAGCTGCGCGAGCGGGTGCTGGTCGACCCCGGCACCGGGCTCGTGGCCCGCGAGCTGTTCGTCGACCGGCTGGAGCGGGCGATCTCCCGCGCCCGTCGGGTGAGCGCCTACGGCTGGCAGGTCCTCGCCGTCGCGTTCCCGTCGCCGCCGCCCGCCCTCGCGCTGCGCCGGCTGCACGGCGAGCTGGACCCCGACGACTGCGCGTACGGGCCCGCGCCGCGCGACGTCGTCGTCCTGCTCGACGGCGCGGACGCCGCCGCGGCCCGCGACCGCGCCGCCCGGCTGCGGGGGGTGCTCGGGGCGCGGGCCGTCGTCGAGCACGTCGCCGGAGCTGCCCGCGCCGGCGACGTGCTCGGGCCCCGACCCGCGCCCGGCGGTGACGCCATCGAGGTGCTGCGGCAGGCGGGCGACCGGCTGGCGCGCCGTCGCGCGGCGCCGACCGCCCGGCGCGCCTGAGCGCCGCCTGAAACGTTTCCGTGCGTTGCCGGGGCCGGGCGGGCGCGGCGAGCCTCGGGGTGCTCGACGCCCCCGTCGCCACCGGCGGACCACGGGGCGGGGCGAGCCTCCCGACGATGAGAGGTGCAGCACGATGCCACGCACGACGTCACGCACACCCGCACGGTCACGTACCACCCGGTCACGGCCCGCCCGATCAGGCCCCGGCGGCCGGCCGGGGCGCGTCGTCGCGGCGGGGGCCGCGCTCGCGGCGCTGGCCGCGCTCGCCGCGGCCGGTCCGTCAGCGGCCGCCCCCGCGGCGAGCGTCACCGCCGAGCGCACCCTGCTCGTCGACGGCGAGTACACGCAGCGGTTCCTGGAGCTCTACGACAAGATCCACGACCCGGCCAACGGCTACTTCTCGCCGCAGGGCATCCCGTACCACGCGGTCGAGACGCTCATGGTCGAGGCCCCGGACTACGGCCACGAGACCACGAGCGAGGCGTACTCGTTCTGGCTGTGGCTCGAGACGTCCTACGGGCAGGTCACGGGCGACTGGGAGCCGTTCAACCACGCCTGGGACACGCTCGAGCAGTACATGATCCCGGCCACGGAGAACCAGCCGACCAACGGGGCGTACGACCCGGCCAAGCCGGCCACCTACGCCCCGGAGGCCGACCACCCGAGCCAGTACCCGTCCCGGCTCGACACTGGCGTGGCGGTAGGGCGCGACCCCATCGGCGCGGAGCTCGAGTCCACCTACGGCACTGCCGAGGTGTACGGGATGCACTGGCTCGCCGACGTCGACAACGTGTACGGCTTCGGCGCCGCGCCCGGCTCGTCCGAGCTGCTGGGCCCTGACCACGAGGGCACGTCGTACATCAACACGTTCCAGCGCGGGCCGCAGGAGTCGGTGTGGGAGACGGTGCCGCAGCCGTCGATCGACGACTTCTCCTACGGCGGCGAGAACGGCTACCTCGACCTGTTCACCGGCGACGCGTCGTACGCGAGGCAGTGGAAGTACACCAACGCGCCCGACGCCGACGCCCGCGCCGTCGAGGCCGCCTACTGGGCCAACAAGTTCGCCGCCGAGCAGGGGCAGCCGGAGGCCGTGGCCGACACGGTGGGCAAGGCGTCCAGGATGGGCGACTACCTGCGCTACGCCCTGTTCGACAAGTACTTCAAGACGCCGGGCTGCGAGTCCACGTCGTGCCCCGCGGGCACCGGCCGCGACAGCGCGCACTACCTGCTGTCCTGGTACTACGCCTGGGGCGGCGCGCTCGACACGGCCTCGCCGTGGGCGTGGCGCATCGGCTCCAGCCACGCGCACTTCGGGTACCAGAACCCGATGGCGGCGTGGGCGCTGTCGAACGACCCGGACCTCGAGCCGGCGTCGCCGACCGCGGCCGACGACTGGTCGGCCAGCCTCGACCGCCAGCTCGAGCTGTTCCAGTGGCTCCAGGCGCCCGAGGGCGGCATCGCCGGCGGCGCGACCAACAGCTGGGAGGGCCACTACGCCGACCGGCCCGACGACGTCGCGACCTTCTACGGCATGGCCTACCAGGAGGCGCCGGTCTACCACGACCCGCCCTCCAACCAGTGGATGGGTATGCAGGGCTGGGGCGTGGAACGCATCGCGCAGCTCTACGAGGAGACGGGCGACGCGCGCGCCGAGGCCGTCCTCGACAAGTGGGTGCCGTGGGTGATCGACCACATCACCGTCACCGACGACTCGTGGGAGATCCCGTCGAACCTCGCCTGGTCGGGCCAGCCCGACGACTGGGACGCCGCGAACCCCGGCGACAACGCCGGGCTCAGCGTCGAGGTCACCGGGTACGGGCAGGACGTCGGCGTCGCCGGAGCGCTCGCCCGGTCGCTCATGTACTACGCCGCCGGCGGCGAGGGCGAGCAGCACACGCAGGCCCAGCAGGTCGCGCACGACCTGCTCGACGCGATCTGGACCCAGGACAGCGACCCGCTCGGCGTCGCCACGACGGAGACGCGCGCCGACTACTCCCGGTTCGACGACGTGCTGACCTCGCCCGACGGCGACGGCGTGTACGTGCCCGACGGCTGGACCGGCACGATGCCGAACGGCGACGAGATCCGGGCCGGCTCGTCGTTCCTCGACCTGCGGTCGTTCTACACCGACGACCCGCAGTGGCAGAAGGTGCAGGACCACCTCGACGGCGGCCCGGCGCCCGAGTTCACCTACCACCGGTTCTGGGCGCAGACGGCGGTCGCGACCGCGCTCGCGGACTACGACCGGCTGTTCGGCGAGGACATCCCGTCGGACGACACCACCGCGCCGAGCGTGCCGCAGGACGTCACCGCCACGGCGGACGGCACGAACGTGCAGGTCACGTGGTCGCCGTCGACCGACGACACCCGGGTGACCGGGTACCAGGTCAGCCGGGACGGCGAGGTCGTGGGGTCCGTGGGCGCCGCGGCGACGTCGTTCGCGGACGGGGGGCTCGAGCCGGAGACGGCGTACGCGTACACGGTGACCGCGCGGGACGCGGCGGGGAACGTGTCGGCGGCGTCGGAGCCGGCGAGCGTGACGACGGGCACGGACGACA
>NZ_JBHTVZ010000034.1:0-18375 GCF_042792715.1 Isoptericola sp. NPDC056618 | reverse complement strand
GCCCGGCCCCCCCCCGGGTGCCGGGCCGTCGGCGGTGGTTCAGCGGGTCCCTGTCGGGATCACGCCTCCTCGAGCAGCTTCGAGGTGCGCGACTGGTCGAGCGGGATGCCCGGGCCCATCGTCGTCGTCATCGTGGCCTTGGTGATGTACCGGCCCTTCGAGGACGTCGGCTTGAGACGCAGGACCTCGTCGAGCGCGGCGGCGTAGTTCTCCACCAGCGCCTTCTCGTCGAAGGACGCCTTGCCGATGATGAAGTGCAGGTTCGAGTGCTTGTCGACGCGGAACTCGATCTTGCCGCCCTTGATGTCGGACACGGCCTTGGTCACGTCCATCGTCACGGTGCCGGTCTTCGGGTTCGGCATGAGACCACGGGGGCCCAGCACCTTGCCCAGACGACCGACCTTGCCCATGAGGTCCGGCGTCGCCACGGCGGCGTCGAAGTCGGTGTAGCCGGCCGCGACCTTGGCGATCAGGTCGTCGCCGCCGACCTCGTCGGCGCCGGCCGCCACGGCCTCCTCGGCCTTGGCGGCGTTCGCGAAGACGATCACGCGGGCCGTCTTGCCGGTGCCGTGCGGCAGGTTGACCGTGCCGCGGACCATCTGGTCGGCCTTGCGGGGGTCGACGCCCAGGCGGAACGCGACCTCGACGGTCGCGTCGTACTTGACCGTCGCGGTCTCCTTGGCGAGGCGGACCGCCTCGAGGGGGCTGTACAGGTTCTCGCGGTCGATCTTCTCGGCCGCGGCGCGGTACGCCTTGCTGCGCGTTGCCATCTGCTTCTCCTTCTGCAGTCGTGGTGAGCGGGTCCGCGCGGACCCTGCCACGTGCCCGACGTCGTTCGCCGGGACTTGGTCCGAGCCGCCCGGGCCGGACCGGACGGATCCGGTCAGGCGCGGGCGGCCCGGTCGCGGATCACTCCGCGACGGTGATGCCCATCGAACGAGCGGTGCCGGCGACGATCTTCATCGCGGCGTCGATGTCGTTCGCGTTGAGGTCCTGGAGCTTGGTCTGTGCGATCTCGCGGACCTGGTCCTGGCTGAGCTGCGCGACCTTGACGGTGTGCGGGGTCGCGGAGCCCTTGGCCACACCGGCGGCCTTCTTGATGAGCTCGGCGGCCGGCGGCGTCTTCGTGATGAACGTGAACGAGCGGTCCTCGTACACGGTGATCTCGACGGGGACGACGTTGCCGCGCTGCGACTCCGTGGCCGCGTTGTAGGCCTTGCAGAACTCCATGATGTTCACGCCGTGCTGACCGAGCGCGGGGCCGATCGGCGGGGCGGGCGTGGCCGCACCGGCCTTGATCTGGAGCTTGATGAGGCCGGAGACCTTCTTCTTGGGAGGCATGACTCTTCCCTGTCTTTCTTGTTCGTGGGCCGACGCCGTGGGCGATGACCCGGTTGCAGTACCGCGTCCGTCAGATCTTGGCGACCTGGTTGAACGACAGCTCGACCGGGGTCTCCCGGCCGAAGATGGAGACGAGGACCTGGAGCTTCTGGGCCTCGGCGTTGATCTCGGAGATCGTGGCCGGCAGCGTGTCGAACGGGCCGTCCGTGACGGTGACCGACTCGCCGACCTCGAAGTCGACCTCGACCGGGGCCTTCGCCGTCGCGCCCGACGACGCCGCGGCGGCCTTGCCGGCCTCGGGGGCGGCCTCGACGAACACCGGCGCCAGCATCGAGTAGACCTCGTCGAGCGTCAGCGGCACGGGCTGGTGCGTGTGGCCGACGAAGCCGGTGACGCCCGGCGTGTGGCGCACGGCGCCCCACGACTCGTCCGTGAGGTCCATGCGCACGAGGACGTAACCGGGGATGCGGACGCGGCGGACGGTCTTCTTCTGCGCGTTCTTGATCTCGGTCACCTCCTCCATGGGGACCTCGATCTGGAAGATGTAGTCCTCCATGTTCAGGCTCTGGATGCGGTTCTCCAGGTTGGCCTTCACACGGTTCTCGTACCCGGCGTACGAGTGGATGACGTACCAGTCGCCGAGCTGCGAGCGCAGGGTGCGGCGGAACTCCTCGGCCGGGTCCTCGACGACGTCGCCGTCGGCGTCCGCCGGGCGCTCGTCCTCGGCGGCCTCGTCGGCGTCGGAGTCCTCGGCTTCGGTGTCCTCGGCGTCGGTCTCGTCGGCGGAGTCCTCGACGGCCTCCTCGGGCGCCGCGTCCGTGGCGGGGTCCGCGGGCACGTCGAGGTCAGCCGCGGCGCCGTCGGCGTCGGGCTGGGTGGGGTCGACGTTCTCCGTCTGGTCCAGCGGATCCTGGGACACGAACGAACCTGCTTTCTGGAATCTGCTTGCTTCGGGGGCGGGCGTCCGGCGGCGGGCCGAGGTCAGTCGCCGAAGAGGGCGAGGACGCCCAGTCCGATGACCCAGTCGAGGGCCACCACGAACAGCATGACCACGGTGACGAACACCAGAACCACGATCGTGTAGTTGACCAGCTCCGAGCGGGTCGGGGTCACGACCTTGCGGAGCTCCGCGACGACCTGGCGCACGAAGAGCGCGATGCGCGCGAACAGGTTCGGGCGCTTGCCGGTGGTGGACCTGCCACCGCCGGGCGTCCCCACGGCCTCAGCCGGTGACTCGCTCACTCGTCTACCCCGTTTCGCGTTCCCGCCGCGGCCGCGCCACCTGCCGGCGACGCACCCACGGCACTGACTCCTGGCGTTCCGGGGTCATGCGGATGGCCCCGCTGCGCGCGGCCCCGCGGGGGATCACGCTGGCAGGGTAGACAGGACTCGAACCTGCAACCTGCGGTTTTGGAGACCGCTGCGCTACCAATTGCGCCACTACCCTTCGTGCTCGACGCCCCTGTCGCCACGCTCGAAGCACCCCGGAAGGGCGCGTTCGATCTTGGCGGGCATCAACCACCGAGGGACAACTGTACGCGACGCGGAGGGCTGGGTCGAACCACGCCCGCACCACGCCCGCACCACCGCCCGAACCCCGGCCCCGGCCGCACGCCGTCCACCGATCGGTGGACGCCCGGTCCCGTCGTCCGAGGCTCCCGCAGGACCCGCCGCGAGGGCGACGCTCGACGCATGACCTCGACGACGACACCCTCCCCGGCTCCCCCGCCGGCCGACCCTCGCGGGCGTCCCGGCGATCCCTCCCCCGGCGCACCGGGCGCCTCCGGCGCCGCCGTCCGCGTCCGCGGGCTCGCGAAGCGCTACGGGGCCAAGCAGGCGGTCGACGGGCTGGACCTCGACCTCGCGACGGGCGAGATCGTCGCCGTGCTCGGCCCCAACGGCGCGGGCAAGACGACGACGATCGAGATCCTCGAGGGCTTCCGCGACCGCGACGGCGGCGAGGTGCGCGTGCTCGGCGAGGACCCCGCCCGGGGCGGGCGCGCGTGGCGGGCGCGGCTCGGCGTCGTCGCGCAGGACTCGCGCGACCAGGCCGAGCTCACCGTCGCGGAGTCCGTGCGCTCCACCGCCCGCTACTTCCCGGCGCCCCGCGACCCCGACGAGGTCGTCGAGGCCGTGGGCCTCGCGCCCAAGGCGAGCGCACGGGTGCGCTCCCTGTCGGGCGGGCAGCGGCGCCGGCTCGACGTCGCGCTCGGCGTCGTCGGCCACCCGGAGCTGCTCTTCCTCGACGAGCCGACGACGGGGTTCGACCCGCAGGCCCGGCGCACGTTCTGGGACCTCGTCCTGCGCCTGCGGGACGCCGGCACGACCATCCTGCTCACCACGCACGACCTCGCCGAGGCCGCGCACCTGGCCGACCGCGTCGCCGTCGTGCGCGACGGGCGCGTCGTCGCGGAGGGGACGCCGGAGACGCTCGGCGGCCCCGACGCGCGCACCCCCCTGGTGACCTGGACCGCCGACGGCGCCCCGCACGCCGAGCGCACCGACGCCCCGACCGCGTTCGCCGCGCACCTGATGGCGACCGTCGCCGGCGCCGACGGTGAGGTCGCCGACCTGTGCATCACCCGCCCCAGCCTCGAGGACGTCTACCTGGGGCTGCTGACCTCGGAGGACGACCGATGAGCACCACGGACCAGGTCTCGACACGCCGGGCCGACGGGCCGACGGGCCCGGCCGTCGCGACGGCGGCCTGGGTGGGCAGGGGCGGGCGGCTGCCCGGTATCGCCCGGCTCACCCTGGTGCGGGCGGGCGTGGAGCTGCGCCAGTTCTGGCGCGAGCGCGACGCCGTGGTCTTCGTGTTCGCCTACCCGATCGTCATGCTGGCGATCTTCGCGTCGGTGTTCGGGAGCGAGGACCAGGGCACCGAGGTCGCGCAGATCGGCTTCGCCCAGTACTTCCTGCCCGGCATGGTCGCGACCGGCATCATGCTCACCAGCTTCCAGTCGCTGGCCGTCTCCATCGCCGTGGAGCGCGACGACGGCACGCTGCGCCGCCTGCGGGCCACTCCCCTGCCGGTGACCGCGTACGTGGGCGGCAAGGTGGCGCTGACGCTCGCGACGTCGGTCGTGCAGACGGCCCTGCTGCTTGCCGTCGCGGCCCTCGCCTTCGACGTCCCGCTGCCCACCGACGCCGGCCGCTGGGTCACGTTCGCCTGGGTGTTCGCGCTCGGCGCCGCCACCGGCACGGTCTGCGGCGTCGGGTTCTCGTCCCTGCCGCGGTCGGGCCGGTCCGCGAGCGCCGTCGTGACGCCGGTCGTGCTGGTGCTGCAGTTCATCTCGGGCGTGTTCTTCGCGTTCTTCGCCCTGCCGGGATGGATGCAGACCCTCGCCTCGGTGTTCCCCCTCAAGTGGATCGCGCAGGGCATGCGGTCCGTGTTCCTCCCGGAGGAGATGGCCGCGCTCGAGACGAGCGGGTCCTGGCAGCACCCCGCGACCGCTGCTGTACTGGTCGCATGGCTGATCGTGGGGCTCGTCGTCGGGGTGCGCACCTTCCGGTGGCGGCGCCGTGACGACGGCTGACGACGCCCCCGGCACGGGGGGCGGCACCGCGGCGGACCCCGGGGCCGACGACGAGCTCGCCCGGGTGACGGCCGACCCCTGGGACCGGCAGGTCGTGTGGTGGGACGTCGGGTTCGTGCTCATCGTGCTGCTCACCGCCTCGGCGATGGCGCTCGGCGGGGACACCGACGCCCGCGGGCTGTGGACCGCGTACGCGGCGATGGCGGTGATGCTCGTCGCGTACGCGGTGTGGGGCGCCCCCGCGGCGCGCAGCCGCGACCAGCGTCGGGCGCTGGCCTACACGGTCGTGCTGATCGTGGCGACCGCGGTCGCCGTCGCCCAGGGCGGCCTGGCCACGTTCCTGCTGTTCGCGTCGTTCACGCAGCTCTGGATGCTCCTGGAGCCGCCGCGCCGCGCCGTCGTGGCGAGCGTCGCGCTCGGCGTCGCGACCACGTTCGCCATCGCGGCCCAGCAGGGGTTCGACGTCCCGACGCTGATCGAGGCCGCACCGCAGATGGGCATCGCGATCGCGTTCTCCGTGCTGCTCGGGCTCTGGTTCGCCGCGACGATGCGCCGCTCGGAGGAGCGCGCTCGCCTGCTGCACGAGCTGCGCCGGGCCCAGGCGGAGCTCGCGGAGTCGCACCACGCCGCGGGCGTGACGGCGGAGCGCGAGCGCATCGCCCGGGAGATCCACGACACGCTGGCTCAGGGCTTCACGAGCGTCGTGACGCAGGCGCAGGCGGCGACGGCGGCCCTCGACCGGGGCGAGCAGGACCGTGCCCGCGAGCGGCTCGTGGTCGTGGAGCAGACCGCGCGGGACAACCTCGCGGAGGCCCGCGCACTCGTCGCCGCGTTCGCGCCCGTGCCCCTGCAGGGCTCGACGCTCGCCGAGGCGCTGCGCCGGCTGGCCGACCGGTTCACCGCCGAGACGGGCACGCCCGTGCTGCTGGACGTGGCCGGCGCGACGGCCCCGGCCCGCGCCGGCGGCGCCACCGGCCACGCGGCCGCCGACGTGGTGCTGCTGCGCGCGGCGCAGGAGGCCCTGGCGAACGTGCGGCGGCACGCCGGGGCCCGGAGCGTGACGATCCGGCTGACGCGCGACGCCGACTTCGGGGCGCCCGACGTCCGGCTCGAGGTGACCGACGACGGCCGCGGCCTGCCGCCCGGCCAGGTCGACGGGCTCGGGCTGGCCGGGATGCGCGAGCGGGTGTCCGCGGTGGGCGGCACTCTCGCCGTCGAGCCCGGCGAGGGCGGCGGCACGCGCGTCGAGGTGCACGTGCCGGTCTCGGGCGGTGCGGCGTGACGGGCCCGGGGACGGGCGCGACGGTGCGCGTGCTGGTCGCCGACGACCACCCGGTGGTGCGCTCGGGGATCATCGGGATGCTCGACGGCGAGCCCGACGTCGAGGTGGTGGGCGAGGCCCCGGACGGCGAGGTGGCGGTGGCGCTGGCCGGCGAGCTGGCGCCCGACGTCGTGCTCATGGACCTGCGCATGCCGCGCCTCGACGGCGTGGGCGCGACGGCGCGCATCGTCGGGGCGTCGCGCGGCGCCGGGCCGAGCGTCGTCGTCCTCACGACGTACGACACGGACGCCGACATCCTGCGCGCGGTCGAGGCGGGGGCGACGGGCTACCTGCTCAAGGACACCCCGCGGGACGAGCTCGTGGCGGGCGTGCGCGCCGCCGCGCGCGGCGAGACGGTGCTGGCGCCGGGCGTCGCGACCCGGCTCGTGACGAGCGTGCGCACCGCGGCGGAGCGGCCCACCGCGCGCGAGGCCGAGGTGCTGGGCCTGGTGGCGCGCGGCCTGTCCAACGCCGCCGTCGGGCGGGAGCTGTTCATCGCGGAGGCCACGGTGAAGACGCACCTGCTGCGGGCGTTCGCGAAGCTGGGCGTCGACGACCGCACGGCCGCCGTGACCGTGGCCCGCGAGCGCGGCTGGCTGCCCTGACCGGGCCGTCGCCCGCGAAGTCGGGGCAGACTGGCGCCGTGCGCGATCTGGCGAAGCTCCCCAAGGCCCACCTGCACCTGCACTTCACGGGGTCGATGCGGGTGCCCACCCTCCGCGACATGGCGGTCGGGCACGGCGTGCGGCTGCCCGGCGCCCTGCTGGACGGCGACCCGCTGCGGGTGCCGGCCGACGAGCGCGGCTGGTTCCGCTTCCAGCGCCTCTACGACGCGGCCCGCGCGTGCGTGCGCTCGGAGGCGGACATGCGCCGCCTGGTCGACGAGGCCGCGGCGGACGACGCCGCCGAGGGGTCGCGACGGCTCGAGATCCAGGTGGACCCGACGTCGTACGCGCCGTTCGTCGGGGGCATCACGCCGGCGGTCGAGATCGTGCTCGACGCCGCGCGGGCCGCGAGCGCCGCGCACGGCGTCGAGGTGGCGGTGGTCGTGGCCGCCTCGCGGATGCGGCACCCGCTGGACGCACGCACGCTCGCCCGCCTCGCGGCCCGGTACGCGGGCGAGGGACCCGGCGAGGTGGTGGG
The DNA here is from genome assembly GCF_042792715.1 of Isoptericola sp. NPDC056618. Lineage (NCBI taxonomy): Bacteria > Bacillati > Actinomycetota > Actinomycetes > Micrococcales > Promicromonosporaceae > Isoptericola > Isoptericola sp. NPDC056618. Next base: position 11,034 of record NZ_JBHTVZ010000034.1, on the reverse strand, counting down.
CTTCGGGCTGAGCAACGACGAGCGGCGCGGCGACACCGCGGAGTTCGCCGCCGCGTTCCGGATCGCGCGCCGCGCCGGCCTGGCGTCGGTGCCGCACGGCGGCGAGCTGCTCGGGCCGTCGCACGTGCGCGACGTCGTCGACGCCCTGCACCCCGACCGGCTGGGCCACGGGGTGCGTGCCGGGGAGGACCCGGCGCTGCTCGCCGAGCTCGTGGAGCGCGAGGTCGCCCTGGAGGTGTGCCCCGCCTCGAACGTCGGCCTCGGCGTCTACGCCGACACGTCCCAGGTGCCGCTGCGGCCCCTGGTCGAGGCCGGGGCCCGCGTCGCGCTCGGCGCGGACGACCCCCTGCTCTTCTCCTCCCGGCTGCTCGACCAGTACGTCGCCGCGCGCGAGGTGCACGGGTTCACCGACGCCGAGCTGGCAGACCTGGCGCGGTCGTCGGTGCGCGCGAGCCGCGCCGCGGAGGGGACGCGGCGCCGCCTGCTCGCCGAGATCGACACCTGGCTCGCGGCGCCGGACCCGGGAGCGGGCGCCGGGGCCGACGCGCTCTCATCTGCGTCTCATCCGCCCGCGGGATGATCCGGGCATGGCTGAACGGTCCGGACGTCGGTGGCGCGCCGCGGTGCCCTGGGTGCTCGGGGTGGCGCTGGTCGCGCTGATCGGCGGGGTCCTCGCCGCCGCCCTGTCGTCCGAGCCCGAGGACCGGGACGTGGGCGGCGTGGTGGTCGTCTCCCCCACGCCCGACCCGGCGTCGCCGACGCCCGACCCGTCCGGGGACCCGACGCCGTCGCCGTCCGGGAGCCCCTCGCCCACGCCGACGCGCACGTCCGACGACGGCGGCGTCGCGCCCGTCCCGCCCACGGACGACGACGATGACGACGACGGGCCCGACGACGATGACGACGACGGCCCGGACGACGATGACGACGCCCCCGACACGGACAAGGACGACTGATGGCGCGAGCCCCGCGGCCCCAGGGCGGGCCCACCGTCCGCACGCGCATCCTGGCCGTCCTCCTCGCCCTCACCGCGCTCGCGCTCGCGCTGGCCGGGGCCACCGCGTACCTCCTCACGTACGACCACGTGGACGACCGCATCGACGCCGACCTCTCCGAGAGCGCGCAGGAGCTGCAGACCCTGGGCGCGTCCGGGGTCGACCCCGTGACCGGCGACCCGTTCTCCTCCGCGGAGGAGGTGGTGATCGCCGCCATCCAGCTCGACGTGCCCGCCCGGCACGAGGGCGTGCTCGGCCTGCGCACCGGCAAGCGGCCGCTCGTCTCCCAGCAGGCCGTGGAGGTGCACCTGCAGGACGACCCCGAGCTCGTCGCGGCGGTGACCCCGCTGCTCACGTCGGAGACCGCCGTGCTGCGCACGATCGGCACCTCGACGACCGACTACCGGGTGCTCGTCGCGCCCGTCGCCCCGGTGACGGCGTCGGGCGATCCCGCCGCCCTCGTCCTCGCCTACGACCGGGACGCCGAGCACGCCGAGACGCAGGCCGTCTTCCGCGGCTACCTCCTCGTCGCGCTCGCCGCGCTGCTCGTGACGGGGGTCGTCGGGTGGCTGCTCGCCGGGCGCCTGCTGCGACCGATCCGGATGCTCGCGCGCACCGCGCAGCAGATCGGCGAGTCGGACCTGTCCGCCCGGATCCCGGAGTCCGGCAACGACGACCTCACCCACCTCACCCGCGCCTTCAACGGGATGCTCGACCGGCTCGAGGGCTCGTTCGAGTCCCAGCGCCGCCTGCTCGACGACGTCGGCCACGAGCTGCGCACCCCGCTGACGATCGTGCGCGGGCACCTCGAGCTGATGGACACCGCCGACCCCGCGGACGCCGCCGAGACGCGGGTGCTCGCCCTCGACGAGCTCGACCGGATGCACCGCCTCGTCGACGACCTGGTCACCCTCGCGACCGTCGGGCAGCCCGACTTCGTGCGGCCGGCGCCGGTGGAGCTGGGCCGGCTCACCGACGACGTGCTCGACAAGGCGCGCACGCTGGGCGAGCGCACCTGGCTGGTCGACTCGCGCACCGACGCCCGCACCATGGCGGACGCGCAGCGCCTCACCCAGGCCTGGCTGCAGCTCGCCGCCAACGCGGTGAAGTTCTCCGCGCCCGGCTCCGTGGTGGCGATCGGGTCGCGCACGACGCCGGACGGCGCACGCGTGCGCCTGTGGGTGCGCGACGAGGGCGTCGGCATCGGGCCCGACGACCTGGAACGCATCTTCGACCGCTTCGCGCGCGGCGAGCACGACGGCGAGCGGCGGGAGGGCTCCGGGCTCGGCCTGGCGATCGTCGCCGCCATCGCCGAGGGGCACGGCGGCGAGGTGACGGTCGAGTCCGCCCCGGGCCGGGGCTCCACGTTCGCGGTCGTCGTGCCGGTGCTGCCCGTACCGGACGCGGGCCCGGACCCGACCCCCGGCCGCGCCGTGCCCCCGGTCGGCCGGACCGCGCCGACCGCGCGCTCCGCCCCCACGCCCGAGCTGCCCCCGCGCACCGCCCCCGACCGGGAAGGACCCGCCACGTGAGCCAGATCCTCATCGCCGAGGACGAGACGCGGATCGCGTCGTTCGTCGCCAAGGGGCTGCGCGCCTCCGGCTACGCGAGCACCACGGTCGCGACCGCGCGGGAGGCGTTCGACCTCGCGTCGTCGGGCGACTTCGACCTCATGGTGCTCGACCTCGGGCTCCCCGACCAGGACGGGTTCACCGTGCTGCGCCGGCTGCGCGAGGCCAAGGTGACCCTGCCGGTCATCATCCTCACCGCGCGCACCTCCGTGGCGGACACGGTGGCCGGCCTCGAGGGCGGCGCCGACGACTACATGCCCAAGCCGTTCCGCTTCGAGGAGCTGCTGGCGCGCATCCGGCTGCGCCTGCGGGCCGAGCCGGCGGGCGAGGTCACGGTGCTCAGCCACGGCGACCTCAGCCTCGACCTGCGCACCCGCCGGGCCACCGCCGCCGGCGTCGAGGTGGACCTGTCCGCGCGCGAGTTCGCGCTCGCCGAGGCGTTCCTGCGCAACGCCGGGCAGGTGCTCAGCCGCGAGCAGCTGCTCTCGCGTGTGTGGGGGTACGACTTCGACCCCGGCTCCAACGTGGTGGACGTGTACGTCCGCTACCTGCGCAACAAGCTCGGCGCCGAGCGGTTCGTCACCGTGCGCGGCATGGGGTACCGCCTGGCCTGAACCCGGGCGCAACGCATCGAGCGTGCTGAATCGATCCTCACGACCAGGGGGTTGTTGTGTTTGAAGAAAACGCGATCAGGTTGGGGGGGGGGGGGCAGGGGGGGGGCCCCGCGGGGGGGGGGGTGGCCCGCGCGTCCCCCCCCCGGGCCCCCCCCCCCCCCCGGTTGCTTACCCACCCCCCCCCGGTGTTTTTTGTCACCCAATTCAGCACGCTCGATGCGTTGCCGGGGGGTCAGTCCGTGGAGGCCGCCGTCGGGGCGGTCTTCGCCGACTGCGGGGTCACCGGGCTGACCGGGGACGCCGCGGTCTGCGCGGTCGGGGCCGTCTGAGCGGTCTGCGCGGACTGGGCGGACGGCGCCGTGTTCGCGGTCTGCGTCGTGGGCGTCGTCGTCGGCGTGGCGACCGATCCCGCCGTCACGGTGGTGATGGACGTGCCGTTCTGCACCGCCGCGGGCGACGGGCTCGCGGACGACGCCGTGGCCGACGCCGTCGACGAGGCCCCGTCGTCGCCCACCTGGACGGCGTCGGCCACGACCGCGTCGCTCGGCGTGCGGTCGAACGTGCCCTGGGCCGCGGCGACGCCGGCCCCCAGGCCGACCGCGCCCAGCGCGCCGGTGACGATCCATGCGCTGCGTGCCTTCATGGTGCTGCTCCTTCGTCGGTGCGGGTGGTGCGTGGTTCCCGGCGGGCTTCTCCCGCCGACTGGTTCCCAGCCTCCGAGGCCACCGTGAGAGGGCCGGGAGGCGTGGATGAGAGGGTTCTCAGACTGCGGCCGCGTCCGTGGCGAGGCGCTCGGCGACGTCGAGGAGCGCCCCGGCGGCCGCCGCGTCCTCGGCACCCGCGGCGAGCGAGACGACGACGGACGCCGCCCGGGCGCGGAGCAGGGTCGGCTCCACCGCGCGGCCGAAGACGTCGAGGCAGCGGTCCACCAGCCCGCCCACGCCCGCGTACGCGGCCGGGTCGAGCGAGGGCAGCACCGCCAGGTGGGCGACGGCGCACGCCAGGTCGTCGACGAGGTGCCCCGGGCCGAGCGTGTCGACGTCGAGCACGGCTCCGACGCGCGGGTGGTCCCCGGCGCCGACGACGGGCTCCAGCAGCAGGTTGGCGGCGTGCAGGTCGCCGTGCGTCACCACGAGCGGGCCGGGGTCGCCCGCGGCGACGACGGTGCCGATCGCCTCGCGCAGCGCGGCGAGCCGGGCGGCGTCGACCCCGTGCACGATGGCGAGCGCGCCGAGGTAGTGGGCCGACCGGTCGGCCCAGGCCGGGCGGCGCGGCAGGGCGAGGCCTGCGCGCGGCAGCGAGGTCGCGACCCGCAGCAGCTCCGCCGGGTCGACGCACGCGGGCTGGTCGGCGGCAGGCGTGCGCGCGACGAGCTCCGCGACGGACTCCCCCGGCACCTCGTCGAGCAGGACGACGCCGTCGGCGGACCAGGACCGGACCCGCGGCGCGGCCACGCCGCCCGGACGCGCGGCGAAGAGCGCGTGCCGCCGCACGAGATCGTCGACGCGCGCCGGACGCACGACCTTGACGTACGCGGCGCCGTCGGCGGTGCGCGCCCGCAGCACGGCCCGGCGCAGCGGCCGGTACGTGACCGTCTCCAGGGACAGCAGCGGGGCGTGGGCGCCCGTCGCCCGCAGCCGCTCCGCGACCCGGTCGGGCGTGCTGCCCGCCGCCAGACCGGGCAGTGCCGGGTCGTGCGGGTGGCGCCACACGTGCACCGAGCGCCCGCCGTCGTCGAGGCGCACGACGCCGGGGCCGAGGCCGCCGTCCCGGTCGGCACGGTCGGCACGGTCGGCACCGTCGGTACGGTCCCGGTGGTCGCCGCGGGCGCGGCGGAACGCGGACGCGCGGGCGCTCGTCGCGAACAGGTGCTCCGGCCCGCGGATCGTGCGGCCACCGACCTCGCGCCCCGCCACGACGTCGTACGCCACGGTCACCTCGGCCCCGGGGCGCGCGTGCACCTGCCGCACCGACCACGACTCGAGCGTGGCGCCGTCGGCCGCGAGCGCCGCGCCCAGGACGCCCTCCGCCTCGTCACCGGTGAGCAGGTCGAGCCAGGCGCGGTGGTCCGCGGGCCGGGTCGGGGCGGGGCTGGTCGGGGCGGGGCTGGTCGGCACGTCGCCATCCGAGCGGTCGCGCGCGTGACCGCGGTGAGACGTCGATGAGAGGACTCTCATCCGCCCGGGCCGGACGGACGGTGCGGACCCGGTCCGGGGGACCGGTCGGAGGGAGTGGTCAGAGGGAGACGTCGTCGAGCCCGAGCCACGCGGCGAGGTCCGCGAGCTCGGCACGCACCGCCTGCGACACGTCGGGGTCGAACGGCAGGTCCTCGTGGATCGCGTCCACCCGGAGCACGCCCGCCTCCCGGTCGGCGGTGGGGTCGACCTTGCCGACGAACCGGTCCCCGTGCAGCACGGGCAGCGCGAAGTAGCCCCAGCGGCGCCGGTCGCGCGGCTTGTACATCTCGAGCACGTAGTCGAAGTCGAAGACCTCCAGCAGCCGGACGCGGTCGTGCACGAGCGCGTCGAACGGCGAGAGCACCGCGGTGCGCCCCTCGAACGGCTGGTCGACGGCGTCGAGGGCCGCCGGGTCCACGAGCCACGTCCGCTCGGTGCCCTCCACCGTGGCCGGCGTGCCCGCCAGGTCCACGTAGTCCTCGTCCCCCGGCAGACCGGGCAGGCGGGCCTGGGTGATCCCCCGCGCCCGCACGCGGCGCGCGACCCGTGCGCGCGCCGCCTCCGGGCGCGGCAGCGGCTCGACGTCCGGGTACACGCGCTCGGCCAGGTCCCACAGCCGGTCGCGGCCCCTCCGCCCGCAGACGGCGACGTCGCCGTGCAGGCTCGCGAACTCCAGCATCTGCGTGACGTTGCGGTGCCCGGTCCAGCCGGAGGAGCGCCAGGGCCGCACGCTGGTGTCCGGGACGTCGCGGGCGACGAGCGGCCCCTCGGCCTCGAGCAGGCGCAGGACGTCGTCGAGGAACGGCGCGTTGTCGTGGAACCAGCTCGAGCGCCAGTCCCCGAACGGCCACCGGCGCATCTGCTCGAGGTACAGGGGCAGGTCCTCCGTCGGCCGCACCGTGCCGCCGAGGCGGAAGAGCATCCGGTCGGCGAGCGCGTCCTCGACGGCGCCGGGCCACGTCGCGCGGCCGAGCCTCGACCACGGCACGAGGTCGACGGCGGGTGCGACGACCGCGGTCGGGTCGACCGGGAGCACCATCAGGTGGTCGACCGTCGCGAGGAGGTCGTCCGGGCGGTGGGCGTCGAGCAGCTGGGCTCGCACCGCGATGCGGCGGGCCTGGTCTCGCGTCAGCCGTACGGGCGCGCCCGCGGCTCGGTCGGTGACCACGCGACGACGGTAGCGCCGGGCCCCGACACCCGGGCGGCTACCCGCGGACGTCCGTCACGGCCGCCGCGACGGACCTGCCCGCGGCGACCACCTGGTCGAGCACGGCGAGGGTCGCCGGCCCGGGCGCGCCGCCGGTCGTGCGGTGCCGGGCGACGATCTGTCGCGTCCCCAGCCCCGGCAGCGCGACGACCTGCACGGCGTCGGGCAGGAGGTCCCCCGCCGCGAGCGCCGGGACGACGGCGACGCCGAGGTCGGCGGCGACCAGCGCGAGGGCGACCGCGTAGTCGTCGTACCGGTGCGTCAGCGGCGTCGTCGCCCCCGAGGCGGCGTGCGCGCGCTGCACCGCGCGGTCGGCGGCGTGCCCCGGTTCCGCCCCGAGCCAGGTGGCGTGCCGCAGGTCGGTCAGCCGCTCGGGCGCGGGGCGGTCGGCGGGCAGCACGACCAGCCACGGCTCGTCCAGGACCGGCACGTCGCGCATCCCCGCGGGGGTGGTCCGCCCGATGGCGCTCTCGGTCTCGGTGAGGATCAGGTCGAGGTCGCCGCGGCGCAGGTCCCGCTGCGCGGCCTCCCCCTCCGTCTGGCACAGGTGGACGTCGAGACCGGGGGCGGTGCGCGCCAGCCGCCCGGCGAGGGGCGCGAGGAGGCCGCCGACCAGGGTGGGCGACGCCCCGACGACGACCGTCCCGCTCGGCTCGCCCGCGAGCTCCGCGAGGGCCCGACGCGTGTCGGTGAGCTCGGCCTCGATGCGCTCCGCCGCCGCGACGACCAGCCGGCCGGCGGGCGTGAGGACGGCCCCCGCCGGCTGCCGGTCCACGAGCCGCTGCCCGGACTCCGCCTCGAGGCGCGCCACCTGCTGCGAGACCGCCGACGGGGAGACGCCGAGCGCCTCACCGGCGGCCACGATGCCGCCGTACCGGTGCACGGCGAGGAGGGTGGACAGCCGGCGCGGGTCCAGGTGCATCGGAGAACCGTGGTGCATCGGAAAATCTTAAGGCAGACCTCGGCGAACTTCGATTGATCTGCAGCACCGCTCCTGCGCACGATGGGCCGGTGCTGACGTCGACCCTCCCGCCCCGACCCGTACGCGGGCACGTCCCGGCCCGAGCCGGCGCCGCCCTCGTCGCGGCGGGCGCGCTGCTCTGGGGCACGGGCGGGGTCGCGGCCGCGACGATCGGCGCCCACAGCGCGATGCCACCCACCGCGGTCTCCGCGCTGCGCCTGCTCGGCGGCGGCCTGGCCGTGCTCGCGGTCACCGCGGCCACCGGGCAGCTCCGGCGCGTCCCGCTGACCCGTGCCTCCGCCCGGCACGTCGCGCTCACCGCCGCGCTCACCGCCGTCTTCGGGGCCGCCTACTTCCAGTCCGTCGCGCACGTGGGCGTCGCCGTCGCGACCGTGGTCGCCCTGGGCGCGGCGCCGCTGGTCGTGACGGCCCGCTCCGCCGTCCGCGCGCGCCGGCTCCCGCGCGTCACGGTGCTCGCGGCGCTCGCGACGTCCGTCGTCGGGCTCGCGCTCGTCAGCGGCGTGCACCCCGTCGCGGGCACGACCCGGGACCTGGCGTGGGGCCTCGCCCTCGCGCTCGTGGCCGCCGTCGCGTTCGCGGCGACGACCGTGGTCAACCGGCGCGTGCTGCCGGGGCTGGGCCCGGCCCCGCTGCTCGGGACGTCGTTCACGCTGGCGGGGCTCGTGTCGCTGCTGCCCGCAGCCGGTGCAGGCCTCGCCCTCGGCTCCCTCGACGCCACCGCGTGGTGGACGCTCGCCTTCCTCGCCCTCGTGCAGACCGCCGTCGGCTACCTGGCGTTCTACGCCGGGCTGCAGCGCGGCGTCGGCGCCACGTCGGCGGCGCTGCTCTCGCTGCTGGAGCCCGTGGGGGCCGCCGTCCTCGCGGTCGTCGTGCTGGGCGAGGCCCTGACGCCGGCGGCGGTGCTCGGCATCGCCCTGGTCCTCGGCGCCGTGCTGCTCGCCCGGGACCGGCCGGCGACGCCCCGGGTGGGTGCCCGCCCGGGGGCGGATGGTCCCCCGGGACGACCCGGTACGGCACCCCGGGCGGACGCGCGGGAGGGCGCCGCGGCGTAGCGTGCCGGGCATGGACCGCGGCCCGCTCGACCGGTGGCGCCCCCGGCTGTTCCTCGCGGTGGCGCTGGCCGTCGTCGTGACGGTCGGGACGTTCGGGGCGTCGCACTGGCAGCCCGGGGCGCGCGACGTCGACGCGCTGGGGCTGCTGCTCGCGCTCGTCGGGCCGGTCGTGCTCCTCACGCTGCCCCGGCGGCCGGTCCTCGCGGTGCTGCTCGCGGTCGGAGCCGTCGGCACGTACCTCGCGCTCGGCTACGCCTGGGGGCCGGCGCTGGGCGGCACGGTCGGCGTCCTGGTCATGGTGCTCCTCACCGGGCCCCCCGCCCGGGCGCGGGTCGTCGCCTGGTCGGGGGCGCTGCTGATGTGGGGCGTCGTGGTGGGCGCGGCCGCCCTGCGCGACGACGGCTCCCGCGTCGGCGGCCTGCTCGGCGGTGCCGCCTGGACCGCCGTCGCCCTGCTGGTCGCCACGGGCGTCCGCGAACGGCTGGCGCGGGCCGCCGCCTGGCGGGCCGCCCGCGCGGACCGGGAGCGGACCGCCGTCGCCACCGAGCGCCTCCGCATCGCTCGCGAGCTGCACGACGTGCTCGCCCACTCCCTGTCCGCGATCAACGTGCAGGCGGGCGTCGGCCTGCACCTCCTGGACCGCGACGTCGACCAGGCGCGCTCCGCGCTCGCGTCCATCAAGACCACGAGCCGCGACGCGCTCGACGAGGTGCGCGCCGTGCTCGGCGTCGTCCGCGGAGAGGGCGACGGCGTCACCCCGCCGACCGACGCCCCCGAGCCGCGCACGCCCACCTGGGACTTCGCCGCCCTCCCCCGCCTGGCGGAGCCGCTGCGGGCCCGCGGCGTGGCCGTGCGCTTCGACGTCGACCCGGCGCTGCGGCCGCCGGGGGCCGTCCCCGGGCACGTCGCGGGCGTGGCGTACCGCGTGGTGCAGGAGTCGCTCACCAACGTGGGCCGGCACGCGCCGCGGGCGCGGACCGTCGTCGTGCGCGTCGCCCGCGACGACGACCTGCTGCGCGTCACGGTGGACGACGACGGCGGCCCGGTCGGTGCGCACGACGGGGACGGAGTCGGTTACGGGCTCCGCGGGATGCGCGAGCGGGTCGAGGGCGCGGGCGGGTCGCTCGCCGCCGGGCCCGCCGCACGCGGGTTCGCCGTCGCCGCGACGATCCCGCTGCCCGCCGACCTGTCAGACGCTCAGCGTCCCCGGGCACCACGCACGTCCGACACCACGCAGGAGGACGCATGATCCGGGTGCTGCTCGCCGACGACCAGGCGCTGGTGCGCGGCGGCTTCCGCGCGCTGCTGGACGCCGAGGCCGACATGACCGTCGTGGGCGAGGCCGCGACCGGCGACGAGGCCGTGCGCCTCGCGCTGCAGCTGCGGCCCGACGTCGTGCTCATGGACGTGCGGATGCCCGGGGCGGACGGGCTGGAGGCGACCCGGCGCATCGTCGCCGACCCGGGTGCTGGCGGCGTGCACGTGGTGGTCGTGACGACGTTCGAGCTGGACGAGTACGTGGCCGAGGCCATCCGCGGCGGCGCGAGCGGCTTCCTCGTCAAGGACACGGAGCCCGCCGACCTCGTACGCGCGGTACGCGTGGCGGCGGCCGGCGATGCCCTGCTGTCCCCCGGCGTCACCCGTCGCCTGCTCGCCCGGGTCGCCGACGCCACCCGCGACGTGCCGCCGCCGCCCGGCCTCGACGACCTCACGGCCCGCGAGCGCGAGGTGCTCGTCGAGGTGGCCGGCGGCCTGTCCAACGACGACATCGCGCGCGCCCTCTACCTGTCCGAGTCGACCGTCAAGACGCACGTCTCCCGGGTGATGGCGAAGCTGGGTGCCCGCGACCGCGCGCAGCTCGTCGTCGCGGCGTACGAGGGCGGCGTCGTGCGCCCCGGCTGGACCGGCTGACCCGCGCTCCGCACGGGCACGCGGGCCCGCGCGGGCGGCACGACGGGACGACGCAGGTCGGCACGAGGGGCTGACGACGGGGCCCACCCCACCGGGCGACGGTGGTGGCGACGGGTTCGCACCGGGCGGGCCCACCGTCACGAGGAGTCCTCGATGCTCACCACCGCCACCGCGATCGCCGCCCCTGCGGTCGCCTCCGCAGCCGAGATGGGGCACCCGTACGCCGCCGGCGGCGGGCCGGGCTGGTGGATCGTCTTCCCGATCCTGTGGTTCCTGCTCTTCGCCACCGTCGTGTTCCTCGTCGCCCGCCGCGCGCGGCGGTACGGCCCGCCGTGGGCCCGTGGCGGTGCGGGCGGCGTCGACGTCCTGGGCGAGCGCTACGCCCGGGGAGAGATCGACGAGGCCGAGTACCGGCAGCGGCTCGCCGTCCTCAAGGAGGACCGCCGCTGATCACCCCTTCCAGCAAGCGATCTCTCGCGTCATCGGACCCGATGACGCGAGAGATCGCTTGCTGGAAGGGTCGGT
>NZ_JBHTVZ010000033.1:0-19147 GCF_042792715.1 Isoptericola sp. NPDC056618 | reverse complement strand
GTGGCCCTTTTGCGTGCCCAAACCGGGCCACGATCCCACCCACGACACTGAACGACCCGAGAAGGAAGCAACGATGCCCCTCGTCGCCGGCGTGGACACGTCCACGCAGTCCTGCAAGATCGTCGTCCGCGACGCCGAGACCGGCGCCCTGGTGCGCTCCGGCACCGCCAAGCACCCCGACGGCACGTCGATCGACCCGCAGCACTGGTGGGACGCGTTCCTCGCCGCGGCACAGGAGGCCGGGGGCCTCGACGACGTCGCCGCACTCGCGGTGGGGGGGCAGCAGCACGGCCTCGTCGCGCTCGACGCCGAGGGCCGCGTGGTCCGCGACGCCATCCTCTGGAACGACACCCGCTCCGCCGCCGCGGCCGAGGACCTGATCGCCGAGCTCGGCGACGGCGACCGCGAGGCCGGCGCGCAGGCCTGGGCCGACGCCGTCGGGTCGGTGCTCGTCGCGTCCCTCACCGTCACCAAGCTGCGCTGGCTGCGCGACGCCGAGCCCGAGAACGCGGCGCGCGTCGCCGCCGTCGCTCTCCCCCACGACTGGTTGACCTGGCGCATCGCCGGCTACGGCCCCGAGGGCGAGTCGCCGCTCGGGCCGCGGCTCGACGCGCTCGTCACGGACCGCTCCGACGCGTCCGGCACCGGCTACTACGACGCAGAGGGCGACGGCGGGAAGGGCGCGTACCGCCCCGACCTGCTGACGCTCGCCCTGGGGCGCGACGACGTCACGCTGCCCCGCGTGCTCGGCCCGGCGGAGGCGGGCGGCGTGGCGCACGCGTCGGTCGCCGGCGCGGACGTCGAGGGCGGCGCCCTCATCGGGCCGGGCGCCGGCGACAACGCGGCCGCGGCCCTCGCGCTCGGCATGACCCCTGGCGACATCGCGATCTCGATCGGCACGTCGGGCGTCGTGTCCGCGGTGGCGCCGACGCGCACCGCCGACGGCTCCGGCGCCATCAACGGCTTCGCGGACGCCACCGGCAACGCGCTCATGCTCGCCGTCACCCTCAACGCCGCCCGCGTGCTCGACGCCGCCCGCGCGGTGCTCGACGTCGACGTGCACGAGCTCGCCGACCTCGCGCTCGCCGCGCCCCCGGGCGCCGACGGCCTCGTCCTCGTCCCGTACCTCGAGGGCGAGCGCACCCCCAACCGTCCCGACGCCACCGGCACCCTGCACGGCGTCCGCCTCGCGACGTCCACCCGCGAGCACCTCGCGCGCGCCTACGTGGAGGGCATGCTCTGCGGCCTGGCCGACGGCCTCGACGCGCTGCGCGCCCAGGGCGTGCCCATCGAGCGCGTCATGCTCATCGGCGGCGCCGCCCAGTCCCCCGCGGTGCAGCAGGTCGCGACGCAGGTCTTCGGCCTCGCGATCGGCGTGCCCGAGCCGGGCGAGTACGTGGCCGACGGCGCCGCGCGCCAGGCCGCGTGGGTGCTCGCGGCCGCGACCTCCCCGGACCTCGCCGCGCCGGCCTGGTCGACGACGGTCGCCACGACCCTCGACGCCGACCCGCACCCGGTCGTCCGCGAGCAGTACGCCGCAGTCCGCGACCTGACCTGAGCCGCAGGCCCTCGCCGCGACCCGTCGGGTGCGGCGAGGGCCCTGGCCACGACGGGAAAGCGGTTACTAGGCTGGCGTCATGATCCTGGACCCGCTCGTCGAGCGCGCCGCCGCGCTCGACATCGCCCTGCACACCGTCGACGTGCGCGTGGGCGACGACCGACCTGTCTCCGCCGCCGCCCCGACCCGCGGCCACGACGTCCCGCAGCGGATGTACTCGGTGTCCAAGACGGTCACGGGCCTGGCCATCGGGCTCCTCGCCGCGGAGGGGCGCGTCTCCCTCGACGACCCCGTGGTGAAGCACTTCCCGGACCTGGTCGACGGCCACCCCGTCCACCCGTGGCTCGAGGCCACGACGCTGCGGCACATGCTCGCGATGGTCGGCCCGCACCGTTCGACGACGTACAAGGTGCGCGGGGGCGGCTGGCTGGAGTCGTACTTCCGCGTCGAGCCCACGCACCCGCCGGGCACCCTGTTCACGTACGACACCAGCGCGTCGTACACGCTGGCCGCGCTCGTGGAGCGGACCACGGGCGGCACGCTCGCCGACTACCTGCGCCCGCGGGTGCTCGACCCGCTCGGCATCTCCCCCGGCCTACGCTTCCTGCCCGGCCCGGACGGCTTCAGCCACGGCGGCTCCGGCCTGATCTGCACGCCCGACGACCTGGCCCGCCTGGCCCGGCTGCTCAACGACGGCGGCGTGCACGACGGCGCGCGGCTGCTCCCGGGCGAGTTCCTCGCGGCCGCGACGTCACCGCAGTCGGACCCCGCCACGCAGACCTGGGGCGGGCCGTTCCGCGCGGCGTACGGGTACCAGCTGTGGCTGCCGCCCGCCGGCGGCTGGCTGATGTTCGGGATGGGCGGGCAGATCGTCTACGGCGACCCCGAGCTGCGGGTCACCGTGGTCGTCACCGCCGACTCGCAGGCCGCGGCGAGCGGCGACCAGAAGCTGCTCGACCTCGTCCTCGACCACCTCGTCGGGTCCGCGCGCGAGCTGGTGCGGGCGGGCGGGGAGGCCGACGCGCCCCCGGCGGGGGCCGCCGTCACGACGCTCGTCTGGCCCATGCCGGGGCACGACGCCGCGCACGCGCGCCCGCTGGCCGGCACCTGGGCCGGCCGCACCCCGGGCTCGGGTCCGGCGGACCTCACGCTCGACGTCGACGCGGCCGGGGGCACGATCGCGTCGTCCGACGGCTGGTCGATCGCGCTGGGCACGGCCGACCCGCTGACGACCCGGATCGGCGACGAGCCGGCGGTCGTCACCGCCGGCTGGTCGGGCCCCGGCGTCCTCGACGTGCGCGCGGGGACCCACGGCGACGAGCTGGCCACGCTCCGGCTCCGCCTGGCCCTGGCCGACGACGGCACCCTCGCCGTCCAGTCGCAGGGCTTCGGCGAGACGCTCGACCCGCGGTGGACGTTCCACGCGGCCTACGCCCGCTGACACCACCCGATCGGGTCAGCCCTTGACCGAGCCGATCAGCGCGCCCTTGACGAAGAACCGCTGGATGAACGGGTACACCAGCAGCATCGGCAGCGTCGCGACGAAGATCACCGCCATCTTCACCGACTGGGCGGGCGGGACGACGTCGACGGCGCTCTCGTCCGCGTTCATGCCGGACGCGACGATGACGATCTGACGCAGCAGCACCTGGATGGGCCACTTCTCAGAGTCGTTGATGTAGAGGATGGCCGCCTGGTACGTGTTCCAGTAGTACACGGCGTAGAAGAGGCCGATGGTCGCGATCGACGCCAGCGACAGCGGCAGCACGATCCGCAGGAAGACCCCCAGGTCGGAGCAGCCGTCGATGCGCGCGGCCTCCTCCAGGCTGTCCGGGATGCCCTGGAAGAAGCTGCGCATGATGACGAAGTTGAACGCGTTGATCAGCACCGGGAGGATCAGCGACCACAGCGAGTCGATGAGCCCCAGCTTCTGCACCACGATGAACGTGGGGATCATGCCGCCGCTGAACAGCATCGTGAACACGACGAGGAAGTTGATCACCCGCCGGCCCTTGAGGTAGCGCTTGGACAGCGCGTACGCCATGAGCGCCGTGACCAGCAGGCTGAGGAACGTCCCGCCCACGGTGACGACGACGGAGACCCCCATCGCCTGGAAGATCGTCGACGTCGACAGGATGTACCGGTACGCGTCGAGCGTGAACGTGTGCGGGACGAGGATGAACGGCCGGGTGGCGATCTCGCCCGGGGTGGCGAGCGAGCTGCCCAGCACGTTGAGGAACGGGATCAGGCACAGCAGCGCGAAGCCGGTGAGGACGACCACGTTGACGACCTGGAAGACGCGCACCCCGACCGAGGGCTTGCGGGTCCGGCCCGTGCTGCGGAGGGGCCGTGCGGCGGGTGCTGCCGCGGCGATCTTGCTCATCTGGAACTCCCGGTTCGGGGCTGGTCGGAATGCTGGTCGGTCGTGCGCAGGGCGAAGAGGCCCGCGGTGACGAAGAAGCCGAAGGCGATCGGGTACAGCAGGAGCTGGCTGCCGAGGAGGCAGGCGAGCCCGGCGGCGAGGAACCACCACCCGGTCGTCCGTCGGGCGGGGCGGCGGCGCGCGAGCGCGAAGCCGACGACGGTGAGCCCGAGCACGACCGGCACGGTGAGGCTGAACCACGCCGCGAGCGTGCGCGTGGCCTCGTAGGCCGCGTCGACCGGGACGCCCGCCGCGCCGGCGACGCCGCCGTCGGCGAGCAACGGGTAGAGGCTGTGGGCGAACGTCGCCTCGTCGACGCCGTTCACCACGAGGGTGAACGCGCCGAGGGAGAGCGTCGTCAGGGCCGCCGCCACCCCGGCCACCCAGAGCTCGACGGTGCGCCGGATCGTGCCAGCCGGACCGGCG
The DNA here is from genome assembly GCF_042792715.1 of Isoptericola sp. NPDC056618. Taxonomy (NCBI): domain Bacteria; kingdom Bacillati; phylum Actinomycetota; class Actinomycetes; order Micrococcales; family Promicromonosporaceae; genus Isoptericola; species Isoptericola sp. NPDC056618. The sequence goes on along the minus strand of NZ_JBHTVZ010000033.1, from coordinate 14,741 downwards.
GGCTCGGGCGCGGCGTCGCCGGCGTCGCGGCGGGCGGGCGTCTCGGTCATGGCCATGTCAGCCGTTCACCTCGGCGTACGCAGCCGTGAGCTCCTGCTCGATGTCGCCCAGGCCCTGGCCGCGGAGCTTCTCGATGGCGGCCTCGTAGTCCGCCATCTCGATCTGGCCCACGACGTACTTGTTGTAGGCGTCCTTGGCCGCGTCGTGGACCGTGGTCCACTGCCGGTCGTAGGCCTCGGAGGACAGGGACTGCGTCGGGTTGACGACGGCGTACTGCTCGTTCTCGAGCATCTTCTCGTTGCCCTCGTCGACGTACGGCTCGGTGCTCTTGTAGGTCACGACCTTCTCGGACAGGCGCGACGACGAGTACGGCTGCACCTCCTGCTCCCAGGCGGTCTGGTCCTCGATCGTCACCACGCCGTCGGCGTCCTGCGAGAAGTGCGTGCCCTCGACGCCGTTGGTCATGAGGCCGAACGCCTCCTCGTCCAGCAGCTTGTCGGCGAACCCGAGCACCCGCTTCAGCTCGGCCTCGTCCTTCACCTCCGACGTGGGGAAGGACAGCCAGCCGCCGAGCCCACCGGCCGTGTCGGTGAGGATCCGCCGGGGCACGTCCTGGTAGGTCATGTCGTTGACGAGCGCCCACTTCATGGGCGTCTCCGGGTCCGCGTCCTGCGCGAGCGCGAGGTACCCCTTGGCCTCGAACAGGCCCGTGACCACGATGCCGCCCTTGCCGCGCGCGATGGCGTCCTGCTGGTTCGTCTTCTGCATCGTGACGAACTCCTGGTTCACCGCGCCCTGCTCGTACACGCCGCGGTACCACTCCATCGCCTGCTTGAAGGCGTCGCCGTCGAGCGTCGAGCGCACCTGCCCGGCGTCGTCCACCTCGAAGTCGTCGCCGGCGCCGAAGTACCCCGACAGGGACCGGAAGCCCAGATCGAAGCTCTCCTCGCGGTCGATGAACCCGGTGGTGTCGTCCTTGCCGTTGCCGTCCGGGTCGTCCTTCGTGAACGCCACCGCGACCTTCTCCAGGTCCTCGATCGTGTGCGGCGTCTCCAGGCCCAGGTTGTCCAGCCAGTCCTGGCGGACGACGACCCCGTAGCGCGCCTTGATCTTCTGGAACGGGACCCCGTAGAGCTTGCCGTCCAGGCGGGCCGCGTCGAGCGTCTGCGGGTCGATCTTCGCGAGGTTCGGGAACTCCTCGAGATAGGGCTCCACGTCCCAGAACATCCCCGACGTCAGCGACTGCCGCACGGTCGAGCTGTCGACCGGCGCCATCGACACCATGTCGGCGAGCGCGCCCGACGAGAGCGCCGCGTTGAGCTTCTCCGCCGACGAGGCTGCCGGCACCCACTGGATCTTGAAGTCCTCGCCGGTGTGCTCCTCCAGCGCGGTCTGGATCGGGCCGCCCTCGTCCGGCGTCACGGGCGTGTGCAGGGTCGCCATCCACGTGATGGGGCCGCCGCCCTCGCCCCCCTCGTCGCCCGAACCGTTGCTGCCGCACGCGGTCAGCGCGAGCGCGGCCACCGCGGCCGCCGCCGCTCCCCTGACGAACAGGTTCTTCCTCATGCGAGGTGCTCCTCTCGTGTCGCCTGCTCCGTCGCAGGCGTGCTCGACGCGCGGGAGACGCCGGTGTCGTCCCGCTCGATCCGGCCGGTCACGTCGGTGAGCCGCAGCGTCGGGCTCGCCTCGGCCGTCACCTCGGGGCCGACCGCCCCGACCACCCGCACCCGGGTGAAGGCGGAGTCGGCCAGGTACCCGACGCGGATGCCCGCCCGCGCCACCGCCTCGACGCCCGCCGCCATCGCGGGGACGCCCGGCTCGGCGTCCTCGGCGAACGAGATCGCCACGTCGTCGAGGGTGATCTCGCTGAGCGGCGCCTCGGGCAGCCCGTACAGGTGCGCCGCCGCGGCGTGCACCCCGCGGGCGGTCACATGGGCCAGGTGGATCCGGCGGAACGCGGGCGTCCGGTCGTCCACCGGGTGCGGCGACCGGTCGCCGACCCACGGCTCCTTGCCGTCGGGCCCGCAGAAGTAGAAGGGGTTGATCACGAACGGGCACAGCACCCCGTCCATGATCACGTTCGCCACGCGCACGTCCTCGACGACGCCGCCGCGCCCCCGGCGCGACTTCAGCCGGATCCCGCGGTCGGTGCCGGAGAACACGCAGCCGGTGATGACGACGTTGCGGATGCCGCCGCTCATCTCGCTGCCGAGCACCACGCCGCCGTGGCCGTGCACCATCGTGCAGCCGGTGATCGTGATGTTCTCGCACGGCACGCGCTCGGCGGTGCGCTCGGTGCCCGCCTTGATCGCGATGCAGTCGTCGCCGACGTCGATGTGGCAGTCGCTGATCCGCACGTTCCGGCACGACTCCGGGTTGATGCCGTCCGTGTTGGGCGAGTCGGCGGGGTTGTGGATCCGCACCCCGGACACGCTCACGTCTTCGCACAGCAGCGGGTGGACGGTCCAGGCGGGAGAGTTCGTGAGGGTGACGTCGCGGATCGTCACCCGGGTGCACTCGTGGATCCCGACGAGCGTGGGCCGCGGGTGCGCGAGGGACTCCCGGTCGTGGCGGAACGTGTCCCACCAGGCCGCGCCGCCGCCGTCGATCGTGCCGCGGCCGGTGATCGCGACGTCGGTCTCGCCGTGCGCGTAGACGCACGGCTGGTGGATGGTGGAGCTGGCTCCCTCCCAGCGGGCCTCGACCGGCGGGTAGAGCGCGGGGTCGGGCACGAACTCGAGCCGCGCGCCCGCCTCGAGGTGCAGCTCGACGTGCGAGCGCAGGCGCAGGGCGCCCGTGCGGTGGGTCCCGGCGGGCACCACCACAGTGCCGCCGCCCGACGCCGCGGCGTCGTCGATCGCGGCCTGCAGGGTCGTCGTCGCGAGGGTCTCGTCGAGGGTGTGCACGTGTTGCCTCTCGGTGGTGCCTGGTGCGGCGGGCGGGCGTCCAGCCTTCTCGGGGGCCGGACGCCCGCTCACCGCGTCGGGAAGGTCAGCCGTTCACCTTGGCGTAGGCCGCGGTGAACTCCGCCTCGATGTCGTCCAGGCCCTGGCCGCGCAGGTCCTCGACGACCGCCTCGTAGTCGGCCATCTCGATCTGGCCCGTGAGGTAGCGGTTGTAGGCGTCCATCGCCTTGTCCTCGATCGTCGACCACTGACGGTCGAAGGTCTCCGAGCTCAGCGACTGCGTCGGGTTGATGACGGCGTCCGGCTCCTGCGCGGCCATCTTCTCGTTGGCCTCGTCCACGTACGGCGACGAGCTCTTGAAGGTCGTCACCTTCTCCGACGGGCGCGAGGAGGAGTACGGCTGCACCTCCTGCTCCCAGGCGGTCTGGTCCTCGATCGTGACGACGCCGTCGCCGTCGATCGAGTAGTGCGTGCCCTCGATGCCGTTGGTCATGAGACCGAACGGCTCCTCGTCGAGGAGCTTGTCGAGGAAGCCGAGCACCTTCTTGACCTCGGCCTCGTCCTTCACCTCGGACTTCGGCAGGGCGAGCCAGCCGCCCATGCCGCCACCGGTGTCGGTGATGATGTGGTGCGGCTGGCCGTCGTGGGTGATGTCGTTGATGAGCGCCCACTTCATCGGCGTCTTCGGGTCGGCACTCTCGGCGAGGGCCACGTAGTTCTTCGCCTCGAACAGGCCCGTGACGACGATGCCGCCCTTGCCGCGCGCGATGGCGTCCTGCTGGTTCGTCTTCTGGACCGTGACGAACTCCTGGTTGACCGCGCCCTGCTCGTACACGCCGCGGTACCACTCCATCGCCTGCTTGAACTCGTCGCTGGCGAACGCGGCGTGGACCTGTCCCGAGTCGTCGACGGAGAACTTGTCGCCCGCGCCGAAGTACCCGGTCAGCGAGCGGAAGCCGACGAGGAAGCTCTCCTCGCGGTCGATGAACCCGGTGGTGTCGTCCTTGCCGTTGCCGTCCGGGTCGTCCTTCGTGAACGCGACGGCGACCTTCTCCAGGTCCTCGATCGTGTGCGGCGTCTCCAGGCCCAGGTTGTCCAGCCAGTCCTGGCGGACGACGACCCCGTAGCGCGCCTTGATCTTCTGGAACGGGACCCCGTAGAGCTTGCCGTCCAGCTTGGCGGCCTCGAGGGTGTCGGGGTCGATCTTCGCCAGGTTCGGGAAGTCCTTCAGGAAGGGCTCCACGTCCCAGAACTGCCCGGCCTTGAGCGCCTGGCGCACGGTCGTGCTGTCGGTGACCGTCAGCGACACGATGTCGGCGAGCTGGCCGGACGCGAGGGCGGAGTTGATCTTCTCCTCCTTCGACGCGTCCGGGACCCACTGCATCTTGAACTCCTGGCCGGTGTACTCCTCCAGGGCCGTCTGGATCGGGCCGTCCGCGTCCGGCGTCACGGGGGTGTGCAGCATCGACATCCAGGTGATCGGGCTGTCGTCGGCCGTGCCGCCGTCGTCGTCGCCCGAACCGTTGCTGCCGCAAGCGGTGAGCGCGAGCGCGGCCACCGCGGCCGCGGCCGCACCCTTGGCGAACAGGGTCTTGCGCATGGGTACTGCTCCTCTCATGACACCTGCTCCGTCGCAGGCGAGATCATCGGGTGGTGCAAGGAACGGTGGGTGGAGCCCGGGGCCTCCGGGGACTCCTCCAGGGGGCGGAAGACGATGCGGGTGACCAGACCGACGACGAACGCCGGGAGCCCGGCCCCGAAGAGCAGGAGCAGCGGGGTGGCGTACGTCCACAGCAGCCACCAGGCCGCGCCGACGGCGGCGGCGCCGATGATCGTCCAGTGCAGCGAGCCGAAGCCGATGAGCAGCGCTGCGGCGAACCGGCGCCCCGTCGTGGCGATGTCGGTGGCGGCCATGACGGGGAAGACGTAGGCGGCGGCGACACCGAGCACGACGAGCGCCAGCACGTTGACCGCCTGCAGGATCCACGTCGGGGCGAGGAAGACGTTGGTGACGATCACGCCGCCCGCGCCGAGGACGATCGCACCGGCGAGCATCGCCTCGCCCGTCCGCTCGCGGACGTCGGCCACGAACGTGCGCGCGAGCGGCGGCGTCTCGCCGTGCCGCAGCCAGCGGTCCACGGACTTCGCCGTCGCGTACGACGCCGGGCCGAACCCGAGCAGGCCGAGCCCGAGGATCGTCGTCGCCAGCCACAGCACGCTCAGGGCCGCGACCCGGAAGATGCCGCGACAGATCGCGTCGATCCGCACGAAGCCCTCGAAGGAGAACATCAGTAGACGCCCTCCTCGCCGAACCGCTTGGCGAGGCGGTTGGCGAAGACCACGAGGACGAGGCCGACGAGACCCTTGAACAGGCCGACGGCGGCCGCGTAGCTGAGCTGCCCGTTCTCGATGCCCGCCGTGTACACGTAGGTGTCGAAGATGTCGGCGACGTCGCGGTTCAGGGAGTTCATCACGAGGAACATGTGCTCGAAGCCGAGCTCCAGGAAGTCGCCGATGGCGAGGATGAACATCACGATGATGGTGGGCCGGATGGCCGGCAGCGTGATGTGCCAGGCCTGGCGCATCCGGCCCGCGCCGTCGAGCTCGGACGCCTCGTAGAGCTGGACGTCGACCGCGGTCATCGCGGCGAGGTAGACGATGGTGCCCCAGCCGGCGCCCTTCCAGATCTCCTGGAAGATGTACATCGGCCGGAGCCAGTCGGGATCGGTGAGGAACGGGACCGGGTCGAAGCCCCACGAGACCAGCAGGTTGTTGACGGACCCGCCGTCGGTCGTGAGGAGCACGTAGAAGATCGAGACGACGATCACCCACGACAGGAAGTGCGGCAGGTAGACGACCGACTGGATGCTGCGCTGGAACCACTTCGTGCGGACCTCGTTGAGCAGCAGCGCCAGGATGACCGGCACCGGGAACGAGAAGATCAGCATCCCCAGCGAGATCATCAGGGTGTTGCGCAGCAGGACGTAGAACGTGTCCTCGGAGAAGAAGCGCACGAAGTGGTCGAAGCCGACCCACGGGCTGCCGCCGATGCCGAGGAACGGCAGGTAGTCCTGGAAGGCGATGACGAGCCCGCCCATGGGCGCGTACTTGAAGAGGATGAAGTACAGGATCCCCGGGACTGCCATGAGGTAGAGCGCCTTGTGCTTCCACAGCGCCGGCACGCGCTTGCGGCGCGGGGGCGCGGGCACGCTGCCACCGGACGTCGGCGTCGTCGGAGCCGCGGTCTTCGCGGCGGTGACCGCGCTCATCGCGCCGTCCCCTCGTTCATCACAACCACCATTGGCGTGCCCCTCTGCTCGTCCTCGAGCTGTCCGCGCTCCTGGTGAAACGCGCCGGTAACCGGTTTCTCGGAAAGGTACCGGACAGGTCCCGGAATCGGCAAGCGCCTTCCACCGATCGGTGTCGAGATCGTGATCTGGCGCCCGCCGAGGGAGCGCAAGACCGCCCAGGGCAGCACCCGTCGCGGCGCGAGACAGCAGGCCCCGCGCCGAGGGAGTACCGGTCACGGCGAGGTGGTACCGGTCACGGCGAGGTAGTACCGGGGCACCGGGAACCGGTACTACCTCGGCACGGCTCGACTCACCTCGCGCGGACGGGCGTGTACGTGCGCACGCGATGGCGCAGGGTGCCCGGGCCGGACGACGTCGCCCACGCGCCGTCGTCGGCGATCTCCCAGGTCAGCGCATCGACGGCGGGGGCGAACGCGTCGCCCTCGACCGCCAGGTCGATCTCGGTGACGACGAGCCGGTCGGCGAGCGCCAGGGTCGCGGCGTAGACCTCGCCGCCGCCCATCACCCAGACCTCGTCCCCGCCGGGGGCCGCGGCGGCGAGCGCCAGGGCGCCGTCGATCGAGGCGGCGGCGACCGCGCCGTCGGCGGACCAGCCGGGCCGCCGCGTCACGACGACGTTGGTGCGCCCCGGCAGCGGGCGGCGCGGCAGCGACTCCCAGGTGCGGCGCCCCATGACGACGGGGTGCCCCGCGGTCGTCGCCTTGAAGTGCGCGAAGTCCTCCGGCACGCGCCAGGGGATCTCGCCCGCGGCGCCGATGACGGGCCGGCCCGCGGCGTCGCGAGCCTGGGCCCAGATCAGACCGATCACGTCGTCGCCGGGGTCAGACGGCGACCGGGGCCTTGATGCCCGGGTGGTGCTGGTAGCCGAGCACCTCGATGTCCTCGTACGCGTAGTCGAAGATCGAGTCGCGCGGCGCGAGGCGGAGCGTCGGGTAGGGGTACGGGTCGCGCTCCAGCTGGGTGCGGACCTGCTCGACGTGGTTGTCGTAGACGTGGCAGTCGCCGCCCGTCCAGACGAACTCCCCCACCTCGAGGCCGGTCTGCGCGGCCACCATGTGCGTGAGCAGCGCGTACGAGGCGATGTTGAACGGCACGCCGAGGAACAGGTCGGCGGAGCGCTGGTAGAGCTGGCAGCTCAGCTTCCCGTCCGCGACGTAGAACTGGAACAGCAGGTGGCAGGGCGGCAGCGCCATGTCCGCGAGCTCGGCCACGTTCCACGCGCTCACGATGAGGCGGCGCGAGTCCGGGTCGACCTTGATCTGGTCGATCACGCCCGCGATCTGGTCGACGTGCTGCCCGTCCGGCGTCGGCCACGACCGCCACTGCACGCCGTACACCGGGCCCAGCTCGCCCTCCGGCGACGCCCACTCGTCCCAGATCGTCACGCCGTGCTCCTGCAGCCACCCCACGTTGGAGTCGCCGCGCAGGAACCAGAGCAGCTCGTACGCGATCGACTTGAGGTGCACCCGCTTGGTCGTGATCAACGGGAACCCCTGCTGCAGGTCGTAGCGGAGCTGGCGCCCGAACACGCTGCGCGTGCCCGTCCCCGTGCGGTCCTCCTTGTGCGTGCCGTGCTCCAGCACGTCGCGGAGCAGGTCCTCGTAGGGGGTGGGGATCGCAGCCATGCGGCAACCCTACGACCCTCGCGACACCGCCGGCGGCGCCGCGACGGCGCGTCGCAGCGGAGCCCGGACCGGCGTCCACGGCGGCAGTCCGAGTTCGGGTCGGCAGTTCGAGCTGCCGCCCTGAGCCGGAACTGCCGCGCCGACGTCTCGGACGTCACACCCCGCCTCCGTCACGCCACGAGCCGCTGCGCGGTCGACGTGGTGAGAGCGCCCGACGGGCGCGGCACAGGAGGCAGTGATGCGACGCATCGTGATCGTCGGTGGCGGCTACGCGGGCTTCACGACGGCCCGGGAGCTGGAGAAGGGCCTGCGGCGGGAGCTGCGGCGCGGGGAGGTGGAGCTGGTGCTCGTCGACCCGCGCCCGTACATGACGTACCAGCCGTTCCTGCCGGAGGTGGTGGCCGGGTCCGTCGAGGCGCGGCACGCGGCGGTGGCCCACCGCAGCCACCTGCGCCGCACACGGCTGGTCGACGGGTCGGTGGTGCGCGTGGACCACGCGGACCGGACGGTGGTCGTGCGGCCCCGCTCGGGCGAGACGTACCGCCTGCGCTACGACACGGTCGTGGTGACGGCGGGCGCGGTGACGCGCGTCTTCCCCGTCCCCGGCGTCGCGGAGCACGCCATCGGGATGAAGCACGTCGAGGAGGCGGTCGCCATCCGCGACCGGCTGCTGACGTCGTTCGACCGGGCGGCGAGCCTGCCGCACGGGCCGGAGCGGGAGCGGCTGCTGACCGTCACGTTCGTCGGCGGCGGGTTCTCCGGCGTCGAGGGCTTCGGCGAGCTGCTGTCGCTCGCGCACGACCTGCTCCCCCGGTACCCGGAGATCGACGCCGCCGAGCTGCGGTTCCACCTCGTGGAGCTGAGCGACCGCATCCTGCCGGAGGTGACGGACCGCCCGGGCCGGTGGGTCGTGGAGCAGCTCGAGCGCCGCGGCGGGCACGTGCACCTCGGCACGGGCATGGAGTCCGCGGTCGACGGCGTCGTCCGCCTCTCGACCGGCGAGGAGTTCGCGTCCGGGCTGCTGGTGTGGACGGCGGGCAACGCCGCGAACCCGGTGGTCGCGACGCACACCGACCTGCCGGTGGACCGCCGCGGCTTCGTCGTCGTGCGGCCCGACCTCCGGGTCGGCACCGACGACTCCCCCGTGGACGACGCGTGGGCCGCGGGCGACGGCGCCGCCGTGCCCGACCTGGCCGTCGCGCGGCCCGGCGCGCTGGCCGTGCCCAACGCGCAGCACGCCGTCCGGCAGGGCCGGCGCCTGGCGCGCAACCTCGTCGCGAGCCTGCACGGGCGCCCCACGCGGCCCTACGTGCACGGCAGCCTCGGCGTCATCGCCACGCTGGGGCTGGGGTCGGGCATCTTCCAGTCCCGCGGGATCGTGGTGCGCGGCCGGCTCGCGTGGCTCGTCCACCGCGGCTACCACCTGCTCGCCGTCCCGACGTGGGAGCGCAAGGCCCGCGTGCTCGCGGTCTGGCTCACCGCCGCGGCCTTCGGGCGCGACGTCGTCTCCCTCGCGTCGGTGCAGACGCCCCGCGCCGCGTTCGCCGCGGCCACCACGCCCGACGACACGCCCGACGACGAAGCGAGGGCCGCTCAGGACGACTCCGCTCAGGAGGCCGTGGCGTAGCCCGCCAGCTTGTCGGGGTTGACCTGGACATACACGTGCTCGACGCGGCCGTCGACGACGTCGAGCGCGAGGAGCGCGAACGGCGCGCCGTCCAGGTCGACCACGACGGCGGGCAGGCCGTTCGCCTCGACGGCGCGCACCGTGCCGGCGCCCCAGAACTTGCGCCACACGTTGTCGAGGAAGAGCGACACCCGCGCGAGGCCGACGAGCTCGACGCGCGACGCGTGCACCCGCCCGCCGCCGTCGGGCCGTGCGACGACGTCGTCGGCCAGGTAGCGCTCGAAGCGCGCGAGGTCGCCCTCGTGCGCTGCCGCCACGAGCTCGTCGAGCAGGCGCCGGTGCTCGCCGGGGTCGACGGGCACCGCCTCGCGCGTGCCGAGCCGGTCGCGCGACCGGCGGGCGAGCTGGCGCGCGTTCGCCTCGGTGAGGTCGAGGATCTCCGCGATCCGCCCGTACGGGTAGCCGAACGCCTCCCGCAGCACGTACACGGCGCGTTCCACCGGCGTGAGCCGCTCCATGAGCAGCAGGGTCGCGAGCTCGAGGGCCTCGGCCCGCTCCGCACCCAGCGCCGGGTCGTCGGAGGTGTCGACCGGCTCGGGGAGCCACGGCCCGACGTACGTCTCCCGCCGGGCGCGGGCCGACGTCGCCGCGTTGATCGCGAGCCGCGTCGTCACGGTCGTGAGGAAGGCCGCCGGGTTCCGGACCTGGTCGCGGTCCGTGCCCTGCCAGCGGAGCCAGGCGTCCTGCACGACGTCCTCCGCCTCCGCGACGCCCCCGAGCATCCGGTAGGCGATGCCGAACAGCCGCGGCCGGACGGCGAGGAACGCGTCGAGCGCCCCGGCGCCCTCGGTGTCGTCGAGGGGGCCGGGGCGCTCGGGCGCGTCGGGACGCGACGTCATGCGGCCAACGCTACGCCCGTGCCCCGGCGAAGTCCGCGTACGTCACGGCGCCGATCCGGGCGTCGCCCCGCGGCACGATCGAGTCGTCGGCGAGCACGGCCCCGAAGTACGGCGCGGCCGGGTCGGCCACCACCTCGCGGGCGTCTCCCGACGCCCCGAGCGCGCCGGCGATGAACTCGTCGAACCGCACCCGCTCCGGTCCGGCGACGTCGAGCACGCCGTCGCGCGGCTCCCCCGCGGCCGCCTCGGCCACGAACCGCGCCACGTCCGCCGACGCGATCGGCTGGAACCCGACGGGCGGGATGCGCACCACGCCGTCGACCGTGGCGCCGTCGGCGATCCGCGGCGCGAACTCGAAGAACTGCGTGGCGCGCACGACCGTCCACGGGACGCCGCCGGAGCGGATCAGCTCCTCCTGCGCCACCTTGGCCCGCAGGTACCCGGAGTCCGGGTTGCGGTCGGCGCCCACGATCGAGAGCGCGACGTGGTGCCGCACGCCCGCGCGCTTCTCGGCGTCGAGCAGCGTGCGCGTCGACGTCGTGAAGAAGCGCAGCACGTCGTCGTCCGCGAACGACGGCGAGTTCGACACGTCCACGACGACGTCGGCGCCCGCGAGCGCCGCGTCCACGCCCTCGCCGGTCAGGGTGTCCACGCCCGTGCTGGGCGCAGCGGCGACCGCGTCGTGCCCGGCCTCCGTGAGGTGTGCGATGACCTGCGTCCCGATCAGTCCTGTCCCACCGACGACCACGATCTTCATGAGCCTGTCCTCTCTGCGGTGCTTCTGAGGTGTCCCTGCGGCGGGCGGCCCGATGGCCGCCCGACACCCTGTCGACCGAGGACGGCGGCGGTCCGTGACAGGCCCCCGGCGGTGATCAGGGTCACACCGGAATCTCCCACCATGCCCGCACGTTCTTCTCCGGACCGCCCGGACACCCCCGGGCGACCATCGCGAGACCAGTGGGAGGATCGCCTCATGACGGACCAGAGCACCGCGCCCGACACCGCAGCCCCCGTGACGCCGTCGCCCACCGACCCGCTGTGGGTGGAGCGCACCGGCAACCGCACCTACCGCGGGCACACCGCCCGCGGCGCGAGCGTGGAGATCGGCCCCGTGGAGGCGGGCGCCGTCTTCACGCCCGGCGAGCTGCTCAAGATCGCGCTGGCCGCGTGCGCGGGGATGAGCAGCGACACGAAGTTCGCCCGGGTGCTCGGCGAGGCGTACGAGGCCGTGATCCGGGTCGAGGACGCGAAGGACATGGACGAGGACCGCTACCCGGTGCTCACCGAGCGCTTCGAGATCGACCTGTCGGGGCTCGACGAGGCCACGCGGAACAAGACCCTGCTGCTGGCGCAGCGCTCGATCGACCGGGCCTGCACCGTGGGCCGTACCCTCAAGGCGGGCGCCCTGGTGCCGCCGGCGGTCTTCGAGCAGCCGGCCGGCGACGCGGAGGACGACGCGGAGGAAGCCGCGTCGTGACAGGGCGCGGCAGGGGTGGCGAGGGCACGGGCGGCGAGGGCACGGCGCCGGGCGACGAGGTCGTGCGCCCGGACGTGCCGGGAGACGGGACGGGCGACGAGGTCACCGAGGTCCGGGACCCGGCCACGCGCCGCGAGGAGTGGGCCCGGTACCGGCCGACGCCGCTGCTCGACGCGCTCCTCGACCGGGCGGTCACGATCCCGTCCGCCGCGATCCACAAGCACGTGGACCGCCTGCGGGCGCGCAACCCCGAGGCCGACCCGGCCGGGATCGTGCGGATCCTGGAGAAGGAGTACCTGGCGCTGCTGGCCACGGCGGGCGGCGCCGTGGGCGCGGCGGCCGCGGCGCCGTCGGTCGGGACGGCGGCCGCGACGGCCCTCACGACGGGCGACGTGGCGACGTTCTTCGGGGCGTCGGCGGCGTTCGCGCTCGCCGTCGCCGACGTGCACGGCATCGAGATCGACGACGTGCCGCGCCGTCGCGCGCTGCTCCTGGCGACCGTGCTGGGCGACCGGGGCGCGAAGGACGTCGAGAACGCGATCGGCGGCTCCTCCGTGGCGTGGGGCAAGGTGCTGCTCACGTCCATGCCGCAGACGACGATCAAGCGGGTCAACAAGACGCTCGCCCGCCAGTTCCTCAAGCGACAGGTCGCCAAGCAGGGCTCGCTCGCGCTCGGTCGGCTGCTGCCGTTCGGCGTCGGGTTCGTCGTGGGCATCGCGGGCGGGCGCGCGCTCGGCCACGGCGTCGTCGCGCAGTCGCGGCGTGCGTTCGGCCCGCCGCCCGAGCACTTCCCCCGCGTCGTGGAGCTCGTGCTCGAGCCCGGCGACGACGTCCCGACGCTGCGCGCGCTGGACGCGGCCCGGCGCACGTCGCCGAGCCGGTGGCTGCCGCGCCGCAAGGGGCGCGACCGCACCCCGGAGGACGACGGCTCGTGACGACGCCCGCCACGCCCCGCGTCCACCACGTCGAGGTGGCACGCGTCGTCCCGGTGGAGGCGTCCGTCGCGTTCGCCTGGGTGGCGGACCTGCGCACCCACCCGCGGTGGATGGTCGCCACCCGGCTCGACGGGACGGCCGGGCCCGGCCCCGAGGTCGGCGACCGGTACACGATGGCGAGCGGCCCGGGCGCGCGCCGCGACCCCGGTGCCGCGCTGGGACGCCTCGTGGTCGTCGACCGGATGGTCGTGGAGCAGCTGGAACGACCCTCCACCGCGGCGGCGCGCGTCGGCCGCACCCGGCTGCGCAAGCTCGGGCCGGTGCTGCTCGGCGAGGCGGGTTTCGACGTCGTCCCGATGGACGCCGGCCGCTGCCGCGTCGTGTGGTGGGAGGAGGCCTACCTCGCCGGCCCGCTCCCCCGCGCCGCCACCGCGCCGCTGGTCGGGGTCGCCCTGCGGGGCTTCATGCGCCTCTCGCTCGGCCGGCTCGCGCGGGCGCTCGACCGCCGGCGCTGACCGGTCGCGGCAACCGGCGCCCCGCCGTCGTGGGACGCCCTGCCGCCCCCGACCCGCGGCCGGTATGGTCCGTGGGGTGAGCACCGAGGGTTCCACCGCGCCGTCGTCCACCACCCCGACCGCCCAGGCCGCCGACCTCGCCGAGAGGCTCGACGACCTGCGCTGCCAGTACGCCGACCTGCAGGCCCGCGGCCTGAAGCTCGACCTGACGCGGGGCAAGCCGTCCGCCGAGCAGCTCGACCTCTCCGAGGCCCTGCTGGCCCTGCCCGGCGAGGGCCACCACACGGCCGAGGACGGCACGGACACGCGCAACTACGGCGGCCTCGCCGGGTTGCCCGAGCTGCGCGCGATCTTCGCCGACCTGCTCGGCGTGCCCGTCGCCCAGCTCCTCGCGCAGGGGAACGCCTCGCTGACGCTGATGTACGACACGATCGTGCAGGCCCTGCTGTTCGGCGTGCCGGGCTCCGAGCGCCCCTGGTCCCGCGAGGAGCAGATCACGTTCGTCTGCCCCGTGCCCGGGTACGACCGGCACTTCGCGATCTGCGAGGAGCTGGGCATCCGCATGGTCACCGTGCCCATGACGCCCGACGGCCCCGACGCCGAGGCCGTCGCCGCGCTCGTCGCCGACGACCCGACGATCAAGGGCCTGTGGGTCGTGCCGACGTACGCCAACCCGGACGGCTCGGTCGTCTCGGAGGCCGTCGCCCGGCGCCTCGTGTCGATGCCCGCCGCCGCCCCCGACTTCCGCATCTTCTGGGACAACGCCTACGCGGTGCACCACCTCACGGAGCACGAGACGAAGTCCGCGAACGCGATCGACCTCGCCGCCGAGGCCGGCAACCCCGACCGCGTGCTCCTGTACGCGTCGACGTCGAAGATCTCCCTGGCGGGCTCCGGCGTCGCGTTCTTCGCGTCGTCGCCCGCCAACGTCGCCTGGTTCACGAAGCACCTCGGCATCCGCTCCATCGGCCCGGACAAGGTCAACCACCTCCGGCACGCGCAGTTCTTCCGCGACGCCGCCGGCGTGCGCGCCCACATGCGCAAGCACCGCGAGATCCTCGCGCCCAAGTTCCGCGCCGTCGTCGACATCCTCGACGCGCGGCTCGGCGACGCCGGCGTCGCCACCTGGACCCGGCCCGACGGCGGCTACTTCGTCTCCGTCGACGTCGTCCCGGGCACCGCGGCGCGCGTCGTGCAGCTCGCCAAGGAGGCCGGCATCGCGCTCACCCCGGCCGGCGCCACCTTCCCGTACCACCAGGACCCGGACGACCGGAACCTGCGCCTCGCGCCGACGATGCCCCCGCTGGACGAGGTGCGCGTCGCGATGGACGGCGTCGCCACCTGCATCCTGCTCGCCGCGGCGGAGGCCGCCGGCTCCTGAACTGCCCTCCGTCGGGGGTGTGACGGTGGCCCCGTTCCGACGCGGAACGGGGCCCCCCGCAAACC
>NZ_JBHTVZ010000032.1:0-19682 GCF_042792715.1 Isoptericola sp. NPDC056618 | reverse complement strand
CTGCGGGGGGGGGGTGGTTTGGGGGCGGTTCGGGGGGTTGTGCCCCGTGTGGGGCCTTGGGGGGGGCGGCGCTGCCCCTGGGTTGGGCCCGGGCCCCCGTCGTCCGTTTGCCGATGGTCGGACCCGGCGTCAGGGTGAAGGGCATGGCACGGGCATCGACGCTGGCCCGCGGGGTCTTCTATCCGGCAGCAGGCATCATCCTGCTGTTCGTCCTGGTCGCGGTCCTCTTCACCGACGCCACGGACGCCGTGATGACCACGCTCCAGGGCGAGGTGATCGGCGCGTTCGGGTGGTACTACGTGCTCCTGGTGGCCGCCTTCGTCATCTTCGCGATCTGGATGGGGCTGAGCCGCTTCGGCGACATCGTGCTCGGGCCGGACGACGAGGCGCCGGACTTCAAGCTTCCGGTGTGGTTCTCGATGCTCTTCGCCACCGGCATGGGCATCGGGCTCGTCTACTACGGGGTGTCCGAGCCGCTGTCCCACTTCATCACGCCGAAGCCCGGCGTGACCGGCGACGACGCCGCCCTCGCCCAGGCGGCGATCTCGCAGACGTACGTGCACTGGGGCATCCACGCCTGGGCGATCTACGTGGTGGCCGGGCTCGCGCTGGCCTACGCGATCCACCGCAAGGGCCGGCCCGTCTCGATCCGCTGGGCGCTCGAGCCCCTCCTGGGCGACCGGGTGAAGGGCCGGGCGGGCAACGTCATCGACGTCGTGGCGATCATCGGCACGGTGTTCGGGGTCGCGACCTCCCTCGGCCTGGGTGTGCTGCAGGTGGCGCACGGGCTCGGCTACCTCGACGTCGTGGAGCCGAGCACCGCCCTCGAGATCGGCCTGATCGCGGCGATCACGGCGATCGCGGCGATGTCGGTGGCCTCGGGGCTGTCCAAGGGCATCAAGTGGCTGTCCAACGGGAACATGATGCTCGCGGGCGTCGTGCTGGCCGTCGTGCTGGTGCTGGGCCCGACGCTGTTCATCCTGCGCAGCTGGGTGCAGTCGTTCGGGTACTACTTCGCGAACGTCGTCCAGATGACCTTCGACACCCTGGCGTTCCGGGGCGAGGAGGGCCTGGCCTGGGAGTCGAGCTGGACGATCTTCTACTGGGGCTGGTGGATCTCCTGGGCACCCTTCGTGGGCGTCTTCATCGCGCGCATCTCCCGGGGGCGCACGGTGCGCGAGTTCGTGCTCGGCACGCTGGCCGTCCCGATGGCCGTCGCCACGATCTGGTTCAGCGTGTTCGGGGGAGCGGGGCTGCACCAGGAGATGACCGAGCCCGGGAGCATGCTCGACCCCGCGACCGGCGGGGTGAACACCGACACCGCCATGTTCCAGCTCTTCGACACCCTGCCCGGGGCGGGGACGTGGCTGGCCGTCGCGGGCATCGTGCTGGTGGTGATCTTCTTCGTCACGTCGTCCGACTCGGGGTCGTTCGTCGTCGACATGCTCGCCCACGGCGGCAACCCCAACCCGCCGCTGTGGAGCCGCCTGTTCTGGGCGGGGCTGCAGGGCCTCGTCGCGATCGCCCTGCTGCTCGCGGGCGGGCTCCAGGCGCTGCAGACCGCCTCCATCCTCATCGCCCTGCCGTTCTCGCTGGTGCTCATCGGGATGGCGGTGTCCATCGTCAAGGAGCTCAGCATGGAGCACCGCCAGATCGTGCGCGCCGAGCGGCGCGCCGCCCGGGCGGAGCTCACGGAGCACGTCACGGAGAAGGTGGCGACCACGCTGGCCGGCCGGTGGGAGAACGTCCTGCCGCCTGCGCCGGGCGCGCTGCGACTACGCGTCCCGCGCCGTCGGGACGCGAAGGGTCCGGCCGGCCCGACGCCCGGAACAGCGCCGGGGAAGCCGCCGGGGACGGGCGGGGACGAGCAGCCTGGACCGGGCGGGTAAGATAGCGGCGGCCCGATTGACGGGTCGCCTCCCCACCCCAGGAAATGAGACCCGTAGATGTCTGTGCGCTCCGACCTGCGCAACGTGGCGATCGTCGCCCACGTCGACCACGGCAAGACGACCCTCGTGGACGCCATGCTGCGCCAGGCAGGCGCCTTCTCCGCCCACCAGCACGTGGACGACCGCGTCATGGACTCCGGTGACCTGGAGCGCGAGAAGGGCATCACCATCCTCGCGAAGAACACCGCGGTCCGGTACGCCGGCCCGGCGGCGGCGGAGGCGGGCGAGCCCGACGGCATCACCATCAACGTGATCGACACCCCGGGGCACGCCGACTTCGGCGGGGAGGTCGAGCGCGGCCTGTCCATGGTGGACGGCGTCGTGCTGCTGGTCGACGCGTCCGAGGGCCCGCTGCCCCAGACCCGCTTCGTGCTGCGCAAGGCGCTCGCCGCGAAGCTGCCCGTGATCGTCGTCGTGAACAAGGTCGACCGCCCCGACGCGCGCATCACCGAGGTCGTGGGGGAGACCACCGACCTGCTGCTCGGCCTCGCGAGCGACCTGTCCGACGAGGTCCCCGACCTCGACCTGGACGCCATCCTCGACGTGCCCGTCGTGTACGCGTCGGCCAAGGCCGGCCGCGCGTCGATCGACCAGCCCGCCGACGGCGCGCTCCCCGCGAACGAGGACCTCGAGCCGCTGTTCGGCACCATCCTCGAGAAGATCCCCGCGCCGACCTACGAGGCGGACATGCCGCTGCAGGCGCACGTCACGAACCTCGACGCGTCGCCGTTCCTCGGCCGACTCGCGCTGCTGCGCATCTTCAACGGCACCCTGCGCAAGGGCCAGACGGTCGCGTGGGCGCGCCACGACGGCACCCTGTCGAGCGTGCGGATCACCGAGCTGCTCGAGACCAAGGCGCTCGACCGCGTGCCCACCGAGTCCGCCGGGCCCGGTGAGATCGTGGCCGTGGCAGGCATCTCCGACATCATGATCGGCGAGACCCTCACGGACGTGGACGACCCGCGCCCGCTGCCGCTCATCACGGTGGACGACCCGGCGATCTCGATGACCATCGGCATCAACACCTCGCCGCTGGCGGGCAAGGGCGGCAAGGGCCACAAGGTCACGGCGCGCCAGGTCAAGGACCGCCTCGACTCCGAGCTCATCGGCAACGTGTCGCTCAAGGTGCTCCCCACCGAGCGCCCGGACGCGTGGGAGGTGCAGGGCCGTGGCGAGCTGGCGCTGGCGATCCTCGTCGAGCAGATGCGCCGCGAGGGCTTCGAGCTCACGGTCGGCAAGCCGCAGGTCGTCACGAAGCAGATCGACGGCAAGCGGCACGAGCCGATGGAGCGCATGACCATCGACGTGCCGGAGGAGTACCTCGGCGCCGTCACCCAGCTGCTCGCGCAGCGCAAGGGCCGCATGGAGACGATGAGCAACCACGGCACCGGCTGGGTGCGCATGGAGTTCATGGTCCCGGCGCGCGGCCTCATCGGCTTCCGCACGCAGTTCCTCACCGAGACGCGCGGCACCGGTATCGCGGCGTCCATCTCCGAGGGCTTCGAGCCGTGGCACGGCCCGATCGAGTCGCGCAACACGGGCTCCCTCGTGGCTGACCGCGCGGGCAAGGTGACGCCGTTCGCCATGATCAACCTGCAGGAGCGCGGCTCGTTCTTCGTCGACCCCACGCAGGAGGTCTACGAGGGCATGATCGTCGGCGAGAACTCCCGCAACGAGGACATGGACGTCAACATCACCAAGGAGAAGAAGCTGACGAACATGCGGTCCTCGACCGCCGACAACTTCGAGAACCTCATCCCGCCGCGCCACCTCACGCTCGAGGAGTCCCTCGAGTTCGCGCGCGAGGACGAGTGCGTCGAGGTGACGCCGGAGGTCGTGCGGATCCGCAAGGTCGAGCTCGACGCCACGGCGCGCGCCCGGGCGACGGCGCGGGCCAAGCGCGCCTGACCCGCTCCCGGTGACCGGCCCCGCCGCGCCCGCCCCGGAGCAGCCGGTGCCCGACGGCGGGCTGCTCGCGGTGCACGCGCACCCGGACGACGAGACCCTGGCGACCGGCGCGCTCCTCGCGTCGTGGGCGGCCGCGGGCCGGCCGGTCGCCGTCGTGACCTGCACGCGCGGCGAGCGCGGCGAGGTCATCGACACGCCGTCGCACCCCACGGGGCTGGCGCGTCTCGAGGGCGACGGCCCGGCGCTCGCCGCGCACCGGGAGACCGAGCTGGCCGCCGCGCTGGCCGCGCTCGGTGGCGGGCCGGGCGTCGTCGGGCAGGTGTTCCTCGACGCCGTCGACCTGTCAGACGCTCATGTCACCGGGGTGCGCCCCGTGCCCGACGCGGCCGGCGAGTCGCGCGCGGTCTCCGACGTCCGTCGCACCGGGATGCGCCCAGGGCCTGACAGGCGGTTCGAGGACTCCGGCATGGCGTGGGTCGCGCCGGGGGTGGCCGGGCCGGCGGACGACGCGCCCGCGACGGCGTTCGCGCGCGTCCCGCTCGACGACGCCGCCGCGCGCCTGGCGGCCGTCGTCCGCGCCCGTCGGCCCGACGTCGTCGTGACGTACGAGGAGCAGGGCGGGTACGGGCACCCGGACCACGTCCGCACGCACGACGTGACGGTGCGGGCGCTCGCCCTCGCGGCCGACCCGGACGCCCCCGTGCCCGGCGAGCCCTGGGGTGACGCCGAGCTGTGGCGTGCGGTGACGCCGTCCGCCGCGCTCCGGGCGGGGCGCCGCGCGCTGGCCGCCGCGCCCGCGGTCCAGGACCTCGCCGCCCGCGCCGGGCTGACGTTCCCCGACCCGGACGAACCTCTGCCCCCGCTCGCGCGCCACGACGCGGAGCTGCGCGACGCCGGGCCGCACGACGTCGTCCGGGTCGACGTCGCCCCCGTGCTCGACCGGGTGCTCGCCGCGATGCGCGCGCACGCCACCCAGGTGCAGCACGCCACCGGGGCTCCGGAGGCGGCACAGTCCGGTGCCGACCTGCTCGGCTGGTACGCCCTCAGCAACGCCGTGCTCGCCCCGGTGCCGGCGCACGAGGTCTACCTCGTGTCCTCCTCCCCTCAGCGCCGGGCGTCGCGGCGCGCGGGACGCCGGTAGGCTCGCGCCGATGACCACCCCCGAGCACGCGACGTCCACCTCGCCCGTTCCCCCCGCGGGTGCGGGCCGGTGGTGGCGGTCCGCCGCGCGGACGCTCCTGGCGGTCGCGCTGGGCGCCGTCGTCGGGGTGCTCGGCACCGTCGCGCACCGCACCCAGTGGCACGACCTGCCCGTCGGCATCGTGCTGGCCCTCGCGATCACGCTGTCCACGGCGGTCCTGTGCCGCGCGTGGGCCGGGCTGGGCCCGCTGCTCGCCGCCGGCGCCGGCTGGGTGGTGGCCGTGCAGGTGCTGGCCGTCGCGGGGCCCGGCGGGGACGTGCTGGTCCCTGCCCAGGCGGTGGGCCTGGTGTGGACCTACGGCGGCCTGGCGATGTTCCTCGTCGCGGCCTTCCTGCCCCGGTCCTGGTTCTCCGACCGGCGGGGCTGACGTCCGGTCCACGTGGTCGCCTGTGAGCGTCCCGTGCGCGCCGCCCGGCCGGGCGTGACGAAGCTGTGCGGACCGGCGCCCGATTTGGCACTTTCACCCGGACTTGCGCCGAGGCGGTCGGTGCCGCCCGAGTAGGATCCCCCAGGCGGGTCCGCCCGCTCACCTGTCCCCCCGGGGCGTCGCCCCGCACCCCACCCTGACGGAGCATGCATGGGTCACCCGACCGAGCGCGAGCCGGATCCCGCCGGGTCCGCACCCGTCGAGCCTGCGCGCCCCGAGACCGAGCCCCAGGCGCCCCTCGCCGAGCAGCCGTCCACGCAGCAGCCGGACGGCGCGCAGCCGGCCGCCGAGCAGCCGTCCACGCAGCAGCCGGACGGTGCGCAGCCGGCCGCCGAGCAGCCGTCCACGCAGCAGCCGGACGGTGCGCAGCCGGACGCCGACGGGCCGGACACGCCGTACCAGCCGCGGGTGCGGCTGTACGAGCAGCGGGTCATCGCCACGGTGCCGGCGCCGCCGTCGGGACCGCCGACCCAGGCTCTGCCGGCGGTGGCGGCCTCCGTCCCTCCCGCTCCTCCCGCCGGCCCGGGTGCGGCGGCCGGTGCCCCGACCGCCGCGGCCTTCGGCGGCACCCCCGCCGAGCCGGCGACGCCGCCGCCCGCGGACCCGGGCTCGCCGCTCGACGGCCTGGCCGGCGACGGCGCGCCCAGCCGCGCACCGAAGGTCGCGCTGTGGGCCGGCGTCGGGCTCGTGGTCGTCGCCGGCCTCTACGCGGGGGCGCAGTGGGCCGTCGCGGGGACGGTGCCGAAGGGCACCAGCGTCGCCGGGGTCGAGATCGGCGGGATGGACACCGGGCCTGCGGTCGCGGCGCTCGACGACGGCATGGGCGAGCGTGCCGCCGAGCCGATCGACGTCCGGGCGGGCGAGGCGTCGAGCACGATCGACCCGGCCTCCGCGGGCCTGTCGTTCGACGCGCAGGCGACCGTCGACGGGCTCACGGGGTTCTCGCTGAGCCCCGCGCACCTGTGGGAGCACCTCGTCGGCGGCGACGCCGTACCGCCCGTCGTCGACGTCTCCCGGCCCACGCTCACCGAGGCGGTCTCCGGCCTGGAGGACTCCCTGAAGGTCGAGCCGGTGGACGGCTCGGTCGGGTTCAAGGGGGCCAAGGCCGTGTCCACGGACGCGGTCGAGGGGTCCAGCGTGCTGGTCGACGACGCCGTGGACACCGTCGCGGACGCCTGGCTCGTCACGTCCGGTCCGGTCGACCTGCCGACCGAGGTCGTCGAGCCCGCGGTCACGCAGGCGGAGACGGACGCCGCCCTCGAGCAGGCGCAGCAGGTGGTGAGCGGCCCCGTCACGGTCGACGTGGGGGAGCAGTCCGCGGAGCTGACGCCGAAGCAGCTCGCCAGGGCGACGTCGTTCAAGAACTCCGACGGCAAGCTGAAGGCGCGGTTCGACGGCAAGAAGCTGGTCTCCGACGTCGTGGACGACACCGACGACCTGCTCACCGAGCCGGACGACGCCCACTTCGTGTTCGCCGGCGGCAAGCCGGTCGTCGAGGGCGGGGAGCAGGGCACGACGCTCGACCCGGACGACACCGCGTCCGCCGTCGGCGAGGCAGCCCTCTCGGACGACCGGACGGCCGAGGTGAAGCTCGTCGAGCGGGAGCCGGAGCACACCAAGGAGGCCCTCGAGGACATGGGGGTGAAGGAGGTCGTCTCGTCCTTCTCGACCCCGCTCACGAGCGAGCCGATCCGCACCCGCAACCTCGAGCGCGGCGCCCAGATCGTCACCGGCACCCTCGTGGCGCCGGGCGAGACCTTCTCGCTGCTCGACACCCTGTCGCCGATCGACGAGTCGAACGGCTTCGTCGCGGCCGGCGTCGTGAGCAACGGCGTGCACACCGACGCCGTGGGCGGCGGCCTGTCCCAGATGGCCACGACCACGTACAACGCCGGCTTCCTCGCCGGGTTCGACGACGCGGGCCACCAGCCCCACAGCTACTGGTTCAGCCGGTACCCGGCGGGGCGCGAGGCGACCATCTACGTGGGCGCCATCGACATGAAGTTCACCAACGACACCCCGTACGGCGCCGTCATGCAGTCGTGGGTCTCGGGCGGCGAGCTGCACGTGCAGATCTGGTCGACGAAGTACTACGAGGTCAAGAAGCAGGCGGGCGACAAGCGCAACGTCGTGCCGGCCACGGCCGTGCACAAGTCGGGTGCGGGCTGCGAGCCGTACCCGGGAGGGAACGACGGGTTCACGATCACGAACTACCGGCAGGTCTTCCACGACGGCAAGCAGGTCAAGGACGAGTCGAAGACCTGGACCTACAAGCCCGACAACCCCGTCGTGTGCGACCAGCCGAAGGCCGACCGCGACGACGAACGCCAGCCCAAGGACGACGGCAAGGACGACGCCGCCGACGGCGGGAAGGCCGAGGAGGACTGATGCTCGGACGCTCGGAACGCGAGTCCCCGGCGCACGCCGCGCAGGCGGCGCACGACGCGGGCTGGTCGGGGGTCGCCCCCGGGTCCGCGGTGGCCACGGCCGTGTCGGACGAGTCGATCGAGCTGCTGGACCTCGGCACGACGTCGGACACGCTGGCCACGGTGGCGACCATCGACGACCTGGCGGCCGTGGTGCACCTGGGGCATCCGGAGCAGCCGTCGCCCGGGCTCGAGGAGGCGCTGCTCGCCGGTGAGCCGTCGCTCATCGTCACGGCCGCGGTGCCGGTCGCGCCCCAGTGGGTGTGGGTGGCCCCGGCGGGCGCCACGGGCGGCCAGGTGGTCATCGACGAGGCGGGGATGCGCGACTGCCAGGACCTGCTGCGCGCCATGGGCGTGAGCCCGCGGCTGGTGCCGACCCGCACCCCGGTGGACGAGCGTGTCGCGCTGGCGGGCCCGGCCGGCTCGCTCGTGGTCGAGCGGTCCCGGGTGCCCGCGGGCTGGGTCGAGGTCCCCGGCAGCGAGCGGCTCGCCGGCCGGCTGCCGGTCTGGTACGGGCTCCTCGAGGCGCGGGCGGCGTGGCCGCGGTTCGACGCTCCCGCCCAGGTGTGGCTCGCCGTCGGGCCGTCGGACGACCACCGCGGGTCCCTGCAGCACACGCTGGCCGTCCTGTCGGCGGCCGGCGTCGACCTGCAGCACCTGCGCAGCCACCCCTCGGCCCACGGGCCGCACGTCTTCTTCACCTCGTTCCGCTGCGCGAGCGTCGACGTGCTCGACGGGCTCGTCGCGGAGCTCGACGGGCGCGGCGTCGCGCACCGCACCCTGGCCGTGCTGCCCGGCGAGGGCTTCGTGCCCGGCCCCGTGCCGCTGGCGCCGCGGTGGGCCGCCGGCCCAGCCGGGGCGTGAGGGGCGCCGGATGAGGATCGCGTACCTCGGGCCGGAGGGCACGTTCACCCACGAGGCGGTCCGGCGCTGGGCCGGCGCACGGACGGGGGGCGGCGACGCCGCGCAGCTGCCGCTGGCCACCGTCCGGGAGGTGCACGACGCCGTCGCGTCGGGTGCCGCGGACCGGGGCGTGGTGGCGATCGAGAGCTCCGTCGAGGGGTACGTCGTGCCGTCCCTGGACGCGCTCGTGGGCAGCCCCGACGTGGTCGCGGTGGACGAGGTCGTGCTGGACGTCTCCTTCGACGCGTTCGTCCGTCCCGGGCACGCCGACCCGTCGGGGCTGCGCGAGGCGACGGCGCACCCGCACGGCCTGGCGCAGTGCACGAGGTTCGTCGCGGAGCGCGACCTGCTGCCCGTGCCGGCGTCGTCGAACGCGGCGGCGTGCCGCGACCTCGCCGACCACCAGGTCGCGTTCGGGCCGAGGCTGTGCGGAGAGCTCTACGGGCTGGAGACGCTCGCGACGGGGGTGGAGGACTTCGCCGGCGCGCGCACGCGGTTCGTCGTGCTGTGCCGCCGCGACGTCGCGACCGCCGCGTGGGCGCCGGTGCGCGCGGCAGGGCACGCCCCCGATACCTGGCGCACCATGCTCGCCGTGACCCCGGTGGTCACCGGGCCGGGCGTGCTGGCGCGGGTCACGGCGGAGTTCGCCGAGCGCGGCGTGAACATGTCGAGCCTCGTGGAGCGCCCGTTGAAGGTGCGCGAGAGCCAGTACGTGTTCGTCGTGACGCTCGACGGCGCCCCCTGGGAGCCGCAGGTGCGCGACCTGTTCGCCGCCCTGCTCGGCGCGGGCGACTCGCTCAAGGTGCTCGGCGCGTTCCCCGTGGCGCCCGGCGGGCCGGGCCTCGACGGCGTGCTGCCCGACCACGTGCCGACGGGCAGCGTGCTGGGCTCGGACGACGACGCGACCGTCGCGCGGGGCCTGCTGTGGTGAGCGAGGCGCCGGTCGGCCGGGTCGGGGTCGTCGGCCTCGGCCTGGTCGGCGGGTCGCTCGCGCGGCTGCTCGCCGCGCGCGGCGTGGACGTCCTGGCGACCGACACCGACGCCGGGACCCGCGGCGACGCGCGCGCCGTCGGGCTGCCGGTCACGGACGACCTGGCGGACCTGTGCGCCGCGGGGCCCGACGTCGTCGTGCTCGCCGTTCCGCTGCGCGCCGTGCGCGCCACGGCCGCCGAGCTCGCGCCGCTGCTGGCGGGCTGCGACGCGACCGTGACCGACGTCGGCTCGGTCAAGGGCCCGGTCCGGGCGGCGGTCCTCACCGCGGGGCTGGGCGACCGGTACGTCGGGGCGCACCCGATGGCCGGCACCGAGCACAGCGGCTTCGCCGCGTCCGACGCCGGCCTGCTCGACGCGGCGCCGTGGGCGGTGACCGTGGCCGAGCCGGGCGGTGCCGCGCCCGACGAGCCCCGACGCCTGGCGCAGGTGCTGCGCCTGGTGACGGGCCCGCTGGCAGGCACCGCCGCCGTCGTCACCGACGACCGGCACGACGAGGCTGCCGCGCTGGTGAGCCACGTGCCGCACGTGCTCGCCACCCAGCTGCTCAACGCCGTGGCGGGCGCGCCGGTCCGTGACCTCGCGCTGGGTCTCGCCGCCGGGAGCTTCCGCGACGGCACCCGGGTCGCGCTCACCGACCCGGCCCGCACGGAGGCGATGGTCACCGAGAACGCCGCGTGGGTGGCGCCCGCGCTGCGCAAGGCGGTGCGCGACCTCGAGGTCGTGATCGGCGCCCTGGAGACGAACGGCTCGCTGCACGACGTCTTCCACGCCGCCGACGACGTCCGCGAGCTGCGCGCGGGGGGCCGCGCGCGCCCGGCGGGGCCCGAGGAGTCGCTGCCGGTCGGCGACGCCTGGACGTCCGGCCTGGTCGACGACCTCGTGGCGCGCTGCACGGCGGGCGCCGTCGTCGTGGGCGTCGACGACGGCGCGGTCCGGGTGCGCGCGCCGCGCTGAGCGGCACGACAGCATCGCGGGCTCAGGCCGCGGCTCAGGTCTGGTCGGGCCGCCCCCGGCGCGGTCGTCGTGGCGGGACCGGCTTCACGGCCTCGACGTCGTCGGCGGCGACGGCCACCTCCGGCAGGCCGGGGGAGCGGTCGGGACGGACGCGCAGGCCGGCGGGCCCGACGGTCGTGAGGATCCCCACGACGTCCGCCCACCGGGCCCCGTGCTCGGCCGCCTCGGCGGGGGACAGGCGCCGCCGCACGACGACGCGCGTCCCGGCAGGGACACCGGCCCAGGCGGGTGGTACGGCAGGTGGGACGGCTGACGGCGAAGGCACCACGTCAGCGATACTAGAGTGGGCCGCGCGGGCCGAGCGCCCGCGCCGGTCAGCACCGGAGAAGCACCATCGATGAAGCATCGAGACCCGCAGCCCGCTCGCCGGGCCGCGCCCTCGTCACCTGGAAGGTAGCCCGCAGTGACCTACGTGATCGCTCAGCCGTGCGTCGACGTCAAGGACAAGGCGTGCATCGAGGAGTGTCCCGTGGACTGCATCTACGAGGGCTCGCGCTCCCTGTACATCCACCCGGACGAGTGCGTGGACTGCGGCGCCTGCGAGCCGGTGTGCCCGGTCGAGGCCATCTACTACGAGGACGACGTCCCCGAGCAGTGGAAGGACTACTACCGCGCCAACGTCGAGTTCTTCGACGACCTCGGCTCGCCCGGCGGTGCCGCGAAGATGGGGCTCATCGAGAAGGACGACCCCATGATCGCCGGCCTGCCGCCCCAGGCCTGATGGGGTTCGCCGACCTCAGCGGACTGCCCTACCCCTGGGACACGCTCGAGGACGTGCGGGCGACCGCCCGTGCGTACCCCGGCGGCGTCGTGGACCTGTCGATCGGCACGCCGGTCGACCCGACCCCGCAGGTCGTGCGCGACGCGCTCGCCGCGGCGTCCGACGCCCACGGCTACCCGCTGACGCACGGCACGCCAGCGCTCCGTGAGGCGGTGACCGACTGGTTCGCCCGCCGGCGCGGGGTCCCCGGCCTCGACCCGGACGCCGTGCTGCCCACCGTCGGCTCCAAGGAGCTCGTCGGCCTGCTGCCGTCGCTGCTGCGCCTGGGCCCGGGCGACGTCGTCGTGCACCCGGCGGTCGCGTACCCCACCTACGACGTCGGGGCTCGGCTGGCCGGTGCGTCGCCGCTGGCCACGGACGACGTCGACGCCTGGGCGGGGCGCCGCGACGTGCGCCTGGTGTGGGTCAACTCGCCCGGTAACCCGACCGGTGAGGTCGCCGACGTCGCGCACCTGCGGCGCGTGGTGGAGGCGGCGCGGGCGATCGGCGCCGTCGTCGTGGGCGACGAGTGCTACGCCGAGCTGCCGTGGGCGGACGCCTGGGTCGGTGACGACGGCGTCTCGCGGGTGCCGAGCCTGCTCGACCCGCGCGTCACCGGGGGCAGCACCGAGGGGCTGCTCGCGGCGTACTCGCTGTCGAAGCAGTCCAACGTGGCCGGGTACCGTGCCGCGTTCGTGGCGGGCGACCCCACCCTCGTGTCCGGTCTCCTGGCCACCCGCAAGCACCTCGGGATGATCGTCCCCGCGCCGGTCCAGGCGGCGATGACCGCCGCGCTGGGCGACGACGCGCACGTCGCGGCCCAGCGCGAGGTCTACCACGGCCGTCGCGCCGCGCTGCTCGGAGCGCTCGGGACGGCGGGCTTCGTCGTGGACGGTTCCGAGGCCGGCCTCTACCTGTGGGCGCGCCCGGCGGACGGGACTCCGCTCGCGGGCGCGACGTCGCGCGACCTCGCGGCGTGGTTCGCCCGCCGCGGCATCCTGGTGGGGCCGGGGGAGTTCTACGGCGACGCGGGGCGGTCGCACGTCCGCGTCGCGCTCACCGCACCCGACGATCTTGTGGCCGAGGGTGTGACGCGCATCACCACTGCGTGACGAGCGGGATGGCTGCGGCTGGGCAGGGGATTGGATCACCTTGGTGTTGGGGGGTAGGTTCGACCGCAGGCCGAGGTAGCCCTGGAGGATGCCACGGCCGGCGTGCCCCGGGCCGCCCCCGTCCCTGAGTCACGAGTCACGCGCCCACCGGTCCCGTCGTCGGGAGTCGGCAGGCCCGTCACGGAAGGAAGACATGACGTCCACCACGCCTGCCGCAGGCACCACGGGCGACTCCGCCTCGGTCGAGCTCGTCGTCGACGGTACCGCTCGCCAGCTGCCCGTCGTCCCGGCCACGGAGGGCAACGACGGCATCGTCGTGTCGTCCCTGCTGAAGGACACCGGGCTCGTCACGGTCGACCCCGGGTTCACGAACACCGCGTCGTGCCAGTCGGAGATCACGTACATCGACGGCGACCAGGGCATCCTGCGCTACCGCGGGTACCCCATCGAGCAGCTGGCCGACTCGTCCACCTTCCTCGAGGTGGCATACCTGCTGATCCACGGCGAGCTGCCCTCCCCGGCCGAGCTGTCGGCGTTCGAGGAGCGGGTCAACCGCCACACGCTGGTGCCGGAGGGCTTCCGCGCCTTTCTGTCGTCGTTCCCGCGCGGCGGCCACCCGATGTCGATCCTGGCCTCGGCGGTCAACGCGCTCGCGACGTACTACCCCGAGTCGCTGGACCCGCACGACCCGGAGGCGGTCGAGCTCGCCACGGTGCTGATCCTCGCCAAGATCCGCACCATCACGTCGTACCTGCACCGCGCCACGCGCGACGAACCGCTGATGTACCCGGACTACGCCCGGGGCTACGTCGACGACTTCCTGCGCATGACGTTCTCGCGGCCGTACGAGCAGTGGGAGTCCGACCCGGTGCTCGTGTCCGCGATGGACAAGCTCCTCATCCTGCACGCGGACCACGAGCAGAACTGCTCCACGTCCACGGTGCGCATCGTCGGCTCGTCGAACGCGACGCTCTACGCGTCGGTCGCCGCCGGCATCAACGCGCTGTCGGGCCCGTCGCACGGCGGTGCCAACGAGGCGGTGCTCACGATGCTCGAGAGCATCCGCAGCGGCGACGACTCCGTCGAGACCTTCATGAAGAAGGTCAAGAACAAGGAGGCCGGCGTCCGGCTCATGGGCTTCGGCCACCGCGTCTACAAGAGCTACGACCCGCGCGCCGCGATCGTCAAGAAGCACGCCGACGCGGTGCTGGGCCAGCTCGGAGCCAAGGACGAGCTGCTCGACATCGCCCGCGGGCTCGAGGAGATCGCGCTGCACGACGACTACTTCGTCGAGCGCAAGCTCTACCCGAACGTGGACTTCTACACCGGGCTCATCTACAAGGCCATGGGCTTCTCGCCGGCCATGTTCACGCCGCTGTTCGCGCTGGGCCGCATGCCCGGCTGGATCGCCCAGTGGCGCGAGATGATGAACGACCCGCAGACCAAGATCGGCCGCCCGCGGCAGGTCTACACCGGTCCGACCGAGCGCGACTACGTGGCGCTCGAGCAGCGCTGAGGCTCGCGCCTCCAGGACGGGTACCGCACCGACGCCGGCCGTCGGCCCGCGACCAGGACGATCACGGCAGGACGATCGTCACCTGGCCGTCGGGCCGGCGGTCGGCGTCGTCGTCCACGACGGACCACGTGCCGTCCTCGCGGGTCCACACCCGTGCGCCGGCCCGTACCTCCTGCGCCCCGGAGACGGACGCCGTCGCGACCGCCCAGTGCGCGACGGCCCACGTGGCGAGCTCGCCGTCGAGCGGCACCGCGGTCGCGTCCACGACGACGGCGTTCACGTCCTCGTCGGACGTGTCGGCACGCAGGGCGTCGGCGGGCAGCCCGAGGTCGCGCTCGCCGCGCTCGGCGAGCAGGTCCCGGGCGGCGGCGCCGGACGGCGCCTCGTCCTCCTCGGTGGGCGGCAGGTCGCAGGTGATCGCCCCGGGGGAGTGGCCGGTGAGCGCGGACGCCCAGGCCCGCGACCGGGTCTCGTGCTGCGCGTACGCGTCGGGGAACCCGGAGCGCTGCACCGCCTGGGCGGCGACCGTGACCTCGAGGTCCTCGTAGCCGTCGACCTTGACGAGGCCGTCGTAGAACTTCCCGGTCGAGTAGACCGGGTCCATGATCTCGTCCACCGTGCCCCACCCCTGGGAGGGGCGCTGCTGGAAGAGGCCCACCGAGTCGCGGTCGCCGTAGTCGATGTTGATCAGCCGGGACTCCTGCAGCGCCGTCGCCAGCCCGATCGTGGCCGCCCGGCCCGGCAGCCCGCGCTGCACGGACGTCCCGACGATCAGGGCGGCGTTGTCCGCCTGGATCGGCGTGAGGTACCACGACGTCCCGTCCAGCTCGGCCGCGCACCGCTGCACCGAGGGCGTGTCGACCCGGTTGAGGAACCAGACGACGCCGGCCGTCGCCCCGGCGCCGGCGACGAGGACCACGGCGAGGGCTGCGCCGGCAGCCCCCCGTCGGCCTCTCCGCCGGCCCGGTCGGCCGGACACCTCAGTTGGCGTGCAGCGCGGCGTTGAGCTCGATGCCCACGCCGCCCCGCTCCAGCACCTCGACCGCGCCGGTGCGCGAGTTGCGGCGGAACAGCAGGTTGTCGCGACCGGCGAGGTCGCGGGCCTTGACCACCAGCGGGTCGCCGTCGGCGCCCATCTCGCCGAGCACGGTGACCTTGGTGCCCGCGGTGAGGTAGAGGCCGGCCTCGACCACGCAGTCGTCGCCGAGCGGGATGCCGAGGCCGGCGTTGGCGCCGAGCAGCGACCGCTCGCCCACGCTGATGACCTCCTTGCCGCCGCCCGACAGGGTGCCCATGATCGACGCGCCGCCGCCGACGTCGGAGCCGTCCCCCACGACGACCCCGGCGGAGATGCGGCCCTCGACCATGGAGGCGCCGAGCGTGCCGGCGTTGAAGTTGACGAAGCCCTCGTGCATGACCGTGGTGCCCGACGCGAGGTGCGCGCCGAGGCGCACGCGGTCGGCGTCGGCGACCCGCACGCCGGCGGGCACGACGTAGTCGACCATGCGGGGGAACTTGTCGATCCCGTACACCGTGACGGCGCGGCCGGTGTCGGCGCGCAGGCGCAGGCGCGTGGCCTCGAAGCCCTCGACCGCGCACGGGCCGTGGGACGTCCACACCACGTTTGTCAGGACGCCGAAGAGGCCGTCCAGGTTGAGGCCGTGGGGCTGGACCAGGCGGTGGGAGAGCAGGTGCAGGCGCAGGTACGCGTCCTGGGTGTCCTGGGGGGCGGCGTCGAGGTCGATCACGGTGCGCACGACGACGACGTCCACGCGGCGCGCGTCGTCCCGCTCGGTGAGGGCGTCGAGCTCGGCCGGGATGTCGACGTCGGTCTCGGGCGGCGCGCCCAGCACGGGCGCGGGGTACCAGACGTCGAGCGTGGTGCCGTCGTCGGCGACCGTGGCGAGACCGAGGCCCCAGGCGGGGCGGGAGGAGGCAGGCGTCGTCATGCGACCCAGCGTAGTCGGCGCGTCTGCCACGATGGTGCGCGTGACCACGGACAGCACACCCCCTTCTCGCGACCCCCAGCTCGGCGCCCGCGCGGATGCCCGCCTGGACGCCCTCCTCGACCCGGAGACGGTCGCGACGTCGGACCTCGTGGACCTCCTGGCCGCGATCTGCGACGTCCCGTCGGTCTCGGGGGACGAGGCCGCGCTCGCGGACGCCGTCGAGCGGGTGCTGCGCGCCCAGCCCCACCTCGACGTGCTGCGCGACGGCGACGCCCTCGTCGCCCGCACCCGCCTCGGCCGCGCCCGGCGGGTGGTGCTCGCCGGCCACCTGGACACCGTGCCGCTGACCGACCCGCCGAACCTCCCGACGCGCCTCCGGGCGGCCGCGGACGGGACCGTCGAGATGTGGGGCCGCGGCACCGTGGACATGAAGGGCGGCGTGGCGATCATGCTCGCGCTCGCCGTCGAGCTGGGCCGCCCGGGCAGGGAGCCCGCCCACGACGTCACGTACGTCTTCTACGACCACGAGGAGGTCGAGGCGTCGCTCAGCGGGCTGGGCCGGCTGGTGCGGAACCACCCGGAGGCGCTCGCGGGGGACGTCGCGATCCTGGGCGAGTCGAGCAACAACGGCATCGAGGGCGGCTGCAACGGGACGCTGCGCGTCGAGGTCCGCACCCACGGCGTCGCCGCGCACTCGGCGCGCGCCTGGGCCGGGGTGAACGCGATCCACGCGGCGGCGCCGGTGCTCGACCGGCTCGCCGCCTACGAGGCGCGCGAGGTCGAGGTGGACGGGCTGGTGTACCGCGAGAGCCTGGGCGCCGTCGGCATCCGCGGCGGCATCGCGGGCAACGTGGTGCCGGACGCCTGCACCGTCACGGTGAACTACCGCTTCGCCCCGTCGCAGGGCGTCGCCGAGGCGGAGGCGCACGTGCGCGAGCTCTTCGAGGGCTTCGAGGTGGTCGTCACGGACGCCGCCCCCGGCGCCCGGCCGGGCCTCGACGACCCGCTCGTGGCGGACTTCGCCGCGGCCGTGCAGGCCGCGACCGGCACCGCGCCGACGCCCAAGTACGGCTGGACCGACGTCGCACGGTTCGCCGAGCTCGGCATCCCCGCCGTGAACTTCGGCCCGGGGGACCCGGTGCTGGCGCACAAGGACGACGAGCGCCTGCCCGTGGCCCGGCTCGCGGTGGGTCGCGACGCCCTGCGCGGCTGGCTGCTCGGCGGGCCCGCGGGTGGCGTGGATAGTCTCGAGCCATGACGCGAGCGACGACCTCTCCCAGCGCCCACGGACCCGGCCGCGGACCCGAGCGCGGCGACGACGGGGTCCCCGAGACGGGCAAGGGCTACCGCAAGGGGCCCGTGCTGCTGCGGGGCAAGGAGATCCCGGCCCAGACCACCGACCAGAGGCTCCTCTCCGGCGGCGGCGACTCCGACTGGGTGCACTCCGACCCGTGGCGCGTGATGCGGATCCAGTCGGAGTTCGTCGAGGGCTTCGGCGCCCTCGCCGAGGTGGGCCCCGCGGTGTCGGTGTTCGGGTCGGCCCGGACGTCCCCCGACCACCCCGACCACGCGCTCGCCGTCGAGGTCGGGCGGCTGCTCGCCGAGGCCGGCTACGCGGTGATGACCGGCGGCGGCCCGGGGATCATGGCGGCGGCCAACGAGGGGGCGCACCACGCGGGCGGCACGTCCATCGGGCTCGGCATCGAGCTGCCCTTCGAGCAGGGCATGAACGAGTTCGTGAACCTGGGCGTGAACTTCCGCTACTTCTTCGCCCGCAAGACGATGTTCGTCAAGTACGCGCAGGGCTTCATCGTGCTGCCGGGCGGCTTCGGCACCTTCGACGAGCTGTTCGAGGCCCTCACGCTCGTGCAGACCCACAAGGTGACCGAGTTCCCGATCGTGCTGGTCGGCTCCGACTACTGGGGCGGGCTGCTGGAGTGGCTGCGCTCCGCCGTGGCGGACCGCGGGATGATCGGCCGCGCCGACCTCGACCTGCTGCACCTCACGGACTCGCCGGAGGAGGCCGTGCGGTACGTGATCGAGCGCGGGCGGGCCCTCGCCGCCTCGGAGCGCGAGGCGTTGGACGAGCTCGCCGAGGACCAGCGGGACGCGGCCGACGACGCGGGCGACGCGGCCGACGCCTCGTGACGCCCGACGCCCCGCCCCCGGCCGGCGTCCCGGCGGCGGGGACCCCGCTGGTGCTGCGCGGGCGCGAGGTCGGCCGCGGCCCCGACGGGGTGCTGCGGCCCGTGGTGATGGCGATCGTCAACCGCACCACGGACTCCTTCTACGCCCCGGCCCGGCGGCCCGACGACGGCGCCGCGCTCGACGCGGCGCACCAGGCCTGGGCGGACGGCGCGCAGATCCTCGACGTCGGCGGGGTGCGCGCCGGCGTCGGCCCGGACGTCGACGAGGCGGAGGAGATCGGCCGGGTGGCCCCGTTCGTCGCGCGGGTGCGCGAGGAGCTGCCCGACCTGCTCGTGTCGGTCGACACGTGGCGCTCCGGCGTCGCCCGCGAGGTCGTCGCCGCCGGGGCGGACCTCGTCAACGACACCTGGGCGGGGCACGACCCCGCGCTCGTGGAGGTGGCCGGCGCAGCGGGGGTCGGGGTGGTGTGCTCCCACACCGGCGGGGCGGTGCCGCGCACCGACCCGTACCGCGTCGAGTACCCGCCCGTCGACCACCCGCCCGTCGACCAGGCCCGGCCCGGGGAGGCCGCCGACCCGCGCGACGGCGTCCTGGACGACGTCGTCGCGACCCTGCGCGCGGCCGCCGCGCGGGCCGTCGCCTGCGGCGTCCCGTCGCGGTCGGTGCTCGTGGACCCCACGCACGACTTCGGCAAGAACACCTGGCAGTCGCTGCACCTCCTGCGCCGCACCGCCGCGCTCGCGGGGCTCGGGTACCCGCTGCTCATGGCGCTCAGCCGCAAGGACTTCGTCGGGGAGACGCTGGGGCTGGCCCCCGACGACCGGCTGGAGGGCACCCTCGCGGCCACCGCGCTCGCGGCCTGGCAGGGCGCGACCGTCTTCCGCGCCCACGACGTCGTCGCCACCCGGCGCGTGCTCGACCTGGTCGCCGCCGTCCGCGACGAGGCCCCGCCGGCGGCGGCGCTGCGCGGCCTCGCCTGAGGCCGCCTGACCTGGCAGGGCCGGGCCGGGTCTCGCCAGTCGACCTCTGACGTCCGGGGTGTGGAAGTCAGGGGTGGGTTCTGACCTAGAATGGTGGGGCGCGCCTCGTCTCGCCCCCGCCGACCGGCGGGCCGCGGGCAGGGGGCAGGCCGAGGAACCGGACAACGGAATGGAGAGCCACAGATGGCTGCGATGAAGCCGCGGACGGGCGACGGGCCGCTGGAGGTCACCAAGGAAGGACGCGGCATCGTCATGCGGGTCCCGCTCGAGGGTGGCGGCCGTCTGGTCGTGGAGCTGAACGCCACCGAGGCGACCGAGCTGGGTGAGGCACTCCAGGCCGTCGTCGCGTGACGACGGCGCGGTAGGAGCAGGACGGCGGGCGCCGGGCGACGAGGT
>NZ_JBHTVZ010000031.1:0-21857 GCF_042792715.1 Isoptericola sp. NPDC056618 | reverse complement strand
CACCTCGGGCCTCGGCGGGCCCGAGGTGTCGACCGCCTGTCCGGCAGCCGCGGAGCCCGGTCAGAGCGGGGTGACCGTGCCCCGGAAGTGCTGGCGGCGCCGGCCGCCGTTCCAGCCGACGTACCCGAAGCCGTCGTCGTCCGGGGTGACGGCCACGTCCACCGTGCCGGGCAGCAGGACGGGGGAGGCGAACTCGACCGTCCAGCGATAGGCGTCGCCGCGCGCGTGCCCGACGTCGGCCAGTGCGCGCGCCGCCGTGTACATGCCGTGGGCGATGGCGCGCGGGAAGCCGAACGCCTTCGCGGACAGCGCCGACAGGTGGATCGGGTTCCGGTCGCCCGAGACGGCGCCGTACGCGCGCCCGGTGCCCGGCCCGAGCGCCCACCGGCCGGTGGGCAGCGGCGGGGTCCACGTGCCCGCGGGCGCGCGGTCCTCGGCGTCGGCGTCCGCCGCCTCGTCCCGCGGGGCGTCCGCCTCGTCGGACCAGGGCAGGTGGAAGCCCTTGGCGAGGTAGGTCGACACGCCCCGCCACACGGGCCCGGCGTCCGGGTCGGCCTGCCGGCGCACCTCGGCGACGAGGTCCACCTGCACGCCTCGCTTGTGCGGGCGCAGGTTCTGGGCCCAGGCGCGCACCTCGAGCATGTCGCCGACGACGACGGGCCCGCGCAGCTCGACGTCGTTCGCCAGGTGCACCATCCCGAGCAGCGGCAGCGGGAAGTCGCCGCGCACCATGACCGCGGTCGCCAGCGGGAACGCCAGCACGTGCAGGTACCCCGCGGGCAGCACGTCGGTGACCGGCTCGTGCAGCAGCCGCTGGTAGTCGTGCAGGTGGTGGGCGAGCTCCGCCGTCGGCACGCGGGTGACGCGGTACGCGACGTCGGGCAGCGTCAGGGGGGCGGGCTCGCCGTCGCCCTCCGACCGGCCCTGGCCGATGACGGGCAGGCCCGGCATCGCGCGCCCCGCCGCGATGCGGCCCGAGGCGGCGGCGCCGCGTGCGTAGAGGCTGCCGAGGCCCGGCAGGGTGGGCAGGGTCTCGACGCGCAGCGGCTCGCCGGCGCTGGTGGCCGGCGCGGCCGCCGTCACCGCCCCACCAGGTTCTGGCCGCACACGCGCAGCACCTGGCCGTTGACCCCGGCGGACGCCGGCGACGCGAGGAAGACGATCGCCTCGGCGACGTCGACCGGCCGGCCGCCCTGCTGCAGCGAGTTGAGGCGCCGGGCCACCTCGCGGGTGGCGAAGGGGATCGACGCCGTCATCTCGGTCTCGATGAAGCCGGGCGCGACGGCGTTCGCCGTGCCGCCGCGCGCGGCGACCAGCGGGGCCGTGGCACGGGTGTGCCCGATGACGCCGGCCTTGGAGTAGCCGTAGTTCGTCTGGCCCTTGTTGCCGGCGATGCCGGAGGTCGACGCGAGCGACACGATGCGCAGCCCGTCCACGCCCGCGCCCCCGTCGAAGCCGAGCAGCTGGTCGTTGATCCGCAGCTGGGCCTCGAGGTTGACGGCGATGACGGCGTCCCACTGGGCGGGCTTCATGTTGGCCAGCAGCTTGTCGCGCAGGATGCCCGCGTTGTGCACCACGACGTCGAGGCCGCCGTGGCGGGTGCGCGCGTGCTCGAGGATGCGTCGGCCGGCGTCGTCGGACGTGACGTCGAGCTGGAGCGCCGTGCCGCCCACCGCGTTGGCGGTGCGCGCCAGCCCCTCGCCGGCGGCGGGGACGTCCACGCACACGACCGTGGCGCCGTCGCGGGCGAGGGTCTTCGCGATGGCGGCCCCGATGCCACGGGCGGCCCCGGTGACGACGGCGACCTTCCCGGCCAGCGGCCGGTCCCAGTCGGCGGGGGCCGCGGCGTCGGCCGGGCCGACCGGCAGCAGCTGGCCGTCCACGTACGCGGACCGCGCGGACAGGAAGAACCGCAGCGTGGCGAAGACGGACGTCGAGTCGACGGCGGCGCCCTCGGTGAGCACGATCCCGTTGCCGGTGGCGCCGGCGCGCAGCTCCTTGGCGAGCGAGCGCAGGAAGCCGTCGACGCCGTTGCGCGCCGCGGCGAGCGCCGGGGCGTCGCCGTCGGCGGCGGCGCGGGAGACGGTGACGACGCGCCCGTTGGTGGCGAGCCGGCGCAGGACGGAGCCCGTGGCCAGCACGGCCGCGGACACGTCGGTGGGACGCCGCGTCTCGGTGAGCACCAGCAGGACGGCGCCCCAGCGGGCGTCGTCGGTGGGCTGGCGGCGCACGTCGAGGCCCCAGCCGAGCAGCTCCTGGGCGATCCTGTCCGCGTCGCCGGTGGAGGCGTCGTCGGAGACGACGAGCACCGGCCCGACGGTGAGCGGGTCACCCGCGCGGAAGCGGCGCAGGATCGCGGGTCGCGGCAGGCCCAGCTTCTTCGCGAGCGTCTTGGTGAAGCCGGAGTTGACGGCCTTGGTGTAGGAGTCGGTCACGGGTTCCTCTCAGACGGACTCGACGACGGCGGTGGCCCCGAGGCCGCCCGCGGCGCAGATGGAGATCAGGGCACGCGCCGGCCGGCCGGTCTCGGCGGCCTTGGCCGCGACGAGCTTGGCGGCCGTGGCGAGGATGCGGCCGCCCGTCGCGGCGAACGGGTGGCCGGCGGCGAGCGAGGAGCCGTTGACGTTGAGCTTCTCCCGGTCCACGCTGCCGAGCGGCGCCTCGAGGCCGAGCTCCGCCTTGCAGTAGTCGGCGTCCTCCCAGGCGGCGAGCGTCGTGAGGACGGTCGATGCGAACGCCTCGTGGATCTCGAAGAAGTCGAAGTCGTCGAGGGTCAGGCCGTTGCGGGCCAGCAGGCGCGGCACCGCGTGCACGGGCGCCATGAGGAGGCCGTCGTGGCCGTGCACGAAGTCGACGGCGGCGGTCTCGGCGTCGACGAGCCGCGCGAGCACCGGCAGGTCGCGCTCGGCGGCCCACGCGGCCGACGACAGCAGCACGGTGGAGGCACCGTCGGTCAGCGGCGTGGAGTTGCCGGCCGTCATCGTGGGCTCGGCGGGCTCGGCGAGGCCGCGGCCGAACACCGGCTTGAGCTTCGCGAGCTTCTCCAGCGAGGTGTCCGCGCGCAGGTTGTCGTCACGGGTCAGGCCGCGGAACGGCGTGACCAGGTCGTCGAAGAACCCGGCGTCCCACGCGGCGGCGAGGTGCTGGTGGCTGGCGAGCGCGACCTCGTCCTGCGCGGCGCGGGAGATGCCCCAGCGCGCGGTGGTGATGGCCTGGTGCTCGCCCATCGAGAGGCCGGTGCGCGGCTCGTCGGTGGCGGGCGTGAGGGGCTTGAGGTCGGCCGGACGGATCTTCGCGAAGGCCTTGAGACGCGCCTGGAGCGTCTTGGCGTGCGACGCGTCGAGCAGCGCGCGGCGGAGGCCCTCGCTCACGGCGACGGGGGCGTCCGAGACGGTGTCGGAGCCGCCGGCGACGCCGGACTCGATCTGGCCGAGCCGGATCTTGTTGGCGACGGTGATCGCGGCCTCGAGGCCGGTCGCGCACGCCTGCTGCAGGTCGAAGGCGGGGGTCTGGGGCGACAGCGAGGAGCCGAGCACCGACTCGCGGACCAGGTTGAAGTCGCGCGAGTGCTTGAGGACGGCGCCGCCCACGACCTCGCCGAGGCGCTCGCCCTGCAGGCCGTACCGGGCGACGAGCCCTTCGAGCGCCGCGGTGAACATCTCCTGGTTGGAGGCGTCGGCGTACTTCTTGCCGGCGCGCGAGAACGGGATGCGGTTGCCGCCCACGATCACGGCGTCGCGCACGCCGGCGGGGGCGGACGGGTTCGCTTCGCGGGTGTTCCGGGAGGTGCCGGACGGCTTGCGTGTAGCCACAGGGGTAGATCCTTCACTCCGTCGGTCAGGTAGGACTCACAGTACCTGATACTCTCAGTCTCGTGAGACGAGTCACAAGGTGCGGCCGATGACGGCCGCGGAACAGCTCGACGCCCGTTCGGCTCCGGATGCTCGTTCGGCCCTCGACGGTCGTTCTACACGGTGGGACGACCATCGTGCCGCGCGCCGGGCGCAGCTCGTGAACGCCGCGCGCAAGGCCGTGCACCGCGCCGGGCCGGGGGTCTCGATGGACGAGATCGCGGGCGAGGCGGGCACGTCCAAGTCGATCGTCTACCGGTACTTCGAGGACAAGGCGGGCCTGCGCCTCGCCGTGGCCGCGCACGTCGTCGCGACGATGCACGACGCGCTCCGCGAGGCCGCCGAGGCCGCGCCCACCCCGCACGCGGCCCTGCGCGCGATGGTCCGGGTGTACCTCGAGATGATCGAGCACTCGCCCAACGTCTACTGGTTCGTCACCCGCACCGCCATCGGCGGCAACGAGCCCGCGCCCGGCACCGCCGGGACGGGGCAGGTCGAGGCGCTCGGCGCCTACCTCGACTCGGTGATCGAGCTGGTGGCCGAGCCGTTCGCCAAGGCCGTCCAGGTGCCCCCGGCGCTCGCCGCCGCCTGGGCCGCGGGGGCCGTCGGCTTCGTGCGCGGCGCCGGCGAGTGGTGGCTCGGACACGGCGCGGAGCAGGGCGGTCCCGACCGGCTCACCCGGGAGGACCTCACCGAGAAGGTGACGCTCTGGCTGTGGACCGGCCCCGTCGGCGTCCTCCACCACGAGGAGTCCGCGCCCTTCGACCTCGCCGGGCCCTCCCATCCCTTCGAGACCTCCAACCCCGCACAACCGCAGGAGAACCGATGACCACGACGTCCGACCGTCCCGCGACGACGCAGGCCGCACCCGCCCCCAAGGCGACCCCGCGCGTCGACGTCGCCGGCCTGTCCGAGCAGCTGCTCGGCCGGTGGCCGGAGTGGCGCCGCCACGCCCGCGCCCGCTCGACCGACCCGACCTTCTGGAAGGACGAGTCGCTCTCGATGGCGGAGCACCGCGAGCGGGTGCTCGAGCAGATGAAGCTGCTCGCGACCGACCCGAAGCACCAGGTGTGGCTCGGATACCCGACGCGCCTCGGCGGGGCGGACGCCCCGGGCGCGAACCTGGCGGGCTTCGAGGAGCTCGCCGTCGCGGACCCGTCGCTGCAGATCAAGGCGGGCGTCCAGTGGGGCCTGTTCGGCTCGGCCATCCTGCACCTGGGCACGCCCGAGCAGCAGGACCGCCTGCTGCCGGGGGCGATGGACCTGTCGGTGCCGGGCGCGTTCGCGATGACGGAGATCGGGCACGGCTCGGACGTCGCGTCGGTGGCCACCACGGCCACCTACGACCCGGAGACGGAGGAGTTCGAGATCCACACGCCGTTCCGCGCGGCGTGGAAGGAGTTCCTCGGCAACGCGGCGGTGCATGCCACGGCGGCGACAGTCTTCGCGCAGCTCATCACGAACGGCGTCAACCACGGCGTGCACTGCTTCTACGTGCCGGTGCGCGACCCGGAGACCATGGAGTTCCTGCCCGGGATCAGCGGGCACGACGACGGGCTCAAGGGCGGCCTGCGCGGCGTCGACAACGGGCGGCTCGCCTTCGACCACGTCCGCATCCCGCGCGCCGACCTGCTCGCCCGCTACGGCGCGGTCGCCGCCGACGGGACCTACTCGTCGTCGATCGACAGCCCCGGCCGCCGCTTCTTCACCATGCTCGGCTCGCTGGTGCAGGGCCGCGTGTCGCTGGACGGCGCCGCGTCGACGGCGTCCAAGCTGGGCCTCGCCATCGCCGTGAAGTACGGCGCGGAGCGCCGCCAGTTCACCTCGTCGTCGCCGATCGAGGAGACGGTGCTGCTGGACTACGCGACCCACCGCCGCCGCCTGTTCCCGCGCATCGCCGAGACGTACGCGACGCACTTCGCGCACGACCGCCTCCTCGACCTGTTCGACGACGTCTTCTCCGGCGAGAAGGACACCCCGGAGAACCGCGAGGACCTCGAGACGATGGCGGCGGCGCTCAAGGCGACGTCGACCACGTTCGTGCTCGAGACGCTCCAGGAGGCCCGCGTGGCCTGCGGCGGCGCCGGCTTCATCACCGAGAACCGCATCACGAGCCTGCACCACGACATGGACGTGTACGCCACGTTCGAGGGCGACAACACGGTGCTGCTGCAGCTCGTCGCCAAGCGTCTCGTGGGCGACTACGCCAAGGCCCTCAAGGGCGCGACGTCGACGCCGGCCGGCATCGCCCGGTTCGTCGTCGACCGCGCCGCGGACGCCGCCCTGCACCGCACCGGCCTGCGCCGGGCCGGCCAGGCCCTCGCCGACGCCGGCGACCCGCGCCGCGCCGCGGGGCACCTGCGCGACGCCGAGACGCAGCGCGAGCTGCTGGCCGACCGCGTCGCGACCATGGTCGAGGAGGTCGCCATGGCCCTGCGCCCCGCGCAGAAGGCGGACCCCGTGACGGCCGCGCGGATCTTCGACGAGAACCAGGTGCAGCTCGTCGAGGCGGCCAGGGCGCACGCCGACCTGCTGCGCTGGTCGGCGTTCACCGACGCGCTCGAGCAGATCGAGGACCCGGGCACCCGCCGCGTCATGACGTGGGTGCGCGACGTCTTCGGGCTCACCCTCATCGAGCGCAACCTCGCCTGGTACCTCATCAACGGGCGGCTCTCCGCGCAGCGCGCGCGCACCGTGACGTCGTACGTCGACCGCCTGCTCGACCGCCTGCGTCCGCACGCCGTCGACCTGGTCGACGCGTGGGGCTACGGGCCCGACCACCTGCGGGCGGTCATCGCGTCCGGCATCGAGGCGGAGCGGCAGGACGAGGCCCGGGCGTACTACGCCCGGCAGCGCGCCGACGGCACCGCGCCGATCAGCGAGAAGGCGCTGAAGAAGCAGAAGCGCGCCTGACACGGAGAGAAGCCCGGACCGGACCGCGCCTGCTGCGGTCCGGTCCGGGCTTCTCTGTCTCGCGGACTCTCGGCGTCCCGTCAGGCGGCGGCGGGCGTCGGCTGCCCCGCGCGCACCGGCTGCGGGTAGTCCTCGACGACGGCGGGCGGGGCCTCGACCGTGCCCGGCGTCGTGCCCGGCACCGGGGCGGGCACGACGCTCGCCTCCTCCGCCGCCTGCTCGTCACGCAGCGGCAGGCCGAGCGTGACGGTGGCCGGTCGCGCGACGCGTGCCGGCGGGACGGACATCGCCACCACGGCCGCACCCCCGAGCCCGGCCAGGAGGGCGGCCCACGCCACCCACGTCCAGCCGAGCGCTGCCGACGCGCCCAGCAACGCCCCGTCCACGACCCCCACGACGAGTCCGACGACGAGCACCCGTCTCATGCCTACCTCCCACGGTCCGCCTCATCCGTGCCTTTCCAGGAGACGACACGACGGCCGGTCGTGCATCTGCTGGGCGGACCGTGCAGGTCACAGGTGGGTCACGGTC
This sequence comes from Isoptericola sp. NPDC056618, assembly GCF_042792715.1. Taxonomy (NCBI): domain Bacteria; kingdom Bacillati; phylum Actinomycetota; class Actinomycetes; order Micrococcales; family Promicromonosporaceae; genus Isoptericola; species Isoptericola sp. NPDC056618. The sequence continues at coordinate 14,562 of NZ_JBHTVZ010000031.1, read as the reverse complement.
GCCGGTCGTGCCCCGCCTGGTCCCAGGTGAGGGCGGGCGCGGACATCCGGGGGTCGGCGTGCCCGAGCAGCAGGGGCGACGGCGACGGGTCCAGCGTGGTGCGCAGCTGGTGGTGCATCTCCCCGGTGAGCCGCAGCGCCAGCTCGAACCGCAGCGGCGCCACGTGGTCGGCATGGAGCCGGCCGCCGATCGCCGGGTGCGGGGAGAAGGCGAGCACCTCGTCCGGTCGCGGGTGCAGGCCGGTGTCGAGCACCTCCCGGCACAGGTCCTCCAGCAGGAGGTCCGCGCGCCCGTCCGCCGAGTCGAGCTCCGTGTACATCTCGACGGCGGTGGACCAGCGGAGCTCGAGCGTCCCCTCGATCGTGTCGAGGAACCACCAGCCCTCCAGGGACTCGAGGAAGACGTCGCCGAAGACGGTCGTGAAGCGGGGCGTCTTGCCGTGGACCCCCAGCCACGACCAGGACGCCAACCCGTACGCGAACGCGCCGGGAGCAAAGGTTCTGAGCAGTTCCACGTGCGCATCAAACCACCTTGTGGTAAAAGACGAAACCCCCGACTCCGCCGGGGCTGAGCGTGGCCCCGCTCACGCAGAATCGTCACCTGTTCGTGATGTAGGTCAAGGATGCAGGCGCGCAGGTCAAGAATCGGTCATCCACGCAGGTGGGGGTTGCGCCGGCCCGCCGTCGCGGAACTCTGCCCCGGCGCCGCCCGTTGACCCACGGGTGGCCCGAGGACCTCGGCGCCGCCGCCGCACGAGCCCCCGACCCGGAGGTGGACCCATGGAGACGCCCGCCGCGCGCAGGCGTGTCGACGCCCGGAGCGTCGCGATCACCGGACTCACGACGCTCGCCTGGTACGCCGTGCCCGACGTCGTCGGCCCTCGCTGGGCGCGCGCCCTCACCAAGGCAGGCGTGCTGGCCGGCGGGCTCGGCCTGGGAATGGCCCTCACCGCCGAGGGCCGCTCCGCCGTCGACGGCGTGCGGGAGGCGCGCGACGAGGTCCGCGACCTGCGCGACCTCGCCCGGCGCATGGAGGCGTCGCCCGAGGGGGACGACGGGGACGTCGACGACGCGGACCTCGGCGACGCTGACCCGGACGCGGGCCTCGGCGGCGCCGGGGTGGACGACGCCGACCTCGAGGACAACGTCCTCCTGGGCGACGCGGAGCTCGCGGACGCCGACCCGTTGCCGGACCCGGCGGTCGCGGGAGCTGCGGCGGCGGGCGCGGTCGCCCTCGCGGTGGCGGTCGCCGTGGCGGGGGAGAAGTGGGCCTACCGGCGCGGCGAGCGGTGGCGCACGCAGGGGCGGCGGCTGCCGCACACGCGGGTCGGGCTGATCCTCGGGGCGCTCGCGGCCGTGGCGACCGCCCTCGACCCGTCGATCTCCATGGTCGGGCCGCTCGAGGACGAGGCGCCCGCGAGCTGACGCGGCTCCCGGCTCAGGCGTCCCCGGCGGTCGAGCCCCGCACGACGAGGCGTGGCGGGGAGAGCTCCGTGCCGTGCGCGGGCCGCCCGTCGATCGCGGCCAGCAGGAGCTCGGCGGCGCGCTGCCCCATCCGGTCGAGCTGGGGGTCCACGGTGGTCAGGGGCGGGCGGCTGGCGAGCGCCATGACGTCCCAGTCGTCGTAGCCGGTCACGGCCACGTCCTCGGGCACGCGCACGCCGCGGTCGCGCAGGCGGTCGCAGCCGCCGCGGGCGATCTGGTCGGAGGCGAACGCGATGGCGTCGACCGGCAACGGCTCGCCGGCCCGGTGGTCGCCGAGGAGGAGGTCGACGGCCAGCCGCCCCCAGCGCTCGGACCACTCGCCGAACCGCGGCTCGCCGACGATCGCGCCGCCGCGCGCCGCGAGGGCGTCGGCCAGGGCGACGTGCCGCTGCACGGAGGCCGCCTGGTCACCGCGACCGCCGACGTAGGCGACCCGGGCGCGGCCGAGGGAGAGCAGGTGCTCCGCGACGGCGGTCATCCCGGCGGCGTCGTCGGGCACGACGGACGCGTCGTCCGGGTCCTGCGACGGTGCGAAGGCGTAGACGACCGGCATCGGCACCCGGATGGGCGGCCGGGGATCGGTGGTGCGGCCCGTGACGATGATCCCGTCCACGCGCCGCGCGACGAGGCTGCGGACGTGGTGCTGCTCGCGGACGGCGTCGTGCCGGGCCGTGGCCAGCAGCGCCGAGATCTGACCGCCGACGAGCGCGTTCTCGGCGCCGAGGACCACCGGCAGCGAGAAGCGGCCTGCCGAGTCCGTGCTCAGCAGGCCGACGGTGAAGCTGCGCCGCGCCGACAGCGACCGCGCCTGCGCGTCGGGCACGAAGCCCAGCCGTTCCGCCGCCTCGCGCACGCGGGCACGGGTCGCGGGTCGCAGGGAGCCGGTGTCGTTGAGCGCCTTCGACACGGTGCTGGGGGACACCCCTGCCAGCGCGGCGACGTCCGTGATCCGCACGACGCCCGGAGTCTCCGCCATGAGGCCTCCTCGAGGATTCCTGCCGTTCCGCGGGATGGCGGGCGGCGCTGCCGATGGTACGCGATTCCACCTGTCGGGCAGGTGCTTGACGACTCGCGCAACGCTCCCTACCGTGAGGAAAACGGATTCCTAGTTTCCTTCCTCAAGGGAGAGGTGCATGACGACGACGACGCTCCGGACCGCTCGCGGCCCTGCCGAGCCCACAGCCTCGGCGATCAGCAGCCTGCGGCCGCTGCCGCCGGGCAGCGCGACCCTCCAGGGCGGGCTGTGGGGTCACCGGCTCCGCGTCAACCGCGACGCCTCGGTGCCCGAGGGCCTGGGGCACCTGCGCGAGTACGGGAACCTGCGCAACCTCGAGATCGCCGCCGGGCTGGCCGAGGGCGAGGCGCAGGGGCCGATCTTCGCGGACTCCGACGTGCACAAGTGGCTCGAGGCCGCGGCCTGGGAGTACGGGCGCGAGCCCGACGAGGCGCTGCTGGCCGACATCCTCGAGGTCACCCGGGCCGTCGCCGGCGCCCAGGCGCCGGACGGCTACCTCGACTCGGTGCCGCAGCTGCGCGGCGTGGAGCGGTACTCCGACCTGCCGTGGAGCCACGAGCACTACTGCGCGGGGCACCTGATGCAGGCCGCGGTCGCGCAGGTGCGGGCCACCGGGCGGCGCGAGCTGCTCGACGTCGCCGTCCGGCTCGCGGACCACCTCGTCGAGACCTTCGGCGACGGCGAGGGTCAGCTGCGCGAGGTCGACGGGCACCCGGTGATCGAGACCGCGCTCGTGGAGCTCTACCGGGAGACCGGCACGCGGGCGTACCTGGACCTGGCGCGCTGGTTCGTCGACGCCCGCGGCACGGGGATCATCGCGGCCCACGGCAAGCAGCCCACCTACTTCTCCGACCGGGTCCGTGTCCGCGAGGCGACGACCGTCGAGGGGCACGCCGTGCGCGCCGTCTACCTCGGCGCGGGCGCCACCGACGTCGCGGTCGAGACGGACGACCGCGAGCTCCTCGCGGCGCTCGAGGCGCAGTACGCGGCGATGGTCGACGGCAAGCAGTACCTCACGGGCGGGCTCGGCTCCCGTTGGGACGGCGAGGCGTTCGGCGACCCGCACGAGCTGCCCAACGACCGCGCCTACGCCGAGACGTGCGCCGCCATCGGCGCCGTGCAGTGGGCCTGGCGCCTGCTGCTCGCCACGGGCGACGCGCGCTACGCCGACCAGATCGAGCGGATGCTGCTCAACGGCTTCCTCTCCGGGCTCTCCCTGGGCGGCACCGAGTACTTCTACGTCAACCCGCTGCAGGTGCGCACCGGCGCGCACGCGGAGGAGGAGCGCAATCCCGCCGCCGGGCGCCGGCCGTGGTTCGGCTGCGCCTGCTGCCCGCCCAACATCATGCGGACGCTGTCGAGCCTCGAGGGGTACCTCGCGACGGTCGCCGACGACGCGCTCCAGGTGCACCAGTACGCACCCGGCACGATCGCCGCCGACCTGCCCGGCGGCGCGCTGCGCGTCCGTGTCGAGACGGGGTACCCGTACACCGGCCGGGTGACCCTGCACGTCGAGGAGGCGCACACGGGAGCCGGGCTCGCGCTGCGGGTGCCGAGCTGGGCCGAGGGCGCCACGCTCGACGGCGCCCCCGTCGCGGCCGGTGGCTACGCCACCGTGGGCCGGGCGCTCGCGGCCGGGGACGTCGTCGTGCTGGAGCTGCCCGTGGCGCCCCGCCTGACGGCCGCGGACCCGCGGGTCGACGACGTGCGCGGCTGCGTCGCGATCGAGCGCGGCCCGTTCGTGTACGCGCTGGAGCAGGAGGACCAGGACGGGGGCGCCGTCGTGGACGACGTCCTGATCGACGTCGCCGGGCCCCTGGGCGAGGAGGACCGTCCCGACCTGCTCGGCGGGACGGTCGTGGTGACGGCGACCGGGTCCGTGCGGTCCCGGCCCGTGTCGCCCGTGGGCGCCGGCCCGTACCGGCCGGCGGAGACGCCAGCCCCGCCCGTGACCGGCGCGGTGACGCTGCGCGCGGTCCCGTACCACCTGTGGGCCAACCGCGGCCCCCAGGCCATGCGGGTCTGGGTCCCCGTGGCCTGACCGGCAGCACCTCACGCGGGGCGCCCGACGCGGGCGCCCCGCCCCCGCGGGCACCGCCGCCCGCGGGCAGGACACGGAGGACACGGCGCCCGACGGGCGCGGAGGAGGAGAGCGATGGAGCTCACCAGACGGCAGCTGCTCGCGCTGCTCGGCGCGGGCGGCGCCGCCGCCGCCGGCGTGGGCCTGGCCGGCTGCGCGACGCCGGCCACCGCCGTCGACGTCGGCGCCCCCGGGTTCGGGGACGGCGCGCGCGGCACGGTGGAGATGTGGTGCCGCTCGGACACGGTCAACGGCGTCCAGGCCGTGGTCGACGCCTTCCACGCGGCGCAGGACCGCGTCCGGGTGCGGCTCACGCCGATCCAGAACGGCCAGTACGTCACCAAGGTCGCCACGGCGATCCGCGGCGGCCGGGTGCCCGACGTCATCGACATCGACGACATCTACTCGACGATGTTCGCCTTCCGCGACGTGTTCACCGACCTCACGCCGCTGGTGGAGGACCTCGCCCTCGGCGACGCCCTCAGCCCCGGCCACCTGGCCCTCGCCACCAAGCAGGGCAAGCACTACGGGGTGCCCTTCCTCGGCGACTTCTCGGTCCTGTTCTGCAACACCGAGCTGTTCGACCGCGCCGGCCTGGACGTCGACGAGCACACCGCGTCGTTCGAAGGGATCCTCGAGGCCGCCCGCGCGATCGCGGGGCTCGGGGACGACACGTACGGCTGGTCGTTCCCCGGCAACGCGTCCGGCGCGCTGGGGTTCACCGTGCAGCCGCACGTGTGGGCCACGGGCGTCGACCTCATCGCCGGCGACGTCGGCGACCAGCGCGGGAACGTCGCCGGCAACGACGCACTGCGCCGCACGCTCGACCTCGAGCGCACGCTCTGGGAGGAGCAGCTGGTGCCGCCCGGCTGCTTCGCCGACGACGCGTCGCGCTGGTCGGCCGACTACGTCGCCGGACGGCTCGGGATGTTCCCCGGCGGGTACGGCGTCGTGGCGCCGAACGCGTCGCCCGAGCTCCTGGAACGCAGCCGCGTCGTGCTGCTGCCCGGGCCGGACGGCGGCCGCGCGTTCTTCGACGGCGGCGACAACCTCTGCATGCCCGCGGGCGGGAAGAACCCGGCGGGGGCGGCCGAGCTCATCCGCTTCGCGGTCGCCCTCGAGCAGCAGGCGCGCATGCCCGACGGGTTCTACTCGCCGATCCGCTCCGACGTCGTGACGCCGGAGTTCGCCCGCGAGCACCCGCTCGTCACACCCACGCTCGAGCAGCTCGACTCGGGGTACGCCCCCACGACGCTCGCCTACAACCTCATCTACAACCAGCAGGACGGGCCCTGGCTGCGCATGTTCCGCAGGGCCGTCTTCGACGGGGAGGTCGACGCCGCCATGGACGAGGCCCAGACCACGTACGACCGCATCCTGCGGCAGGCCCAGGCATGAGCGCCCCGGCCGTCGCCCGGCCCGCACGACGTCACGGCACCCTCACGCACCCCGCCCGCACGGGGGTGCTGCTCGTCGCGCCGGCGGTCGCGTTCGTCGTCGTGTTCGTGCTCGTGCCGCTCGTCTCCGCCGTGGGGATCTCGTTCACCAACCTCCCGCTCATCGGGACGTGGCGGTTCATCGGCCTGGAGAACTACGCGTCCGTGCTCACGGACCCCACGTTCTGGCGGGCCGTCGGCTACACCCTGCTCTACACCGCGATCGTCACGCTGCCGATCCTCGCGCTCGGCTACACGCTGGCGGTGGTCGTGCGGTCCAACCGCCGCGGCGCCACGGTGCTGCGCACGATCTTCTTCGTCCCGTACGTCATCGGCCTCACGACGCTCAGCTTCCTCATGCTGCTCGAGGCACAGCCGAACAGCGGCATGGTGAACGTGGTGCTCAAGGCCCTCGGGATCACCGACGGCTCGACGGCGTGGCTCGTCGACGGGCCGCTCGCCACCGGGCTGCTGTGCGTCATGGTGATCTGGGCGGTGTCCGGGCTCACCATGGTGCTGCTCATGTCGGGGATGCAGGGCATCCCGCGCGAGGTCTACGAGTCGGCCGAGCTCGACGGCGCCTCGTGGTGGATGCGCGAACGGTCGATCACGATCCCCCTGCTGCGCCGCACCATCGCGATGACCGTCGTGCTCTCCGTCATCGGGTCGCTGCTCGCGTTCACGCAGTTCTACATCCTGACCCAGGGCGGCCCCGGCTCCGACACCACCACCGTGGTGATGGCGATCTACCGCCGGGCGTTCGTGCAGCTGCAGCTGGGCGCGGCGACGGCGATGTCGCTCGTGCTGGTCGTCATCACCGGACTGGTCACCGCGGCGCAGTTCTGGCTGCTGCGGGAGAGGAGCTGACATGGCGGTCACGACGAGCGCACCGGGCACGACCGGGCTGGGCGCGCCGGGCGGGAGCTCTCGCGGCACGAGCCCGGGCCGCGGGTCCTCGCCAGGCGCGGCAGGGCCGACGTCGGGCCCCGAGCGCGACACGCGCGTGCGCCGCACGCTGTACGCCGTGGGCGGCATCCTCGCCGCCCTCGTCTTCCTCGTGCCGCTGGCGCTGGCGCTGGTGCGGTCCGGGCAGCCCGGCGACGTGGTCGTGGCCGCGCCGGACGGGCGCTTCCTCGACCTGTCGTGGGTCAACTTCCGGCTGATCCTCGACCAGCCGGAGATCTGGCGCGGCATCGTGAACTCGGTCGTCGTGTCCGTGGCGACGGCCGTGCTCACGGCGGTCCTCGCGACCCTCGCCGGGTACGGGTTCGCCAAGTTCGGCTTCCGCGGCCGGGGCCTGCTGTTCGGGCTGGTGCTGGTGACCCTCATGGTGCCGTTCCAGGCGATCCTCACCCCGCTGTACCTGCAGATGAACGCGATGCGGCTCACGGACAGCCTGTTCGGCCTCGTGCTCTTCTACACGACCGTGAACCTCCCGTTCTGCGTGTTCGTCATGCGCAACGCGTTCGAGTCGGTGCCCGGCGAGATCGAGGACTCCGCGCACGTGGACGGCGCGGGGACCGTGCGCATGATCGTGTCCGTGCTGCGGCCGCTCGTGCTGCCCGGCGCCGCGACGGCCGCCCTCTACGCGTTCCTCGCCTCGTGGACGGAGTTCCTCGGGGCGCTCACGTTCCTCACCGACTCGTCCCTCTACACGCTGCCCGTGTCGCTGGTGAACCTGCAGCAGGGGGCGTACGGGCAGGTGAACTTCGGGCTCCTGGCCGCCGGGTCCGTGGTCGCGATGATCCCGTGCGTCGTGCTGTACGTGGCCCTGCAGCGGTACTACGTGGCAGGCCTCGCGTCGGGGTCGGTCAAGGGCTGACGGTGCGCGCCCGACCCGGCTGGTCGTCGAAGACGTCCCAGCAGATCGCGGAGCGCGCCCGCTGGTCGTCGAGGACCAGGTCGAGCAGCTCGGCGGGCACCTGCTCCCGCTGCCAGTCCCGCTCGGCGAGCCGGGCGGCCTCGGCCTCGCCAGCAGGGGCGGCGGCGCTCGCGGCCCGGATCGCGTAGGCGGCGGCGCCCAGGTCGTGCGCGGCGACGTGGGCCACGGCGACGGCCTGCCCGGCCGCGAGCGCCGCGAACCGGGCGGGGTCGGGACGGCCCTTGCCGGCGGCGTTCGCGACGAAGGCGGTGCGGTGCGCCTCGCGCATCGGCACCTCGCCCCGGATCCAGCCGCGGGCGACCTCGAGCGCCTGCCGGGGGCGGTCGTCGTCCGGCGCCGCGCGCTCGAAGAGGGGCAGCACGTGGTCGGCGCAGGCCACCGCCCACCCGGCCAGCATCCGGTGGTCGTCGTCGGTGAGGGTCCCGCCCCGGCGCACGGTGATCAGGCGGGGGTCGCGCTCGGTGGGCAGGATCGGCATGCACCCATCCTGCCGCCCCGTCCGGGGTGCCGTCCGGCGCCGGTAGACTGGCGGGGCGCCGCGAGGCGCCCCCGCACGGACCGACGCCGGATGCCGGCACCCCGCGGTGCGGTGATCACCCGGTCCGAGCCCTGAGCTCTGCAGTACTCGCGCGACCCGAGGGAAGTTGATGACCGCCGCTGCCGACCGTGCCGAAGCCGTGTCCGCCCCCCGCCCCCAGCTGGACACCGTCGAGACCGCCGCGTCCACGCCGGACGAGGTCCAGCCGTACGCCGAGCTCGGCCTCAAGCCGGACGAGTACCAGCGCATCCGCGACCTGCTCGGGCGCCGCCCGACGGCCGCCGAGCTGGCGATGTACTCGGTGATGTGGTCCGAGCACTGCTCGTACAAGTCGTCCAAGGTGCACCTGAAGAAGTTCGGCGACCGGGTGACCGAGGAGATGAAGGAGCACCTGCTCGTCGGCATCGGCGAGAACGCGGGCGTCGTCGACGTCGGCGACGGCTGGGCGGTCACCTTCAAGGTCGAGTCGCACAACCACCCGTCGTTCGTGGAGCCCTACCAGGGCGCCGCGACCGGGGTCGGCGGCATCGTCCGCGACATCATCTCGATGGGCGCGCGCCCCGTGGCCGTGATGGACCAGCTGCGGTTCGGCGCCGTCGACCACCCGGACACCGCGCGCGTGGTGCACGGCGTCGTGAGCGGCGTCGGCGGCTACGGGAACTCGCTCGGCCTGCCCAACATCGGCGGCGAGCTCGTCTTCGACGGCTCCTACCAGGGCAACCCGCTCGTCAACGCGCTGTGCCTCGGGGTGCTCCGCCACGAGGACATCCACCTGGCGAACGCTTCTGGAGTGGGCAACAAGGTGGTCCTGTTCGGTGCCCGCACGGGCGGCGACGGCATCGGCGGGGCCTCGATCCTCGCCTCCGAGACGTTCGAGGACGGCGTTCCGGCCAAGCGGCCGAGCGTCCAGGTGGGCGACCCCTTCATGGAGAAGGTGCTCATCGAGTGCTGCCTCGAGCTCTACGCCGCGCAGGTCGTGGAGGGCATCCAGGACCTCGGCGCCGCGGGCATCTCCTGCGCGACGAGCGAGCTGGCGTCCAACGGCGACGGCGGCATGCACGTCTGGCTCGACGACGTGCTGCTGCGCGACCCCACCCTGAACGCCGGCGAGATCCTCATGTCGGAGTCGCAGGAGCGCATGATGGCGGTGGTCACGCCCGAGAAGCTCGAGCAGTTCCTCGCGATCACCGGCAAGTGGGACGTCGAGACCGCCGTCATCGGCGAGGTCAACGACTCCGGCCGCCTCACCATCGACCACCACGGCCAGCGGATCGTGGACGTCGACCCGAAGACGGTCGCGCACGAGGGCCCCGTCTACGAGCGCCCCTACGCCCGCCCGGCGTGGCAGGACGGCCTGCAGGCCGACACCACGGTCGCCGCGGGCCTGGCCCGCCCGACGTCGGCCGACGACCTCCGCGCCACCGCGCTGCGCCTGCTGGCGTCGCCGAACCTCGCGTCCAAGGCCTGGGTGACGAACCAGTACGACCGCTTCGTCCAGGGCAACACCGCGCTCGCGCAGCCCGACGACGGCGGCGTGGTCCGCGTCGACGAGGCCACCGGCCGCGGTGTCGCCCTCGCCACCGACGCCAACGGCCGCTACGGCAAGCTCGACCCGCGCACGGGCGCCCAGCTCGCGCTCGCGGAGGCGTACCGGAACGTCGCGACGGCCGGCGCGAAGCCGCTCGCCGTGACGGACTGCCTCAACTTCGGCTCGCCCGAGCACCCGGACTCGATGTGGCAGCTCGTCGAGGCGATCGAGGGCCTCGCGGACGCGTGCCAGGAGCTCGGCGTCCCGGTCACGGGCGGCAACGTCTCGCTCTACAACGGCACCGGCGAGCCGGGGCAGATCGACTCCTCGATCCACCCGACGCCCGTCGTCGGCGTCCTCGGCGTCATCGACGACGTGCGCACGGCGGTGCCGTCGGGCTGGCGCGCCGAGGGTCTGTCGATCCTGCTGCTGGGCCGCACGGCCGACGAGCTCGACGGCTCCGCGTGGGCCGACGTCGAGCACGGGCACCTGGGCGGCCTGCCGCCTCGCGTGGACCTGGCGGCCGAGCGCGCGCTCGCCTCTGCGCTGGTCGAGGCGCGCGAGCAGGGCCTGGTCGCCGCCGCGCACGACCTGTCCGAGGGCGGCCTCGCCCAGGGGCTGCTCGAGGCGTCGCTGCGCTACGGCGTCGGCGCCGACGTCGCGCTCGACGGCGTCACCGGCCGCGACGGCGTGACGCCGTTCGCCGCCCTGTTCAGCGAGTCCACCGCGCGCGCCCTGGTGGCCGTCGACCCGGAGCACGAGCCCGAGCTCGTCGCGGTGGCGGAGGCCGCCGGCGTGCCGGTGCTGCGTCTCGGCCGCACCGGCGGCGAGGAGCTGGCGGTGGCCGGCGGCTTCGACGGCGAGACCTTCACGGTGCCGCTCGCCGAGGCCCGCGAGGCGCACGAGGGCACGCTGCCGCGCATCTTCGGCTGACGCGCGCGGCTGGGCTCGTCGGTCGAGCCTGTCGAGACCCGCGTGGTCTCGACGGGCGCGACCGACGGACGCCGCCGTCGTCTCGGCGTGTGAGATCACGTCTCGCGAGCGCATACCCTGCAAGGGACGTGCGTGTGCCGTGCCGCCCTCCGGGCCTTGCGGGCGCGCTCCCCACCTACCGGGAGGAGCCCCGATGGAAGACCGTCTGCAGCCTGTGTTCGCCGAGGTGCTGCGCCGCAATCCCGGCGAGGTGGAGTTCCACCAGGCCGTGCGCGAGGTCTTCGAGTCGCTGGGCCCGGTGCTGCGCAAGAACCCGCAGTACGTCGAGGCCGCCGTGCTCGAGCGCATCTGCGAGCCCGAGCGGCAGATCATCTTCCGCGTGCCGTGGGTCGACGACACGGGCCGCGTGCGGATCAACCGCGGCTTCCGCGTCGAGTACAACTCGGCCCTCGGCCCGTACAAGGGCGGCCTGCGCTTCCACCCCTCGGTGTACCTGGGGATCGTGAAGTTCCTCGGCTTCGAGCAGATCTTCAAGAACGCCCTCACCGGGCTGCCGATCGGCGGCGGCAAGGGCGGCTCCGACTTCGACCCCCGCGGCCGGTCCGACGGCGAGGTCATGCGGTTCTGCCAGTCGTTCATGACGGAGCTGTACCGCCACATCGGCGAGTACACGGACGTGCCCGCCGGCGACATCGGCGTGGGCGCCCGCGAGGTCGGCTACCTGTTCGGCCAGTACAAGCGGATCACCAACCGCTACGAGTCCGGCGTCCTCACCGGCAAGGGCCTCACCTGGGGCGGCTCGCTGGTGCGCCGGGAGGCCACCGGCTACGGCGCGGTGCTCTTCGCGCAGAGCATGCTCGGCACCAAGGGCGAGAGCCTCGACGGCCGTCGCGTCTCGGTGTCCGGCTCGGGCAACGTCGCGATCTACGCGGCGGAGAAGGCGCAGCAGCTCGGCGGCCGCGTGATCACGTTCTCGGACTCGTCGGGCTACGTCGTCGACGAGGCCGGCATCGACCTCGACCTGCTCAAGGAGGTCAAGGAGGTCCGGCGCGGCCGCGTGTCCGACTACGTCGACCAGCGCCCCGGCGCCCGGCTGGTGTCCGACGGCAGCATCTGGGACGTCCCCACCGACGTCGCGCTGCCCTGCGCCACCCAGAACGAGCTCTCCGAGACCGACGCCAAGCAGCTCGTCGCCAACGGCGTCCGCGCCGTCGCGGAGGGCGCCAACATGCCGACCACCCCGGAGGCCGTCGCCCTCCTGCGCGAGGCCGGCGTGCTGTTCGGCCCGGGCAAGGCCGCGAACGCGGGCGGCGTCGCGACGTCGGCGCTGGAGATGCAGCAGAACGCCTCGCGCGACTCGTGGAGCTTCGACTACACCGAGTCCCGCCTCGCCGAGATCATGACCGGCATCCACGACAACTGCCTCGCCACGGCGGAGGAGTACGAGGCGCCCGGTGACTACGTCGTCGGCGCCAACGTCGCCGGCTTCACCAAGGTCGCCGACGCGATGATCGCCTTCGGCGTCATCTGACGGCAGCAGCACGCACGACGACGGCGCGGCCCCGCAGGGGGACCGCGCCGTCGTCGTCAGCAGGCGATCAGACCTCGGTGTTCTCCGACGAGATCATCCAGGCCTGCTTCTCGAGGTCGGTGATGATCTCGTGCAGCAGGTCGGCGCTGGTCGGGTCCTCGGCGTCGACGTCGTCGTGCACCTCGCGCGCGACCTCGACGGTCTGCGCGACGCGCTCGACGATCGCGTCGACCGTGTCCTCGACCGACACCAGGCCGGCGGGGTAGGGCGACAGGTCGGTCGTGGTGGCGACGGTCTCGGTGCGGCCGTCGGGCACGGCCTGGAGCGCGCGGAGGCGCTCGGCGACGGTGTCGCTGTGCTCGCGGGCGACGTCGACGAGCTCGTCGAGCTGGAGGTGCAGGTCGCGGAAACCGCGGCCGGTGACGTTCCAGTGGGCCTGCTTGCCCTGGACGTGCAGGTCGACCAGCGCGACGAGCACGCGCTGCAGGTGGGCGCGGAGCTTGTCGGAGGCCTCGGCACGGGGGGTGGTGCGCTTCATCGTGGGAGTGGTCATGGGTGAACCTTCCTTCCGGTGACGATCGCTCTCTTGAACCATTCCAGGTTAAGGAGCCTTCCCGGGCGCCGCCAGCAAGGACAGGCGAGCCTTGGTCGTCGTCAGCGCGCTCCCGTGACGAGGTCGAGCAGCGCCGTCGCGAACGCCGGGGCGAGCGAGGGGGAGTGGTCCGCGCCCGCGATCGACCACAGCTCGACCTCGGCGCCGCCCGAGCACCCGGCCCACGTCGTCACCGTGGTCTCGGCGCCGGCGACCGCGCTGTCGAGGTCGCGCCGGTCGGGAGCGGTGACGGGGGCCGCCGCGCACCCGTCGTGACGTGCCCACGCGGCGGCCGACTCCGCCGCCGCCGGGTAGGCGTGCCCGTCGCGGGTCCCGCCGCCCGCGCGGATCACGGGGTCGTCCGCGCCGTGCGCCTGCACCACGGTCACCGGGCGCGACGGCCGGCAGGCGCCGTCGTCCGCCGGCATCGCGCCCGCGAGCGACACCACGACGGACACGAGGTCGGCGTGGTCGCACGCGGTGCGATAGGCCATGAAGCCGCCGTTGGAGTACCCGACCACAGCGACCCGCTCGGGGTCCACGGCGTACGTGGCCGCGAGCGTGCGGATCACCTGCGCCAGGTACGCGGAGTCGTCGACGCCCGCGCGGTCGGCGCCGCAGCAGGCGTCGGTCGCGTTCCAGAACCGGCGCCCGTCCGGCCCCTCGTTGCCCTCGGGGAGGGCGTAGAGCACGCCGCGCGCGAGGGCCTGGTCCCGCAGCCCGAGCATGGCCTCCGCGCGCGCCGCGTCGGAGCCGAAGCCGTGCAGGACGAGGAGGAGCGGGGCGGGGAGGTCGGGCTGGTAGGCGGGCGGCACATGGAGCTGGACGGGCCGGCCGCCGACGTCGACGACGCCCGCCGTGCCTGCCGGCATCGCCTCGGCAGCCGCGAGCACCAGGGGCTGCTCGTCGGCCTGCGGAGGCACGGCGGAGCCGCAGGCCGTGAGCAGCAGGGTGACCAGCGCGACGAGGGTCGCCAGGATCGGGCGGTGCGCCGGCATGCCGTCGATTGTCGCGTGCGAGCGGCGCCCGGCATAGGCTGAAAACGGTGCGGAGGTGGTGCTCCGATGACGTGGCAGCTGGCGCTCCTGACGGCGGCGTTCGCGCTGGTCGCGACGGTCGCCGCCCGGTCGTGGGCGCATTCCGACGCGCACCGGGACGCCGTCGCCCGCCGGGCGCTCCGTCGTCGTGCCCCCGCCGCCGACCCGCTGCTGACGCTGACCGTCCAGGTGCGCCTGGGGGAGCTGGCGCGCGAGCTGCGCGCCATCGACGCCGACCCGCAGGTCTACGCCCGCGCCCACCACGCCCGCGCCGCGCAGGGCGCCTACGACGCCCTGCTGCGCGAGGCGTGCCGCCTCGCCGGGCTGAGCGTCGTCGACCTGCCCATGCGCGCCGGCGAGCGGGCCGAGTCCGCCGAACGGCTGCGCGAGGAGCTGGAGCTCAGCTCCCGCGGCTGGTCCTGGTGACCGGCCGAGGGAGGACGGGATCTCGAGGGAGGACGGACGACGGCGAGGGAGCACGAGGGCCGCGGCGGTGCGCACCGCCG
>NZ_JBHTVZ010000030.1:0-25362 GCF_042792715.1 Isoptericola sp. NPDC056618 | reverse complement strand
GCCTTCGTCGCGGGGACGCGTTCACGGGCGCCAGGGCGCCCTCCACTTCGGGAGGGATACGTCCCCGCGACGAAGGCCTCGACCGGCTCTCGTCTGTCTGCTCGCAGTCTCCGGTGGTCGAGCCCGTCGAGACCCTGCTCGCTGGTGGAGCCTGTCGAAACCCCGGGCTCGTCCGCGCCGCTGTCGGTGGCCGTCGGCAGGATGGCCGGGTGGACTCCCTCTCGCTCGCGCAGGCCCGCCGTGTCGCTCTCGGTGCGCAAGGGCTGCACCGCGCCCGGCCGGGCCTCGACGGCGGCGTGACGATGCGCCGGGCGATGGCGACGGTGGAGCAGCTGAACCTGCTGCAGATCGACTCGGTGAACGTGCTGGCGCGGGCGCACCTGATGCCGCTGTACTCGCGGCTCGGGCCGTACGACGTCGGGCTGCTGGACCGGGCGGCGGGGCGGGCCCCGCGGCGGATCGTGGAGACGTGGGCGCACGTGGCCTCGTTCGTGCCGGCGTCGACGTACCCGCTGCTGGAGTGGCGGCGGCGCAACTACCTCGACGAGGCCTGGGGCACCATCGCGGGGGCACCGTTGGCGCACGCGGCCGAGATGGACCTGGTGCGGCAGCTGGTCGCCGAGCGCGGGCCGGTGACCGCGCGCGAGATCCACGACGAGCTGGTCGCCACCGGGCGGTCGGGACCCCGCTCGCGCGAGGAGTGGGGCTGGAACTGGACGATGGCCAAGCGCTGCCTCGAGTTCCTGTTCTTCACCGGCGAGGTGATGGCCGCGCGGCGCAACACCGCGTTCGAGCGCTGCTACGACCTGCCCGAGCGCGTCCTGCCGCCGGCCGTGCGCGCGGCGGAGCCGGTGCCCGACGACGAGGCCGTGCGCCGGCTGCTGGAGCTCGGCGCCCGGGCGCACGGGATCGGCACGGTCCGCTGCTTCGCCGACTACTTCCGGCTGCGCGGCCCGGCCGTGCGCCGGGCCCGGGACGAGCTGGTGGAGGACGGCGTGCTCGTGCCGGTCGACGTGCGCGGCTGGGACGAGCCCACCTACCGGCACCGGGACGCTCGCGTGCCCCGCCGGGCGCAGGCGCGCACGCTGCTCAGCCCGTTCGACCCGGTCGTCTGGGAGCGGCGGCGCCTCGAGGCGCTCTTCGACGTGTACTACCGGATCGAGATCTACGTGCCCGCGCCGCAGCGGGTGCTCGGGTACTACGTGCTGCCGTTCCTCGAGGGCGACGCGATCACGGCGTTCGTCGACCTCAAGGCCGACCGGCAGGCGGGCGTCCTGCGCGTCCAGGCGGTGCACCCCACCGCCCACGCCGGCTCCGGCACGGCGGCGGCGCTCGGCGCCGAGCTCGCCGTGCTCGCGGGCTGGCTCGGGCTCGGGACGACGGCGGTCGCGCCGGTCGGCGACCTCGCGCCCGCACTGGCCGGGGCCGTGCGCGCGGCGTAGGGCGCCGGGCGCCCGCCGCTCGTAGGATCGGCGCCACGACGTCGGGCGCGCCCGCGTCGGTCGGGACCGGAGAAGGTCAGGAGCGCTGATGGCCACGGCCGTGCTGTACCTCGCCGCGGCGCTCGTGGGCGGGCTGGCGGCGACGCTGCTGCGGCTGCCGCCGCTGGTCGGCTTCCTCGCCGCCGGGTTCGCGCTCGGGGCGGCCGGGGCCCCCGACCTGCCCGGGCTGGAGACCGTCGCCGAGCTGGGCGTGGCGCTCCTGCTGTTCGCGATCGGGCTGAAGCTCGACGTCCGCTCGCTGCTGCGCCCGGAGGTCTGGCTCACCACGGCGGCGCACCTGGTGCTGAGCGTCGCCGTGGCCGTCGGGTTCCTCGGCCTGCTCGCCGTCGTCGGGATCCGGCTCCTCGCCGACGAGTCGCTCGGCTCCCTGGCGCTGGTCGGGCTGGCGCTGTCGTTCTCCTCCACGGTCTTCGTGGTCAAGGTGCTGGAGGACCGCTCGGACACGACGGCGCTGTACGGGCGCATCGCCGTCGGCGTGCTCGTGGTGCAGGACATCATCGCCGTGGCGTTCCTGGCCGTCTCGACGGGGGAGCCGCCCAGCCCGTGGGCGCTCGCCGTCGTCGTCCTCGTCCCCGGGGCCTGGGTGCTGCGCCGGGTCTGGGACCGGGCCGGGCACGGTGAGCTGCAGGCGCTGTTCGGCGCGTTCGTCGCCCTCGTGCCCGGCTACTGGCTGTTCGAGGTCGTCGGGCTGTCGGGCGACCTCGGCGCCCTCGTGATGGGCGCCCTGCTCGCCGGGCACCCGCGCGCCACCGAGCTCTCCCGCTCCCTGCTCACGGTCAAGGACCTGGCGCTCGTCGCGTTCTTCCTGCAGATCGGGCTGCACGGGATGCCGGCCCCGGTCGACCTGGCCCTGGCCGGCCTGCTGCTCCTGCTGCTGCCGCTGCAGGTGGCGGGGTACGCGGTGCTGCTGTGGCTGATGCGGCTGCGGCGGCGGACGTCGTTCCTGGCCGGTCTGGCGCTCGGCAACTTCTCCGAGTTCGGCATCATCGTCGTCGCGTTCGGCGCGACGGCGGGCCTGCTCGACGAGGAGTGGACGGTCATCGTCTCCCTCGCCGTCGCCGGCAGCTTCGTCGTCTCGGCGATCGTCAACCGGCGCGGCGTCGAGCTCGCGGCCCGCCTCACCGCGCTCCTGCCCCGGCGGGACGTCGACAAGCTGCACCTCGACGACCGCCCGGTCGACATCGGCCGGGTCGACGCCGTCGTCCTCGGCCTGGGGCGGGTGGGCTCGGCGACGTACCGGCGGCTGCGCGACGTGCACGGGCTGTCGGTCATGGGGGTCGAGCACGACCGCACCCGCGTCGAGGCGCTGCGGACCGAGGGGATCGCCGTCGTCCCCGCGGACGCCACCGACACCGAGTTCTGGGCCCGGGTCAAGCGGGCCGGACAGGTGCGCCTCGCCGTGCTCGCGATGCCGTTCCACAAGGCGAACCTCATCGCCCTGGCCCGGCTGCGCGCGGTCGGCTTCGCCGGCCGGGTGGCGGCGATCGCCCGCTACGACGAGGACGCCGCCGAGCTGCGCCGCCACGGTGCGGACGCCGTCTTCCACCTGTACGGCGCCGCGGGGGCGGAGCTCGCGGACCGCGCCGCCGCCGACCTCGCCCCCGGCTCCGGCCGCGGCCACGAGACGCTGTGAGCGAGCGTTTGGCCCGGTCCTCGCGCCGGGACCGGGCCGAACGTCCGCTCACAGCGCCGGGACGGGGCGCGAGGGGCCGTTCGTCCGTCGCGAACCCGTGCCGGACTCCCAGGTGATCCGCCTAGGATGGGGCCGGTGTGACCCAGGCGACGGCGCGGACGTGCGGTCCCGACCGCCCGTCGTCGCCCGTCGTCGCGCCGCACGGTCCCGGCCATCCCCGGGGCGCCACCGACCCTGGAGTACTGCGTGCCTGCGATCCTCGAGAAGGTCCTCCGTCTTGGCGAGGGCCGGATTGTCAAGAAGCTCAACAGCCTGGCCCAGCAGGTCAACCGGCTCGAGCCCAGCTTCGAGGAGCTGAGCGACGCCGAGCTGCACGAGGAGACCGACCGCTTCAAGGAGCGCCTCGAGCACGGCACCACGCTCGACGAGCTGCTGCCCGAGGCGTTCGCCGCGGTGCGCGAGGCCGCGCGCCGCACCCTCGGCCAGCGGCACTTCGACGTGCAGCTCATGGGTGGCGCCGCCCTGCACCTCGGCAACATCGCCGAGATGAAGACCGGTGAGGGCAAGACGCTCGTGGCCACGACCGCCGCCTACCTCAACGCCCTCGAGGGCAAGGGCGTGCACGTCGTCACGACCAACGACTTCCTCGCGAAGTACCAGGGCGACCTCATGGGCCGCGTCTACCGCTTCCTCGGCATGACGACGGGCGTCATCGTCTCGGGCCAGACGCCGGACGAGCGCCGCAAGCAGTACGCGGCCGACATCACGTACGGCACGAACAACGAGTTCGGCTTCGACTACCTGCGCGACAACATGGCCTGGTCGCCCGACGACCTGGTGCAGCGCGGCCACCACTTCGCCATCGTGGACGAGGTGGACTCGATCCTCATCGACGAGGCCCGCACCCCGCTGATCATCTCCGGCCCCGCCTCCGGGGACGCGAACCGCTGGTACACCGAGTTCGCCAAGGTGGTGCGTCGCCTCGAGGTCGAGAAGGACTACGAGGTCGACGAGAAGAAGAAGACCGTCGGCGTGCTCGAGCCCGGGATCGAGAAGATCGAGGACTACCTCGGCATCGACAACCTGTACGAGTCGCTGAACACCCCGCTGATCGGCTTCCTCAACAACGCCATCAAGGCGAAGGAGCTGTTCAAGCGCGACAAGGACTACGTGGTGCTCAACGGCGAGGTCATGATCGTCGACGAGCACACCGGGCGCATCCTCGCCGGCCGCCGCTACAACGAGGGCATGCACCAGGCCATCGAGGCCAAGGAGGGCGTGCAGATCAAGGCGGAGAACCAGACGCTCGCCACGATCACGCTGCAGAACTACTTCCGCCTCTACAGCAAGCTGTCCGGCATGACCGGTACGGCCGAGACCGAGGCCGCCGAGTTCCAGGGCACCTACAAGCTGGGCGTGGTGCCGATCCCCACGAACCGGCCCATGATCCGCATGGACCAGGCCGACCTCGTCTACAAGAACGAGGACGGCAAGTTCAACGCCGTCGTCGAGGACATCGTCGAGCGCCACGCCAAGGGTCAGCCGGTGCTGGTCGGCACCACGAGCGTCGAGAAGTCCGAGCTGCTGTCGGGCCTGCTCAAGCGGGCGGGCGTGCCCCACAGCGTCCTGAACGCCAAGGAGCACGAGCGCGAGGCGTCCGTCGTCGCGCAGGCCGGCCGCAAGGGCGCCGTCACCGTCGCCACCAACATGGCCGGCCGCGGCACCGACATCATGCTCGGCGGCAACGCCGAGTTCCTCGCCGTCACCGAGATGGCCCAGCGCGGCCTCGACGCGGGGGAGGACCCGGAGACCTACGAGGCGGCCTGGCCGGACGTGCTCGAGAAGGCCAAGCAGGCGGTGGCCTCGGAGCACGAGGAGGTCACCGAGCTCGGCGGCCTCTACGTGCTGGGCACGGAGCGGCACGAGTCGCGCCGGATCGACAACCAGCTGCGCGGTCGCTCCGGCCGGCAGGGAGACCCGGGCGAGTCGCGGTTCTACCTGTCCATGCAGGACGACCTCATGCGCCTGTTCAACTCCGGCCTCGCGTCCTCGATGATGGACCGCGCCGGCTTCCCCGACGACATGCCGCTCGAGTCGAAGATGGTGACGCGCGGCATCCAGAGCGCCCAGTCGCAGGTCGAGGCCCGCAACTTCGAGATCCGCAAGAACGTCCTCAAGTACGACGACGTCCTGTCGCGGCAGCGCTCGGTCATCTACGCGGAGCGCAAGCGCGTCCTCGAGGGCGAGGACCTCGAGGACCAGGTGCAGCACTTCCTCACGGACGTCGTCACCGCGTACGTCGACGGCGCGACCGCCGAGGGCAACCCCGAGGCCTGGGACCTGGACGCGCTGTGGACGGCGCTGAAGTCCGTGTCCCCGGTGTCGATCACGCCGGAGGACGTGGTCGAGGAGGCGGGCGGCGTCGGCCGGCTGAGCCACGAGATGATTCTCGAGGAGCTGCTCTCGGACGCCCGCGTGGCCTACCAGGCGCGCGAGGAGACCCTCGGCGAGCCCGCGATGCGCCAGCTCGAGCGCCGCGTCGTGCTCTCGGTGCTGGACCGCAAGTGGCGCGAGCACCTCTACGAGATGGACTACCTCAAGGAGGGGATCGGCCTGCGCGCGATGGCGCAGCGCGACCCCCTGATCGAGTACCAGCGCGAGGGCTTCCAGCTGTTCCAGGCGATGACCGAGTCCATCAAGGAGGAGTCGGTCGGGTTCCTGTTCAACCTGGACGTGCAGGTGCAGCAGCCCGGCGCCCAGGGCGCCCCCGGGGCCCCGGTGATCTCCGCGGCCAGCGCCGCGGCTGCCGCGCAGTCCGACGCGGGCCAGGTCGTGGCGGGCGGGACGGCGCCGGCCGCCGAGGCTGCGCCGGTCGCCGAGCCCGAGGCCCCGGCCGAGCCCGAGCCGGCCACGGCGGAGCCCGCGGGGGCGGAGGAGCCGGTGCTCCTGGCCAAGGGGCTCGACGCCCCGGCGCCGCAGCGCCTGTCCTACTCGTCGCCGAGCGAGGACGGCTCCACGACGACGACGGGCGCCCCCACGCGCCGCTCGCGCCGCGAGCTGCACGGCGAGGCCGCCGCGGCGACGAGCGACGGCCGGACCTTCCCCGGCACGCCGCGCAACGCCCAGTGCCCCTGCGGCTCCGGCAAGAAGTACAAGGTCTGCCACGGCATCAACGAGGAGTGACGCAGTCCCCTCGCGCGACGCCCTGAGCGACGCCCGAACGCCGGAGCCCCGGCCCGCAGCACGCGGGCCGGGGCTCCGACGTTCTCGTGTCCGAGCCGGTCAGCCCACCTCGAGGACGGCGACCCGCCAGGCACCCCGGCGCGCCTCCAGCCGGACGGCCGCGGCGCGCACCCGGCCGTCGT
The DNA here is from genome assembly GCF_042792715.1 of Isoptericola sp. NPDC056618. Lineage (NCBI taxonomy): Bacteria > Bacillati > Actinomycetota > Actinomycetes > Micrococcales > Promicromonosporaceae > Isoptericola > Isoptericola sp. NPDC056618. The sequence goes on along the minus strand of NZ_JBHTVZ010000030.1, from coordinate 18,862 downwards.
CGTCCAGGACGACGGTCGCCTCGGCCACGTCGTCCCCCAGGCGGACCAGCCGCACACGCCGCACCTGGACGGGTCGGTGGGCCTCCTCGTCCCGCAGGGGCGCGTGGGCCAGGCCGATCCGGGCGCGCTCGGCGAGCTGGTCGCGCACCTGCGGCGTGACCCAGCGGGCGAGCTGCGGCGCCGGCCGCTCCCCGCGCAGGACCTCGACCGCGGCGCGCACGACCGTGCAGCACTGCGCCGTCGGGTCGGGCAGCGGCGCGGGCTCCGTCTCCCGCAGCGGCCGCGCGGTGAGGTCCTCGTCGTCTCCCGGGCCGCGACGCACGCCCGGGGCGCCGACCCGCACCCGCCGCGGCCGCGGCGCAGGTCGGGTGCCGGCCTCGGGGTAGCCCGCCGGACCCGAGGGCCGCGGCGGGGACGACACCCGGAGCGCGCGCGGCGAGGGTGCGCCGTCGTCCTGCGCCGGGGCCGCCGCGGAGCGGCTCGCCGGGGTGCCCGGGACGGTGCCGGGCACCGCCGCCGCGCCGTCCGGTGCGGTCCCGGGGGCGGCGGAGCCCTGCTCGGCGGGAGCCGCCGTCGCCGGCGTGGTCGGCGCGGTCGTCGTCGCGGTCATGATGCCCTCCGGTGGATGGTGGGTGAGTCGTGGGACGTCGGGGCCGTCAGGCCGGGGCGCGCAGGATCTGGCCGGGCAGGAGCTGGTCGGGGTCGGCGCCGATGACGTCGCGGTTCTCCGTGTGCCAGCGCGACACCTCGCGGAGGATCTCGGCGTCGGTGGGGGAGCCGCCGAGCGCATCGGCTGCGATGTCCCACAGCGTGTCGCCGCGGTGCACGACGCGGGTCGGTCCTCCGTCGGCTTCGCCGTCGGCGGCGTCGTCGACGGCACGGTGCGCGACCGGGGCGGCCACGACCTCCTCGACGAGCGTGTCCCCGTCCGCCGTCCCCGCCTCCTCCGCCGGGCGTTCCACGCCTCCGTCGGCCGGTGCGTCGGGCTCGGTGGCGGTGGGCTGCCAGCCGAGGTCGAGGACGACCGACGCCCCGTGGCCGGCCGGCGGGGTGGGCGGGACGTCGGCCGCCAGGGCGACGGTCGGGGCGAGCGTGAGGCCGGCACCGACGCCGACGCCGACGGCGGTCCGGACGAGGCGCCGGACGGCACCGGGAGCGAGCCGTTCGACGGCTGCCTCACCGGCACGCCACCGGCGGCCCAGCAGCGACGCGGTGACGCAGGTCAGGGCGAGCGCTCCGCTCAGGGCGAGCCAGGCCGCGGCGAGGAGCCCGGCGGCGAGCACGGCGAGCTCGACCCACCGGTCGACGGCGAGGCCGGTGGCCGCGGTGGTGGTCCGTGGGACGACGGCGGCCGCGCGCAGCAGCAGGGCGGTGCCCATGACCGCGGCGGCGACCGTGAGGACGGCGAGCCGCCCGAGCCCACCCGGTCGTGCGAACCGGTCACGGTGCGTGCTGCCGGACATCGAGGTCTCCTTCGTCCCTCCGCCGTCATCCCGGATCGTTCGTGGTGATGCAGGTTGATAGCGGTTGATGTGTTCTGGTGGTGGTTATTGAAGCGGACTGGTGCCGGGTCTGTCCACCCGGGCATCCTGTGGGCACCGCCCCCGACGAGAGGAGCCTCATGACATCCGCGGGTCCGGCCAGGTGGGAGCTGCTCTTCGCGGACCTCGAGGCGCGGTTCGACGCCGAGCAGGCGGCCGAACGGGAGGGGACGGTCGCCGAGCTGACCCGCGCCGAGCAGGCGTCGATCCCGTTGACCGACCGGCTGCGAGCGGCGACCGGCGCCGTGCTGCGGCTCGAGCTGCTGGACGGCGAGGGGATCGAGGGCCGGCTCGCCCGGGTGGCGCACGCGTGGGTGCTGCTGGACGGGCGCGGCGCGCGCGGCAGCGTCCAGCACCTCGTCCCGACGGCCGCGCTCGCCGCTGTCGTCGGGCTCGGCCGGCTCGCGACGCCGTCGCGGGCGCGCACCGACGGTCTCGGGCTGGGCCATGTGCTCCGGGGGCTGCAGCGCGACCGTGCGCGGGTGCTGGTGCGCACGGCGGGCGGGTCGGTGGCCGGACGGATCGGGCGCGTGGGCGCCGACCATCTCGACGTGGAGGAGGCGGAGCGCGCGCGGCCGGTCGTCCGGACGGTGCCGTTCGCGGCCCTGCTGCGGGTCAGCGAGGCCTGAGCCCGCCGGGGGAGCCCGGCCGCGTCGTCAGAGGTCGCCCGACGCGATCCGCTCGCGGGTGCGGGCGTACTGGTGCTCGATGTACTCCTCGAGCTTGCTCGCCTCGACCCGCCACACCTTCTTCGGGCCCACCTGGATCGCGGGCAGCTCGCCCGAGCGCACGAGCGAGTAGGCCTGGGTGCTGGAGATGTTGAGCATCTCCTGCACGTCCGCGAGAGAGAGGAACCGGCTGGCCATACGGGCAATTCTGGCACAGCGGTCACCGCCGATGACGCCGGTTGTCCACAGTGGTTGCCGAAAGCATACGTGGGGTGCCTGATGATAGGTTCCGGCGCGACGCTGCGCCGAGGCCGCGTCCAGACAACCCCGGAGGACGTCCGTGAGCACCGACCCCTTGCCGGCACCCGTGGCTGCGCGCCTGCGCCGCCCCACCTGGCGCGACCCCCGGCTGGTCGTCGGCGTCGTCATCGTCGCCGCGTCCGTGGCCCTCGGCTCGTGGGCCGTCTCCTCCGCGGGGCGCACCGTGCCGGTCTACGCGGCCGACGGGACGCTCACCCCGGGCGAGACCGTGGACGTGGACCGGCTGCGCACCGTCGACGTCAGGATCGACGCGGGGGCGGAGCTGTACCTGCGGGCGGACCAGGAGCTGCCCGACGAGGTCGTCGCGCTGCGGGTGGTCGACGACGGCGAGCTCGTCGCCCGGTCGGCCCTCGGCGACGCGGCGGAGGTCGACGTGCGCTCGGTCTCCGTGCCCGTCGACCAGGCCATGTCGTCCCGCGTGCAGGCCGGGTCCGCCGTCGACCTCTGGTCGACGCCCGAGGCGCCCGCCGGAGCCGACGCGCAGGCCGCGGAGCCGGCGCCGCTCGTCGAGGGCGTCGTCGTCGAGCAGGTCGACGAGGCGGGCACCGGGCTCGTCGTCGCGGACGGCGCCACGCTGCACGTGCTCGTGCCCTCCGACGAGCTGCCCGTCGTCCTGCGGGCGCTGACGGTCCCCGGCAGCGTGACCGTCGTGCCGCAGGCCGGGGCCGGCGTCTGATGGGGAGCGTCACCGTCCTGTGCGCGGTGCGCGGCGCGGCGGAGACCGACGTCGTCCTCGCCCTGGGCGGCCCGGGCTCGGGCGCCACCGTCACGCGTCGCTGCGGCGACGTGGCCGAGCTGCTCGCGGCGGCCGCGGCCGGCGCGGGCGCCGTCGCGCTGGTCTCCGGCGACCTGCCCGGCCTCGACCGGGAGGCCGTCGGCCGGCTGCGCGCCGCGGGCGTCCGCGTGGTCGCGCTCGGTGACGACGTCGCGCCGGCGGCAAGGCTGCACGCGCTGGGCGTGGACGCCGTCGTCGAGCGGTTCGACGAGGCCCTCCTGCTCGCCGCGGTCCGCGACGCGATGCCGGCCGCCGCCGCGTCGACGGCCGGCGCACCCGACGTCCTGGTGCTGGGACACGGGGGCCAGGACGTCGACGACCCGCTCGCCGGCCAGGACGGGATCGGGCTGGAGGACGTCCTCGCGGACGACGCGGCGCCGCGCCGCGGGCGCGTCGTCGCGGTCTGGGGCCCCGTGGGCGCGCCGGGGCGCACGACGACGGCGCTCGAGCTCGCGGCCGCGCTCGGCGGCCTGTCGCGCGGGCGCCGCCGCCACGGTCGTGCGCGTCGCGAGGCGGTGGCGACGGCTGCCGAGCACGCGCTGGTGGTGGACGCCGACACCTATGGCGCGTCGGTGGCGGCCCGCCTGGGCCTGCTCGACGACGCCCCGGGGTTGGCGGCCGTCACCCGCGCCGCCGCGCACGGGTCGCTCGACCTGCCGACGCTGGCCCGGCACAGCCCGGTCGTCGGCGGCCGCCTGCGGGTGCTGACGGGGATCACGCGCGCGGCCCGGTGGCCCGAGCTGCCGGCCAGCGCCGTCGAGGTGGTCCTCGAGCGGGCGCGCGAGCTCGCCGACTGGACCGTGGTCGACTGCGGCCCGCTCCTGGAGGCGGACGAGCTGCTCATGTACGACACCCACGCGCCGCAGCGCAACGGTGCGACGCTCGCGGCGCTGCAGGCGGCGGACGTCGTCGTGGTGGTCGGTGCGGCGGACCCGGTGGGCATCCAGCGCCTCGTCCGCGGGCTCGAGGACCTGCGCGAGGTGCCGGTGCCCGTCGCGGGCGAGCGGGTCGTCGTGGCGAACCGGGTGCGCGCGTCGACGGTGGGCTCGCGCCCGGAGGCGGCGGTGCGGGACGCGCTGGCGCGCTACGCCGGGGTCGACGCCGTCCACCTGGTCCCCGACGACGCCGCCGGCCTGGACGCCGCGCTGCTGGCGGGCCGCACGCTCGCGGAGGAGGCCCCCGGCTCGCCGGTGACCGCGGCGTTCGAGGCGCTGGCCGAGCGGGTGCGGGCGACCGTCGCCGCGGCGGTGCCGGCGGAGGTGTGAGCGCGGGGCCGCCGCGCGCGGCAGACTGTGCGCATGCGCATCTACGTTCCCGCCACGCTGGACGAGCTCGAGGGCGCCGTGGTCGCTGCCGCCGGGGCGCGGTGGGACGTCCCCGCCCGCCGCGCGCACGCGGTGACGCCCGCCCTCGCCGGTGAGCTGCCCGACGAGGACGACGAGAGCCGGGAGTACGAGGCCTTCCTCGCCGCCGCGGACGACTCGCTGGCCCTCGTGGCCTCGCGTCGCGCCGTCGTGCCGCTCCGCGTCGTCGTCTCGCTCGACGTGCCGGACGCCGAGGTCACCGAGGCTGACGGCGCCGACGAGCCCAGCGCGGTCGACGTCGCCGCCCTGACCCGCGTGGCCGTCGTCGCCGTCCACGTCGACGAGCCGGAGGCGGCGGACGACGTGCGCGCGGTGCTGGCGGCCGCCGACGAGGAGAACGACGCCGAGCGCACCGGCGACGTCGGCGCGACGTCCGAGGCGGCGCTGGACGCCGCGCTGCAGCGCGTCACCGATCGCGACCTGCTCTGGTACGACCCGACCGAGATCTCCCAGATCCCGCGCCCCTGAACCGGGGTCAGCCCAGGTAGACGAGGGTCTCGTCGTGGAGCCTGCCGTTGGTGGCGAGGGCGTTGCCGTGCCAGGGGCCGGGTGCGCCGTCGAGCGCGGTGAAGCGGCCGCCGGCCTCGGTGACGATGGGCACGAGGGCGGCCATGTCGTAGACCTCGAGCTCGGGTTCGGCGGCGATGTCGGCGGCGCCCTCGGCGACGAGCATGTACGACCAGAAGTCGCCGTAGCCGCGGGTGCGCCACACCTGGCGGGTGAGGTCGAGGAAGCCGTTGAGCTTGCCGTGCTCCTCCCACCCGGACAGGGACGAGTAGGAGAACGAGGCGTCGGCGAGCGTGCTCACGCCGGAGACGGACATCCGCGACGCGGACGCGAGCGACTTGCCGGTCCAGGCGCCCGAGCCCTTCGCCGCCCACCAGCGGCGGCCGATCGCCGGCGCCGAGACGAGGCCCATGACGACCTCCTCCCCGTCGGCCAGCGCGATGAGCGTGGCCCACACGGGGACGCCGCGCACGAAGTTCTTCGTGCCGTCGATCGGGTCGATGATCCAGCGCCGCGCGCCGCTGCCCGCCGAGCCGTACTCCTCGCCCACGATCGCGTCGCGGGTGCGCGCGCGGTGCAGCTGGGCGCGGATGAACTCCTCGGCGGAACGGTCGGCGTCGCTCACGGGGGTGTTGTCGGGCTTCGTCTCCACGCGCAGGTCGAGCGCCTTGAAGCGGGACATCGTGATCGCGTCCACCTGGTCGGCGATCACGTGGGCCAGGCGCAGGTCGTCCTCGTACGTGCGCGCGGGCCCGCTGGTAGGGCTGGGAGACGGCTGGGTGTACGACACGCCTCACACCGTAGCGGTCCGCCGCTCCGGCCAGGGCCCCGGCGCGCGGGGGTGGGACAGAGAGGTCAGGCGCCCAGCAGGGCGAGCAGCTCGGCGGTCGTGCCGCACTCGCCCAGCCGGGGGAAGAGCCGCCCGACGCTGTGCTCGTGGTCCTCGGCGGAGCGGTCGGCCATCGCGTCGGTGACGAGGGAGACGTGGTACCCGTGCTCGTGGGCGGCGCGGGCGGTGGACTCGACGCCGATGCTGGTGGCGATGCCGGTCAGCACGAGCTGCGTCACGCCGCGGCGGCGCAGCTGGAGGTCGAGGTCGGTGCCGTAGAAGGCGCCCCAGTTCCGCTTGGTCACGACGACGTCGGACGTCGCGGTGTGCAGCTCCGGCGCGAGGATGTCCCAGCCGTCGGGACGGGCTGCTCCGCGCGGCGCGTCGGTGCGGCCGGGCGCGGCGTCGGCGCCGTCGGGCGCCGCGGTGACACGCACGAGGACGACGGGCAGGTCGCGGGCACGGAAGGCGTCGGCGAGCTCGATGGTGCGGGCGAGGACGGCGTCCGCGGCGTGCGGCGCGGTCGGCACGGCGAGGATGCCCGCCTGCAGGTCGACGACGACGAGCGCGGTGCGGGCGTCGAGGGTGGTAAAGGTCATCAGCGGTGCTCTCCGGGTGCGGGGTCAGGGGCGGGGACTGTGGCGGGGGCGGCGCGGGCGGTCGTCGGACGGCGCCGCAGGGAGCGGTCGACGAGCGTGAGGACGCCGACGACGACGGCGCAGGCCGCCATCGCGAGGGCGAGGTCGTGCAGGCCCGCCGTCGTGGGGCCGTCGGCGTAGAGGGCGGCGATGGCCGCGGTGGACACCAGCGCGCCGAGGTACATGAACGTGCGCAGCAGCCCGGACGCCGCGCCGACGGTCGCGGCGTCGGCCTGGCGGGCGAGCGCCTTCTGGTGCGCGAGCCCGGCCAGCCCTTGCATGCCCCCGATGCCCACGCCGGCGAGGACGAGCAGCCACGTCGGGCTGGCGGGCTGCACGACGGCGAGGATCGCACCGCCGACGAGCAGCGAGCCCGACCCGACGAGCAGGGCCGTCCGCACGGGGGCGCGCCGCCCGGTCGCCGAGGCGACCGCGACCGCGACGACCGACGTCGGCAGCATCAGGAGCCCCGCGGTGGCCTCGCTCAGGCCACGGCCCTGCTCGAGCCACTGCACGTAGCCGAACATGAACGCGTACGTGGCGGTGGCCGTGAGCAGGGCGCGCGCATAGGTGAGCAGCAGCGGACGGTTCCCGGCGAGCAGCCGCAGGTCGATGAACGGGCGGCGGGCGCGCAGCTCGTGCCGCGCGAACCAGGCGCCCGTCACGACGGTGGCGGCGAGCACCCACCAGGGCGCGGCGCCGACGAGGACGAGCATCAGGCTGGTGAGCGCGGCCGCGAAGAGCAGCACGCCGAGCAGGTCCAGGCGCGTCGCGACGCCCGCGCCGTCGCCCCGAGCGCCGTCCCGCGTGAGGTCGGCGGCGGTCGTGCGCGGCAGGCGCAGGCCGCCCAGCACGAGGCACGCCGCCGCGAGCGGCACGTTGACCAGGAAGATCGCCCGCCAGCCGCCGACGCCGACGAGCAGCCCGCCGAGCGTCGGGCCGACGATCATCGTCACCTGGTTCGTGACGGCGAGGATCGTGAGCACCGTCGCGATGCCGCGGTCCTCGCCGGAACGGTCGGTCGCGCGCCGCACGAGCCACATCGCCGCCGGGTAGGCGGCGCAGGTGCCGATGCCGAGCAGCGCGCGGGCCAGCACGAGCACGCCGAGGGACGGGGCCAGCGCGCCGAGCAGTCCGGCGACGCCGACGAGCGCGGCCCCGACCAGGTACGGGCGTCGCGGCCCGACGAGGTCGACGACGCGACCGACCACCGGCTGGCCCACCGCCGTCACGAGGTAGAGCGCGGTGACGAGCCAGACCGTCTGCGCGGCCGGGGCGCCGAACGCGATCCCGATGGGCACGAGGGCCACCGCGATCATCGACGAGTTGATCGGGTTGAGCAGCGATCCCAGCGCCAGCGGCAGGGTGAGGCGGGTGTCATAGCCGTCCAGCCCACGGGGTGCGGCCGCCGGGCGGGTGGCGGGGTGGCGGTGGAGCAGGGTCACGGGCGGTCGGCCTCGCCGGCAAGTGCGGGCTCCGAGGGAGCGGGGTCGAGGAGCGTCCGGTCGAGGATCGAGAGGGCCGCCGTCACGGTGGCCAGCTCCTCGGCGGTGAGGCGCTCGCGCAGCGCGTGCGTCAGCCACTCCTGCCCGGCCTCGCGCCGGCCCTCGACGAAGGCCCGCCCGTCGGCGCTGAGGGAGATCACCTGGCGGCGGCCGTCGTCGGGGTCGGGGTCCCGGCGCACGAGGCCTCGCTCGGCGACGACGCCGAGGGTGGCCCCGAGCGACTGCGGCCGGACCCGCTCGGCCGCGGCGAGGGCGCCGGGCGACGCGGGGCCGTGCTTGGCGAGCCGGGAGAGCAGGGACGTCTGCGACGGCGTGAGCTCCTGGTTGTCGCTCAGCTCGAGGAAGCGGCGGCGCAGCCGCACGACCAGCGAGCGCAGCTCGCGCGCCGCGGCGGCGGCCGTGTCGACGGGCCTGTCGGCCGGCGCGACGGGATCGGGGGAGGAGGGCACGTCTTCACCGTAGAACTCGTCAGTCCAGACTGACAAGTTGCTCCTGACGAATCGTGACGAGCGCCCACGACATCGGACGGGTCGGGGGTGGAGGGGGTCAGTCGGCGGCGTGGCGCGCGGTCAGCAGGCGCCGGAACGACGCGACGCGGGCCTCGCGCGCCGGGCGCTCGTCGTCGGACGACGCGGCGAGCCAGTCGTCGAGCGCGCAGTCGGGGGCGTCCGCGAGGTGGGTGCAGCCGCGCGGACAGTCCTCGGCGACCTCGGCGAGGTCCTCGAACGCCTGCAGCAGGTGGTCCGTCTCGACGTGCGCCAGCCCGAACGACCGGACGCCCGGGGTGTCGACCACCCAGCCGTCGTGGTCGTCGTCCGGCCCGACCGGCAGCCGCAGCGCGACGGCCGAGGTGGACGTGTGGCGACCGCGGCCGGTGACGTCGTTGACGACGCCGGTGGCGCGGTCGGCGTCGGGCACCAGGGCGTTGATGAGCGTCGACTTGCCGACGCCCGAGTGCCCCACCAGCACGGACGTCCGCCCGGCCAGCCGGGAGCGGACGTCCTCGACGCTCGCGGCGTCGTCCTGGCGCGTGACGACGACGTCGACGCCGATGGGGGTGTAGAGGTCGCGCAGGGGAGCGGGGTCCGCGAGGTCGGCCTTGGTGAGGCACAGCAGCACGTCCATGCCCGCGTCGTAGGCGGCGACGACGCAGCGGTCGATCATGCCGGTGCGCGGCTCGGGCTGGGCGAGCGCGGTGACCACGACGAGCTGGTCGGCGTTCGCCACCACGATGCGCTCGTAGGGGTCGGTGTCGTCCGCGGTGCGGCGCAGCACGGACGACCGGTCCTGGATCCGCACGATACGGGCGAGCGTGCCCTCGTCGCCCGACGTGTCGCCGACGACGTCGACGCGGTCGCCCACGACGACCCGGGTGCGCGTGAGCTCGCGCGCCTTCATCGCGAGGACGGTGCGCTCGTCCGCGGCGCCGTCGTCGACCACGAGGGTGTACCGGCCGCGGTCGACGCCGGTCACCATGCCGACCTCGGCGTCCGCGTGCTCGGGGCGTTGCTTGGTGCGGGGCCGTGAGCCGCGCTTCGAGGGCCGCGCGTACTGCGCGTGCTCGTCGACGGCGCGGCGCGCCATCAGGCCTCGCCCTCGGTGCCGGGGCCGGCGTCGACCCCCAGCATCCGCTCCCACATCCCGTCGAAGCCGGGCAGGGTCTTGGCCGTCGTGCCGACGTTCTCCACCCGCACGCCCGGCACCCGCAGTCCCAGGACGGCGGCCGACGTCGCCATGCGGTGGTCGGCGTAGGTGCGGAACAGGCCGCCGTGCAGAGGTCGCGGCGTGATGACGAGCCCGTCGCGCGTCTCCTCCGCCCGCCCGCCGAGCCGCGTGATCTCGGTGGCGAGCGCCGCCAGCCGGTCGGTCTCGTGGCCGCGCAGGTGCGCGATGCCGCGCAGGCGGCTGGGGGAGTCGGCGAGGGCGGCGAGGACGGCGAAGGTCGGGGCGAGCTCGCCCGCGGCGTGCAGGTCCAGGTCCGCCCCGCGGACCTCGCCCGTGCCGGTGACGGTGAGGACGTCGCCGTCCAGGCGGGCCTGCGCCCCGAGGGTCGCGAACAGCTCCGGGAGCAGCGCGCCCGGCTGGGTGGTCGTCGCCGGCCAGCCCGGCACGCGCACGGTGCCGCCGCCCACGAGCGCCGCGGCCAGGAACGGCGCCGCGTTCGACAGGTCCGGCTCGACCCGCACGTCGCGCGCGGCGACCGGGCCGGGGGTGACCTGCCAGATGCCGTCGCGGGAGTCGTCCACCTCGACGCCGACGTCGCGCAGGGTGGCCACGGTCATGGCGATGTGGGGGACGCTCGGCAGCGTGGTGCCGATGTGCCGCAGCGTGAGGCCGCGCTCGAAGCGGGCGCCCGCGAGGAGCAGGGCCGAGACGAACTGCGACGACGCCGAGGCGTCGACGTCGACCGCTCCGCCGGTCACTCGGCCCGTGCCGTGCACCGTGAAGGGCAGGTGCGTCGGGGTGCCGCCGTCGGGGGACGTGACGCGCACGCCCAGGCTGCCCAGGGCCGCGAGCACCGGCAGCATCGGCCGGACCCGCGCCTCGGGGTCGCCGTCGAAGCGGACCGGGCCGTCGGCCAGGGCCGCGACCGGCGGGAGGAACCGCATCACCGTGCCCGCCAGGCCGGTGTCGACGTCCACGTCGCCGCGCAGCGGCCCGGGGGTCACGTGCAGGGTGCTCGGGTCGTCACCCTCGTCGATGCCGGCGCCCAGGGCCCGCAGCGCGCCGATCATGAGGTCGGCGTCGCGCGAGCGCAGCGCCCCGCGCAGGGTGCCGGGGCCGTCGGCGAGCGCCGCGAGCACGAGCAGGCGGTTCGTCAGCGACTTGCTGCCCGGCACCTCGACCGTCGCGTCCAGCGGAGCCGTCGCGACCGGTGCCGCCCACTCGTCGACGACGTCGGGGGCGGGCGGGGCGGCGTGCGGCGGGACGGCTGAGGTCATGGCTCCGAGGCTAGTTCACGGACCGCCCGCACCGCGGGCCGTCTCGCCGGTGCCGACCTGGTCCGGGACCGTCAGACGACGTCGGCGACCTTCGCCCGCAGCTTCGCGGCCTCGGCCTTGGTGGCCGCCGTCGCCTTGTCGGCCTTGGCCGCGATCTTGGCCGCCTCGCCCTTCGTCGCGGCCTTGACCGTCTCGGCCTTCGCCTCCGCGAGGCGGGCGGCGTGCGTGCGCGCCTGCTGCACGCGGTAGGTGACGCCGGGCCGGCCCTCGAGGTCGACGCCCGCGATGACGGCGGCGCCGACCTTGCCGAGGTCCTTGACGAAGGCCGCGGTGCGCAGGCTGCGCTCGGCCCCCCTGCTGGTGAACGGCTGGTGGGCGACGGCGAGCGGCGCGGTGAGCGCGGCCAGCGCGAGCGCGGCGGTGCGGGGCGTGCGCCCGACGGCGAGCAGGACGCCGGCCACGGCGGTCACCGCGCCGTGCGCGCGCACCAGGAGGCCCAGCTGGCGGTCGCTGAGCGGCTCGGCGCCGACCGCGTCCGTGACGATCGTGGAGCCCGCGCGGGCGGCGTCCACGTGCTCGGCCGGGTGCAGCACGGCCTGGATCCCGTCGTAGACGAACGGGACGGCCAGGAGGGGGCGGGCGATACGGCGCAGCAGCATGGGCCCACTGTGGCAGAGCCTACCCGCGCTTGCGCGCCGACCGGCGGGCGCGGCGCGGGCCTGCGTCAGGCGGGCGCGCCGTCCCACCAGTCGGGGTGGGAGCGCGGCGGCCGGCGGGTGCCGAGGCCGTCGCGTCGGACCGTCCGCACGAGACGGGCGGTGTAGGCGGTGAGGAGCAGGGCGGCGAGGACGAGGATCAGTGCGGTCATGGCAGTAATCCTTCGCGCATTGCACTTCTGCCACGAGTGGCAGAAGTGCCAGTATGCGTCGACATTCCGCCACCGCCGTGGCAGCATGGTCGGCATGATCCACAAGGTCGCCGCCGTCGTCGTCCCGGGCGTCGCGCCGTTCGAGCTCGGCGTCGCCTACGAGGTGTTCGGGATCGACCGCCGCGACACGGGCGGCCCGTCGTTCGACTTCACCCTCTGCGCCCCCGAGCCGGGCCCCGTGATGACCAAGGGCGGCTTCCCCGTCGTCGTGGAGCACGGCCTCGAGGCGCTCGACGACGCGGACCTGGTCGTCGCCGTCGCGTACGGCATCGACGACGACGGCGCGGAGGCCCTGCCGCAGGCCTACCTCGACGCGCTCCGGGCGGCCCACGACCGCGGCGCCTGGCTGTTCGCCATCTGCTCCGGCGCGTTCACGCTCGCGCGGGCGGGCCTGCTGGACGGTCGCCGGTGCACCACGCACTGGATGTACACGGAGCGGCTCGCGGCCGAGGTCCCCACCGCCGACGTCGACCCCGACGCGCTCTTCGTCGAGGACGGGCGCGTGCTCACCAGCGCCGGGACCGCGGCGGGCATCGACGCCGCGCTGCACCTCGTGCGGACGCAGGTCGGCGCCGACGCCGCGCGCGCCGTCGCGCGGCGCATGGTGGTGCCGCCGCAGCGCGAGGGGGGTCAGGCCCAGTTCGTCGTCGACCCGCTGCCGCGCGAGGGCGAGTCGCTCGCAGGCCTGCTCGCCTGGATGCGGGAGCACCTGGCCGAGGAGCACACCGTGTCCAGGCTGGCGCGCCGGGCCGCGCTGTCCGAGCGCACCTTCGCGCGCCGCTTCCGTCAGGAGACCGGCACGACGCCGGCCGCCTGGCTCGCGCGCCAGCGGGTCGCCCGGGCGCAGGAGCTGCTCGAGTCGACCGAGGCGCCCGTGGACGAGATCGCGCGCGTGGTCGGCTTCGGCAGCGCTCCCGTGCTGCGGCACCACTTCGCCCGCCAGCTCGGCACCAGCCCGGTCTCCTACCGCCGGCGGTTCGCCGCGCCGGTGGCTTCCTGAGGCCCGCGGCCGGAGCCGCTCCCACGGGAATGTCGAGGCCCCTCCCGCGGTTGCACACCGCGTGAGCACCCGCACCCCGACGACGGCGACCGCCGTCCCCGCAGCCGGACGCGAGTCCGTGCGGCTGTTCGCCGTCCCGGCAGACGCCCTGACGGCGGGCACGGACGACGCGGTGGTCGGCCGCACGACAGACCTGCACACCCCGTGGATCGGAGGACCCCGCCCAGTGGCTGGACTAGGCTCGACGGTGATGACCCAGGACCTTGGCCCAGCGAGCGGCGACGCGCCGCGCGGGAGCACCCCGGACGGCGAGGAGATCCCCGAGGACACGGAGCGTGCCCCCGAGGGAGAGACCACCGCGGCCCGGGCCGAGCGCTTCGAGCGCGACGCCCTGCAGTACCTGGACCAGCTCTACTCCGCCGCCCTGCGCATGACGCGCAACCCCGCGGACGCCGAGGACCTGGTGCAGGAGACGTTCGCGAAGGCGTTCGCCGCCTTCCACCAGTACAAGCCGGGCACCAACCTCAAGGCCTGGCTGTACCGCATCCTCACGAACACGTTCATCAACAGCTACCGCAAGAAGCAGCGCGAGCCGCAGCAGTCCCAGGCGGAGGACGTCGAGGACTGGCAGATCGCCCGCGCCGCGTCGCACACGTCGCAGGGGCTGCGGTCGGCCGAGGCCGAGGCGCTCGACCGGCTCCCCGACTCCGACGTCAAGCGCGCGCTGCAGGAGCTGCCCGAGGACCGGCGCATGGTCGTCTACTACGCCGACGTCGAGGGCTTCCCCTACAAGGAGATCGCCGAGATCATGGGTACGCCGATCGGGACGGTGATGTCCCGGCTGCACCGCGGACGCCGGCAGCTGCGCGAGCTGCTCGCCGACTACGCCGCCCAGCGTGGCCTGGTCCCGGCTCGTGGAGGAGCGTCATGACCGACCCCGTCACCCCCATCCCGCACGACCGGGCCGAGGGGGAGAACGAGTGCGAGCACGCACTCGTGCACCTGAACGAGTACCTCGACTCGGAGATGACGCCCGAGGACGAGCAGCGGATGCGCGCGCACGTCGCGCACTGCTCGCCGTGCCTCGCCGAGCTGAGCGTCGAGGAGCTCGTCAAGCAGCTGGTCCGCCGCTCCTGCTCGGAGCGCGCGCCGGAGACCCTCCGGGTGCGCATCCACGCGCAGCTGACCGTGATGTCCACGGCCGAGTAGGCCGGAGCCGACACACGAAGGGCCGGGAACCCCGCGGGGTTCCCGGCCCTTCGACGTGTCTCGGCGAGACGTCTGCTGCCTGTGCTCAGGCGTTGGGACGCTTGCCGTGGTTGGCGGCGTTGCCCTTGCGGCTACGGCGCTTGCGACCGCGCTTGCTCATGGTGGTCTCCTCACGAAGGATGGACGAGGGGTCGGTTCCCATGGTCCCACACCGGAGGCCCGGGGTCGGAATCCGGGGCATCCCCGATCCGGACGTCCCCGGGCTCTGCCAGGGTGGTACCCGTCCCCAGCACAGCCGGAGCACCACAGGGAGCCTCATGAGCACGGAGTCGTGGGCGGTCGCCGCCCCGCAGACCATCGACGTCGAGCAGGCCACGGGGGTGACGCTCCGCCTGCAGGACGGGCGCGCCGACGTCGTCGCCGACCCGGCCGCGACGGGCGTGCGGATCGAGCTGCTCGAGGTGAGCGCCAAGCCGCTCCAGGTCGTGCGCGACGGGGACCGGCTGCGCGTGGGCTACGAGAGCTCCGTGCTCGACTCCGTCATGGCGAAGCTGCGCAACCCGCGCCAGAGCGAGCGTGCCGTGGTGCGCGTCGTCGTCCCGGCGGACGGGGCGGTCGACGTCGGCACCCTCGGCGCGGACGTCGAGGTCGCCGGGGGCCGCAAGGTCGCGGTGAAGACCGTGACCGGCGCCGTGCGCACGACCGGCACGACCGGGCCGATGTCGCTCAAGACCGTCTCGGGCGCGCTGTCGGCCGAGGGGCACACCGGGGACGTGACGGCGAACAGCGCGGCCGGGTCGATCGCCCTGGCGGGCGCGCTCGCGCGGGTCTCCCTGACCACCGTGTCGGGGGCCGCGACGGTCACCGCCACCCAGGCGAGCCCGCTGATCACGGCCAAGACGGTCTCCGGCGCGATCGACCTGCGCCTCCCGGCGGGCACCCCGGTGAACCTCAAGGTGCGCGGCGCGTCCGGCCAGGTCGTCCTCGACGGCTCGGTGCTGCCGAGCGCCGGCGCGACGCTCGTCGTCGACCACGGCGAGCAGCCCGCCGACGGCCGCAGCGCCGCCTACCTGTCCGCGACGGTGACGTCCGCGCACGTCACCGTCGACCGTCGCTGACCGGCGCCCGCCCGGGGCGCCGGGGAGGAGGAGCACCATGACGGACGCGTCCGTACCGCACGTCGCCCTGCTGACCGACGCCTTCGGGCGGATCGCCGAGACGGCGCACCGCGTGCTGCGCGGAGCCACGGCCGACCGGCTGACGTACCGCCCCGACCCGGAGGCGAACACCGTCGCGTGGCTCGTGTGGCACCTGGCGCGGGTGCAGGACGACCACGTCGCGGACGTCGCCGGCACCGAGCAGCGGTGGACGGCGGACGGCTGGGCGGAGAGGTTCGGGCTGCCGTTCGACGTCGCGGACACCGGCTACGGCCACACGCCGGAGCAGGTCGCGGCCGTCCGCGTCGACGCGGCCCTGCTGCGGGGCTACCTCGACGGCGTGCACGCCGCGACGACCGCCTACCTGACGACGGTGACCGCCGCCGACCTGGACCGCGTCGTGGACACGAGGTGGGACCCGCCGGTCACGCTCGGGGTGCGGCTCGTCAGCGTCGTCGGCGACGACCTGCAGCACGTCGGCCAGGCCGCGTACGTGCGCGGCCTGGCCGACCGGGCGGGCGTCTGAGCGGCCGTCACTCGTCGGCGGGCAGCCCCAGCCACGCGTGCCAGCCGGTGTGCAGCACGAGCCACGCCATGAGGCCGTAGCCCGCCTGCCCGGGGTAGGTCGAGCCGTTCGTCGCGAGGTCGGCCAGCCACTGCTCGTGCTGCGCCAGCGGCGTGTACGTGTCGACGTACGGCACGCGGCGCCGGTTGGCGACGTCCGAGAACGCGGCCGAGAGCTCCGCGATGCGGCCGCCGTCCTCCGGCCGTCCCGGCGGAGGCCCGACGACGAACGCCGGGATCCGGCTCGTCTCGGCCACGTCGAGGATGTTCGCGAGGTTGAGGCGGGACCGCGCCACCGAGAGCGACGAGTCGACGTCGTGCCGGCCGAGGGCCACCACGAGACGGTTCTCGCACGTGTCCTCCGGGCCGAAGCGCGACTCCGTCTCCGCCTGCCAGCGGGCGCCGAGCGCCGAGCTGGTCTCGCCGGGCACGGCGAGCGTGAACGCCATCGCCGGCCGCCCGAACCGGGTCCGGGCCATCACGCGCCCCGTCCATCCCAGGGCGCGGGCGTCCCCGACGCCCACGCTGAGCTCGTCGCCCACGACGCAGATGCGCACCTCGGTCTGGGTCACTGAGCCTTCACCGTCCAAGTCCTGTCTCGCAGTTGCGCGGCCATTGTCGCCGCACGCCCGTCCGCGACGCAGGATCCCACGCCGCGCGGCTCCCTGAGTTGTCAGGGCCACAGTGGTGCACACCCCGCTGCGGCCCTGACAGCCCCGAGGCGCCGGGAGCTGTCAGGGCCACAGCGGGGTATACAGCGCGCTGGGTCTGACAGGTCAGAGCAGGGTGGCGCCCCAGCGCACGACGTGCTCGTCGCCAGGGGCGAGGCGGACGAGGCGCTCGCCGGTGTTGAACGCGTCGGCCACGCAGCTCATCGGCTCGGCGGCGAGGCCGAACCGCTCGTAGCCGTCGATGTGGTCGGCCGAGCAGACCTGCCAGCAGTCCATGGAGCCGTCCATCCAGATGGCGGCGGTGCTGCCGTCGGGGCGGCCGAGCCGGGCCCAGGACAGCCCGGCGTCGTCGCGGGTGGCGCCCGTCCACGCGTCGTCGAGGTCCAGGCCGGCGAGCGACCGCGTGGTGCGCAGGTCGTACGGGCCGGCGACGGGCTCGGCGCCGGTCGGCAGCAGGCGGTCGTCGACGGTGACGTGCGTCGTGGCGTCCAGGCTGACGGTGCACTCGTCGAGCGCGACGCCGCCGGTGGACAGCCACGGGTGGAAGCCGACGCCGTACGGTGCGGTCCCGGTGCCGACGTTGCGGGCGCTGACCACGACCTCCAGGCCGGCGTCGGACACCGTGTACCGGGTGCGGAGCACGAGCTGGAACGGCCAGCCCTTCTGCGCGGGGAGGGCGAGCTCGAGCGTCACCGCGTCGTCCGCCACCTCGACGGGCGTCCAGCGGTACCAGCACACGAGGCCGTGCAGCGCCGTCCCGCGGTCGGGCTCGCTCACGGCCACCTGGTGCCGGACGCCGTCGGTCGTGTAGGCGCCGTCGCGCAGTCGGTTCGGCCACGGGGCGAGGACGGCGGCGTTGAAGACGGGGGCCGCCTCGTCCTCGGCGAACGGCACGAACACGTCGCGGCCGGCGACGGTGTACTCGCGCACCATCGCCCCGACCTCGGTGACGGTGGCCCGGTGCTCGCCGGAGGAGATGCGGAACTGCCGGCCCGACGGGGCGGGGACGGCGGGAGAGTCAGCGGTGTTCACGCTCACACCGTAGTCGGCACGCCGGATCGGTGCGGGCGACGTAGCGTTAGGGGAGCCAGATATCTGACGAGACGTCCCCTCGCGCGCGCGAGGGGTCCGCGCCACGGGTCCGGGGGGCCCGGGTGCCACCGAACGGGGGAACGATGGAGAAACAGGTGCTCGGCCGCACCGGTCGGCTGGTGTCGGTCGTCGGCCTGGGAACCTGGCAGCTGGGCGCGGACTGGGGGACGGTCGACGACGACCAGGCCCGGTCCGTGCTGGATGCCGCGTTCGAGTCCGGCGTGACGTTCTTCGACACCGCGGACGTCTACGGGGACGGCCGCAGCGAGCAGGCCCTGGGAGCGTTCCTCGCCGACCACCGTGACGACGCCATCACCGTGGCGACGAAGATGGGCCGTCGGATGGACCAGGTGCCGGAGAACTACGTCCTGTCGAACTTCCGCGAGTGGACCGACCGGTCGCGCCGGAACCTCGGCGTCGAGACGCTCGATCTCGTGCAGCTGCACTGCCCGCCGACCTCCGTCTACTCCGACGACGAGGTGTACGACGCGCTGGACACGCTCGTGGCCGACGGCGTCACCGCCGCCTACGGCGTCTCCGTGGAGACGGTCGACGAGGCCCTCACCGCCATCGCGCGCCCCGGCGTCGCCACCGTGCAGATCATCCTCAACGCGTTCCGGCTCAAGCCCCTGGAGCAGGTGCTGCCCGCGGCCTCCGCGGCCGGCGTCGGCATCATCGCGCGGGTGCCGCTGGCCTCGGGGCTCCTGTCGGGCCGGTACACCCACGAGACCACGTTCTCGGAGGACGACCACCGCACGTTCAACCGCGAGGGCAAGGCCTTCGACGTCGGCGAGACCTTCTCCGGCGTGCCGTTCGACGTCGGCGTCGACGCGGCCGCCCGCTTCACGGAGCTCGCGGGCTCGGCCCTGAACCAGGACCTCACGCCCGCGCAGGCGGCCATCGCCTGGGTCTGGCAGCAGCCGGGGGTCTCCACGGTCATCCCGGGGGCGCGCAGCCCCGAGCAGGCGCGGCTCAACGCCGCCGCCGGCGACACGGGCGTCCTCGGGCCGCTGTTCACGTCCGGCGTGCGGGAGATCTACGACGAGGCGATCAAGGAGCACGTGCACGACAGGTGGTGACGCCGAGGTAGTACGGATCTCGCCGAGGGAGTACGAGGGCGGCCGCACCACGTGGTGCGGCCGCCCTCGTAC
>NZ_JBHTVZ010000029.1:0-31407 GCF_042792715.1 Isoptericola sp. NPDC056618 | reverse complement strand
CTGGGGGTGCGGGTGGTCGTCTTGGGGGGGGGGGGGTACCCCCCCCGCGTCCCGCCCCCCCGGCCGGGCCGCCCGCCCCGCGCCCCCGCCCCCCCCCCCCGGGGCGGCCGGGGCCCGTCGTCGTCCACCGGGTGAAGTCCTCACCAGGACACTTGCTTGCTGCAAGCACCGGGCGTATGTTTGCACCCTGCAACAACTCGGCCCGCCTCGGGCCGCACCGCTCCGGCCGTCCGGCCCCGAGCACCCACCCCCTTTCAGCAAAGGCCCTGCCATGCCCGTTGACCGCACCGCGGCCCGTGAGCTCGTGGAGACGCTCGAGGAGCTCTCCCGCGCCCAGCGCGAGGCCGCCATGCGCGTGGCGCGCGACCTGGACCTCCCCCGGGCCGGCCTCGGGGCCCTGCACCTGCTCACGCGGTGCGGGCGCGTCCAGATCACCGACGTCGCCGCGAAGCTCCGCGTCGACGTCTCCGTCGCCAGCCGCCAGATCAGCGCCCTCGTCGACGCCGGTCTCGTCGAGCGCACGGTCGACGACGACGACCGGCGCGCCCGCTACCTCGCCCTGACGGACGCCGGCCGCGAGTTCGCGGAGGCCTCCTTCGAACGCATCGACGACCTCGTCTCCGAGTCGTTCTCCGACTGGTCGGACGACGACCTCGCCGACGCCATCTCCCGGATCCGCAGCGTCGCGGCCGCACTCACCACGACCCACGACCGCGCCACGGCGCAGGAGGAGATCCCCGCCCGATGAGTCAGTCCCCCACCCCGGCGGCCGCCACGCCGGGCCTCTCCGCCACGCCGGCCCCGGCGATGACCCGCCGCGAGGTGCTCGAGGCACTCTCGGGCATCCTCCTCGGCGTCTTCGTCTCGCTGCTGGCCACCACCATCGTCTCGACCTCGCTGCCCAAGATCGTCAGCGAGCTCGGCGGCTCCCAGCACTCCTACACCTGGGTCGTCACCGCGATGCTGCTGACGATGACGATCTCGACCCCGCTGTGGGGCAAGCTCGCCGACCTCACCAACCGCAAGGTCCTCATGCAGGTCGCCCTCGCGATCACGGTGGTCTCCGCCGCCGCGGCCGGCCTGTCGCAGAACATCGAGATGCTCATCGGCTTCCGTGCCCTGCAGGGCATCGGCGCCGGCGGCCTCACCGCCCTCGCGACCGTCCTGATGGCGGACATCATCAGCCCGCGCGAGCGCGGCAAGTACATGGGCCTCATGGGCGGCGTCATGGCCGTCGCGCAGATCGGCGGCCCGCTGCTCGGCGGTGTGCTCACCGACTCGATCGGCTGGCGCTGGACGTTCTTCGTCGGCGTCCCGTTCGCCGTCGCCGCGTTCATCGTGCTGCAGAAGACGCTGCACCTGCCCGCGCTGGCCAAGCGCGAGGTGAAGATCGACTACGCCGGCGCCGGCCTCATCGCGGTCGCCGTGGCGCTGCTGCTCCTGTGGGTCACCTTCGCCGGCGACCAGTTCGAGTGGCTGTCGTGGCAGACCGGCGCGATGGTCGGCGGCGCCCTGCTGGCGCTCGTCGTCGTCGGCTTCGTCGAGAAGAACGCCGCCGAGCCGATCATCCCGCTGCACCTGTTCAAGAACCGCACGTTCGTGCTCGCCGTGGTCGCCTCGGCGTCCGTCGGCGTCGCCATGTTCGGCACCGCGGTCTTCCTCAGCCAGTACTTCCAGCTCGCCCGCGGCAAGACGCCGACCGAGTCCGGCCTGCTCACCATCCCGATGGTGGTCGGCACGATGCTCGCGGGCATCGTGCTCGGCCGGATCATCTCGAACACCGGCCGGTACAAGGCGATCATGGTGGGCGGCGCCGTCCTCCTGACCGGTTCGCTGTTCGGCCTGTCGACCATCGAGGTGGACACGAGCTTCGTGCTCATCTCCGTCTTCCTGTTCGGCCTCGGCCTGTCGGTGGGCGCCCTGATGCAGAACCTCGTGCTCGCCACGCAGAACACCCTCGACGTGCACGAGATGGGTGCCGGTACCTCCGGCGTCGCGTTCTTCCGCTCGCTGGGCGGCGCGATCGGCGTCTCGGCGCTCGGCGCCGTGATGGCCGCTCAGATCAAGACGGACCTCTCCACCGGCCTGGCGAAGCTCGGCATCGCCTCCGACGCGATGGGTGCCGGTTCGGGCGCGGTCCCGGACCTGGCCTCGCTGCCCGCCCCCGTGCAGACGGTGGTCGAGGGCGCCTACGCCGACGGCATCACGACGATCTTCCTGTACGCCGTGCCGATGGCCGTCGTCTCGCTGATCGCGGTGCTCTTCATGAAGGAGATCCCGCTGGGCCAGCGCTCCGGCATCGAGCAGGTGCTCGACGAGGAGAAGTCGGCCGAGCAGGACGTCGCCGCTCCGGTCGCCGAACGGGCCTGACACCGGCCCAGCACCCGGACGGGGTCGATTTCACCCGCTGAGACGCCGTCCGGGTGCAAGTTCGCCTGCTAGGCCACTCCCGTTTGCCTCGGCGAAGCCTCATGATGGGCGCATGCACGACGTCGCCGCCCAGCCCCTGCCCGACCCGGCCACCGACCCGTTCGGTGCCCTCGAACGCGAGATCCGGGTCCTGATCCGCCGCGCCCAGTCGTCGGCGGCCCAGACCGCCCGGCGGGTGCATCCCGAGCTCGAGGCGTCGGCCTACCCGATCCTCGCGCACATCGACTCCCATCCCGGGATCCGCGGCTCCGACCTCGCCGCACACTTCGGCGTCGGTCGTGCCACCGTGTCCCGACAGCTCAGCCGTCTGGTGGAGCTCGGCCTCGTGCACCGCGAGGTGGACCCGGAGGACACCCGCGGCCAGCGGATCACCCTGACCGCCGACGGCGCCCAGCGCTTCGCCCGGGCCCGCGACCGTCGCATCGAGATGTACAAGGACGCGTTCGGCGACTGGGACGAGGCCGACGTCGCGCAGCTCGCGACGCTGCTGCACCGCTACTCGGAGGACTTCGTCCGCTGGCGCGACACGCGCTCCTGAGACGCCGTCGGCGCAAGCCCGCGACGTCGGCCGAGCCTGTCGGGACCCGTCCCGGCAGGCTCGACGCGTGCCCGGGGCCGGATCAGCCGACGAGGAGACGGGACCGCAGCGCGTCCAGCGTCTCGGCGCCGCCGCCGTGCGCACGGAACCACCCCGGTGCGCCGCCGTCGTGCTCGGCGAACCGGTCGAGCACCGTCTCGATCGCCCAGCCCGGAGCGGTGACCAGCTCGGGCGGCAGCTTCGCGAGCACGTGCGCGTCGGGGACGGCGAGGTTCGCGGTGACGGCGGCACGCGCCAGGACGTCTCGCATGTGGGGGCCGGTCCGCTCGTAGTCGGCGACGATCGCGTCCCGGTCCACGCCCAGCAGGGCCAGCACCAGCGCGACGGTCACCCCCGTGCGGTCCTTGCCGGCGGTGCAGTGCACGAGCACCGGCGCGTCGTCGACGGCGATCAGCCGCACCGCCTCCACGAGGTGCCCGGCGCCCACGCCCTCGAGCATCTGCAGGTACAGCTCCCCGAGGCCGGGCACCGGCGCCGGCGCGGTGGCGCCCTGCATCGCCGTGCCGTCCAGCAGGGGCAGCGGGACGACGTGGGCGACGCCCGTGAGCGGGTGCGGCTCGCCGTTCTCCCCCGGGTCGCGCAGGTCGAGCACCGTGCGGGGCGGCCACACCACGTCGGCCGGGGCGACGTCGCCCGACCGGGGCGCGTCGGAACGCAGCAACGCCCCGGGCACCAGGCCCGGGGCGGCCGTCGCGACGTCGCGCAGGTTGACGAGATGGTCGGGCACGGACGCCGGCGCGGCGGTCCAGGCCGCGGCGGCGTCGGCCACAGTGGGCGCTGAGTCGGTCACCCGACCGACCCTAGCCGCGCCCCGCCCGAAGCGCTGCGGGCAGGGCGCGACGACCGGGCGGTCAGCCCTCGGCGGGCTCGAACGTCAGGCTGAGCGAGTTCATGCAGAACCTGTCGCCCGTGGGCGTCTGCGGCGCGTCGTCGAAGACGTGTCCCAGGTGCGAGCCGCACCGGGCGCAGCGCACCTCCGTGCGGACCATGCCGTGCGACCGGTCCTCGAGCAGCTCGACGGCGTCGCCGGCGAGCGGCGTGTAGAACGACGGCCAGCCGCAGTGCGAGTCGAACTTGGTCTCGCTCCGGAACAGCTCGTTGCCGCACGCGCGACAGCGGTACACGCCGACGCGCTTCTCGTCGAGCAGCTCACCGGTCCAGGGCCGCTCGGTGCCCGCCTGCCGCAGCACGGCGAACTCCTGCGGGTTCAGCTCGACCTTCCACTGCTGGTCGGACTTGGTGACTTCGTACGTCATCTGACACCTCCGTCGTGCTCAACCCGGACCGGCGTGCGGCTGTTCCTGCCCTGCGACGGCTCAGGCCGCGGGCGCCGAGCCGCCCTGCCCGCGGCCCCGGCCGCCGCGGCGCCGACGACGGCGGGCGGGTGCGGACCCGTCGGCCCGGACCGCCTGCGAGGCATGGCCGCCGGACGACGCCGGCTGCGCCTGCGAGCGCTGGCCCTGCTGGCCGCGCTGCCCCTGCCCGCGCTGTGCCTCGCCGCGCGGCGCCTGGCCGTGCGACGCGCGGCCGCGCGGGCCGCCGCCCTGCTGCTGGCCGCCGCCCTTGCGGCGCTGCGGCTGCTGGGGCGCCGCCGGCGCGGGCGGCGCCACGTACGGCGCGACCTCGCCGACCAGCGCGGCGACGGTCGCGTCGCCCGGGGCCACGGGCTGCGGGCGGGCGTCGATCTTCGCCTTGCGCGTGAGGTCGCGGACGTCGCCGCGCTGCTCGGGCAGCATCACGGTGACGACGTCGCCGCCGGACCCGGCGCGGGCCGTGCGGCCCGAGCGGTGCAGGTACGCCTTGTGCTCGGCGGGCGGGTCCACGTGCACGACGAGCTCGACGTCGTCGACGTGGATGCCGCGCGCAGCGATGTCGGTGGCGACGAGCACCTTGACGTCCCCGGAGGAGAACGCCGCGAGGTTGCGCTCGCGCGCGCCCTGGCCGAGGTTGCCGTGCAGGTCGACCGCGGGCACGCCCTCGCCCGTGAGCTGCTTGGCGAGCTTCTTCGCCTGGTGCTTGGTGCGGGTGAACAGCACGCGACGGCCGGTGCCGGACGCGAGCGCGTGCACCACGTGCTTCTTCGCGTCGGCGTCCGCCACGGCGAGGATGTGGTGCGTCATCTGCGGCGGCGGGGCGGCGGCCTCGTCGACGGAGTGCGTCACCGGGTTCTTGAGGTAGCGCTTCACGAGCACGTCGACGCCGTTGTCCAGCGTCGCCGAGAAGAGCAGGCGCTGGCCCACGGTGGGCGTGCGGTCCATGATCCGCTTCACGCCGGGCAGGAAGCCGAGGTCGGCCATGTGGTCGGCCTCGTCGAGCACCGTGATCTCGACGTCGTCCAGGGTGAGGTGCTTCTGGCCGAGCAGGTCCTCGAGACGGCCGGGGCACGCGATGAGCACGTCGACGCCGGCGTTCAGGGCGTTGACCTGGCGGGACTGCGCGACGCCGCCGAAGACGGTGGTCGTCACGAGGCCGAGGGCCTTCGCGAGCGGCTCCATCGTGGCGTTGATCTGGTTGGCGAGCTCGCGGGTCGGGCAGAGCACGAGCGCCCTCGGGCGGCCGGGACGACGGCGCGGGCGGCCGGCGGCCGCGGCCTTGGCCGCCGACGTCGCGAGCCGCGTCACCACGGGCAGCGAGAACGCGAGCGTCTTGCCGGAGCCGGTGCGGCCGCGGCCGAGCACGTCGGTGCCCGCCATCGTGTCCGGCAGCGACGCCGTCTGGATCGGGAAGGGGGTGGTGATGCCCTGGTCCGTCAGCTGGCGGACGACCGGGGCGGGCAGGCCGAAGTCGGCAAAGGTAGTCAAGAAAAGGGCCTCTCGGGGCAGGGACGTCTCGGACGTCGAGGTCGGGGTCCGCCGCACGCAATCCGGGGGGATCTCCACGACGCGGGGCGCGCAACGCGCAGCCACCTGCCCCCATTCTCTCACGACCGACGCCCGGGTCGACCGACCGGCCTCTCAGCCGCCCGTGGTGGAATGGCCGCCGTGGACGACTTCCTCACGACCGTCGGCGACGTGCTGACCCAGATCTGGACGGCCGCCACCACCCCCGTGCCACCGCCGGCGCAGCCGGTCGTGCTGGCCGCGGGCCTCGCCGCGCTCGCCGTCGTGCTGGTGACCCCCGTGTGGCGGGTGGCACGGCACGTCGTGACGATCGCGCACGAGGGCGCGCACGCCGTCGCCGCCATGCTCACCGGGCGACGCCTGGACGCCATCCGGCTGCACTCCGACACCTCCGGGCTCACGGTGTCCGCCGGGCGTCCACGCGGCTTCGGGATGATCGTCACGGCGTTCGCCGGGTACGTCGGCCCCGGCCTCACGGGGCTCGGCGCCGCCTGGCTGCTGCGGCACGGCTACGCCGTCGGGCTGCTGTGGCTGCTGGTGCTGCTGCTCGCGCTCCTGCTGCTGAAGATCCGCAACTGGTTCGGCCTCTGGTCGATCCTCGTCTCCGGCGCCGCCCTCGTCGCCGTCTCGTGGTGGCTCGAGCCCGCCGCGCAGGCGACCGTCGCCTATGCGGTGACGTGGTTCCTGCTGATCGGGTCGGTGCGCCCTGTGCTCGAGCTCCAGGCCCAGCGGTCCCGGGGGCGCGCGCGGCGGTCGGACGCCGACCAGCTCGCGGCGCTGACCCGTACCACCGGCATCCTGTGGGTCGTGGTCTTCCTGCTCGTCACCGTCGGCTGCCTGCTGCTCGGCGCGACGTGGATCGTGGAGCCCGCGACCTGACGACGGCTCCCCGCCGGCGCGTCACAGCCGCGCGTACTTGGCCCGTGCGAACGAGTACACGCCGTAGGCCGCGATGCCCAGGCCCGTCGCCACGAGCAGCACCCCCCCGAACGGCTGCTCCCGGATCGTGCGCAGGGCGTCGTCCAGACCGCCCGCCTTCTCGGGGTCGGCCGTGACGGCGGCCGCCACGAAGAGGCCGCCGAGGACGCCGAGCGCGATCCCCTTGGCCACGTAGCCGACCGTGCCGAGCCGCAGCACCGCCTGCCCGGCGGCGCCGGTCCCGGTCGCGCGCAGGTCGTCGCGAAACGACTTCCGCCACCCCTTGACGACGTGGAAGACGCCCACCCCGACGATCACGGCGCCGACCACCGCGACGAGCCACCGGCCCGCGGGGGCGCGCACGAGGTCGGCGGTGAGACCCTCCTCGGAGCCGCCGCCGGAGGACCCGGTCACGACTCGCACCGCGGTGCCGGCGAGCGCCCCGTACAGGACGGCCTTCGCCGCGGCCTTGACCCGGGCACCGACCTGCTTCGCCGTGTCCGTCCCGGGCACGCCCGCCGCCGCCTCCGTGAGCTGCCAGAGGGCGAGGCCGGCGAAGCCCGCCGCCGTCAGCCACAGCAGCAGGGCACCGCCGGGGGCCGCGGCGAGCTCGCGCAGCGCGCCCTGCTGGTCTGCGCTCCCCTCCGAGGACCCGAAGGCCAGGCGTACCGCCAACCAGCCCAGGAGCAGGTGCAGCACGCCGGACGCGACGTAGCCGGCGCGCGCGAGGGCCTGCAGGGCGGTGCTGTCGTTCGCGCTGCGCGAGGAGCGTCGTGCGGCGCGGGCGAGGTCGGACACAGGTCACCTCCGTCGGTGCCGCGCGGGTCGCGGCACCACACGATGGCGCATCCGGGCGTCGGGCGCCACCCGCGCCGCGGCCGCTCCCGGCACGACGACGGCCGGGCACGGAGGAAGCTCCGTGCCCGGCCGTCGGAGGACCGGTCAGGCGGGGGCGGTGCGCCCTCAGGACGCGGCGCGTCCCCGCCCGGACGTCACGCCTGCGGCGTGAGCACGAACCCGGGACCCTGCGCGGCAGGGTCGGTGTCGAGGGTCAGGGTGTCGAGGGCCGGCGCGGCCTGCGCCTCGACGAACACGTGCGTGGCTCCCTCCTCGTCGACGACCTGGTCGTCGGGCTGGGGCGCCGGGACGAGCGCGAGCTCGAAGTTGCCGGGCTGGCCGGCGGACTGCGCGATCCGCAGCCCGCCCTCGTCGGGCACCCCCGCCTGCTGGGCGAGGTCCTGGACGGCGGTACGGGCGTTGTCGGTCACGGTGAGCATGGACGCTCCTCTCGTCGGTCCTTGCGAACCCGTCCACCGAAACAGGACCTGGGGCCCGACGCAACGATGAGACGCGATCGGGACGAGATCTCCCGGTGGGTGAGACCCCGCGTGACAGCCGTCCCGTCGCGTCGATAGGTTGCCCTCCGTGACCGGATCGTGACCTTGCGGGCGGCGTCACGGGCGTGGCCGGGACCCGGTGCGCACGGGCCGCCCGCAGCCCCGCGTACGCTGTCCGCAGCCGGCGACCGACCTCCGGGCGGACGGCGGCGGGCCTCTAGCTCAACTGGCAGAGCAGCGGACTTTTAATCCGCGGGTTGTGGGTTCGATCCCCACGGGGCCCACTCCTGCACGACACCGTCGCAGGCCGTCGTCGTCCGAAGGAGCTCCGTGCCCGTCCGCGTCCAGGTTCCCGCCGTCGTCGCCCACCGCGGCGCGTCCGCCGACGCCCCGCAGAACACGCTGGCCGCGATCGACCTCGCCGGGGAGGTGGGCGCCGCGATGGTCGAGATCGACGTCCACCTCAGCGCCGACGGCGTCCCGGTGGTCATCCACGACGGGACGGTCGACGCCACGACGGACGGGACGGGCGAGGTGCGGAGCCGCACCAGGGACGAGCTGCAGGTCCTCGACGCCGGCTCGTGGTTCGGCCCGGAGTTCGCCGGGCAGCGCATCCCCACGCTGGCGGAGGTGCTGGACGTCGTCGCACGACACCCGGGCCTCGGCGTCCTGTGCGAGTACAAGGGCCGCTGGAGCGCCGACGACGTCGCGGTGACGATGCGCGTGCTCGACGACCCGGGACTGGACGGCCGGCTCATCGTGCAGGGGTTCGACCCGGAGACGGTCACGGCCCTGCGCGACGTCGCGCCGCAGGTGCCGCGCTCCCTGCTGGTGGAGCACCCGCGCGAGGGCCTGCCCGCCCTCCTCGCCGCGCTCGGCGCGGCCGCCGTCAGCCCCGGGGTGGCGCTGGTCGCCGGCGACCCGGACCTCGTCCCGACGGCGCACGCCGCGGGGCTGCGGGTCTTCGGCTGGACGGCGAACGACGAGCCCGCGTGGCGCACGCTCGTCGACGCGGGCGTGGACGGCATCATCACCGACCGTCCGGCGGCCCTGCGCGACTGGCTCGAGTCGACGGCGTCGCCCGCCCAGGGCTGACCGGGCCGGGCGCCCGGCGGCTCAGCGCCGCGGCGCGTGCAGCCAGCCCGAGAGGCGCCCCGTCACCCAGGGCAGCACCCAGAACGACATGATCGGCGTGAGCACCAGCGTCGAGACGAGCACCCGCAGCAGCACGTGCAGCTCCGCGAAGGGCGGCACGAGCCACCCCACCAGCACGGTGAACGCGAGGTTCACGGGGAAGAAGCCGAGCCAGATGGCCACGGACTGCTTCCACCGCGGCGGCGCGGCCAGCAGCGGCGGCCCGGTCGGCTCGTCCTGCCGCACCGGCGGGTCGAACCAGCCCTCGATGCCGGTGCGCCTCTCCACCCGCCGCTCCTCGACGAGCCCCTCCCCGGCGGCGAGCCAGCGCCGGCGCTCGGGCGACTCCTCCCAGGCCTCGAGTCGGGCCGCGTCGGCGAAGCGGTAGAGCATGATCCAGTCCGTGGCGCCCTCGGAGGCGCGGATCCAGCCGGAGCCGAGGAAGCCGTCCCAGCGGTTCGCGAGCCGGACGCCGGACTGCACCCACGCGGTGACCTCGGGAACGCGGTCGGGGCTCACGGCACGGTGGACCGCGACGGTCACGGGTGCGGAAGTCATCCGAGCATCCTGGGGCGCGGCCCGGCGTCGCGCCCCTCGCCCCCGTCCCGGCGGGACGACGCGTCCCACGATCCGGGCGCGCTCCGAGGATCGCCGGGATGTCCCGGTCTTCACATCTCGTCCCTACGCCCCGCACGGGATTCGTGTCGTCTGGTCGCCTCGCTGGCCCGGAGCACCCGTCGAAACGGTTGAAGATGGAATGAGCTTCCGACCGGTGCGAGCTCCCGAGAGGTTCGAGCTCCCCGCCTTCCCTACCCCGAGGACTTCCCCCCGTGACCGAGCACGCCCCTGCGCCGCTGCCCCGGCGCCGCGACATCCACCACCCGACCCGGCAGCGCCGCGCGGACGTCCGCGCCGACGCGCCCGCCGCCCGTCCCACCACGCCGCGCCTCGGGCGCCGCACCGTGCGCGCCGGCGTCCCCGTCGCGCTCACCGTGATGGCGCTGACGACCGGGGTGGTGCTCACCGGCAACTCCACCGCGTCCGGGGAGACGCGCACCGCCGCGTCGACCGACGCGGGTTCGTCCTCGGTGGGCACCATCGAGACCGGTACGTTCGGCACCGTCTCCCCCACCGCCTCGGCCACGACGGCGATCGTGCGGCCCACGCTGTCCGGCGCCGCGGGCGCGACGTCGGGCGCCGTCGGCTCGGACACCGCGAGCACGGGCGCGGCGAAGGCCGACACCGAGCAGGCGTCGTCGAAGGGCGCCGCGAGGAGCGCCGCCCCGTCCGGCGACGAGGCGCTCACCGCCGCCCAGGACGCCCTGGCCCGCGCCGACCGGATGACGACCGAGACGCTCGGGGTCCCGGCCAAGCAGCGCAAGGCCGTCGCGAAGAGCGCGGCGCACCTGCGCGACGTCGTGACCGACCGCTCCGGCGCGGAGACTGCGTCGCGCGCCGGCGAGCGCACCGCGCTCGACGTCCGCGGCCAGGACGCGGCCGACGTCGCCGAGGCGACCGAGGACCTCACCACCCTGATCGAGAAGGCCGACACGACGGCGATCAGCATCACGCCCGCCCCCGCGACGCCGGCCGAGATCCTCCACGCGCAGGCCGCGGCGGCCCGCAAGGCCGCCCCCTCCCTCAAGAAGTTCGCGGACGACACCGAGGGGTACGAGAACGGTCGCCTCGCGTCCGCCGACCTCGAGGGCCTGTCCTTCGCGTCGGGCGAGTCCCTGCGTCGCGACGCGGCCGAGCAGCTCGAGCGCCTCGACGCCGCCTACCAGGCGCGCTTCGGCGAGCACCTGCAGATCCGCGACTCCTACCGCTCCTACGAGTCGCAGGTGTCCGTCAAGGCGAGCCGCGGCTACCTCGCGGCCGTGCCCGGCTACTCCGACCACGGCTGGGGCATCGCCGTCGACATCAACGGCGGCGTCGAGGAACGCTCGAGCGCCCAGCACCGGTGGCTGGCCGCGAACGCCGCGAAGTTCGGGTGGCGCAACCCCGCCTGGGCGCAGGCGGACGGCCGCAAGCCGGAGGCGTGGCACTGGGAGTACCGCCCGTCCTGAGGCTCGACGCCCCGCAGCACGACCCCGACGGACCTGTGACGCCCCGCGCGTCACAGGTCCGTCGTCGTCGGCCGGGAGAGCGGCTCAGGCCCAGCCGAGCTCGTGCAGCCGCTCGTCGTCGATCCCGAAGTGGTGGGCGATCTCGTGCACCACGGTGATGGCGACCTCCTCGACGACGTCGTCGCGCGTGTCGCAGATGGCCAGGGTCGGGTTGCGGTACACGGTGATCCGGTCGGGCAGCGAACCCGCGGCCCAGAACTGCCCGCGCTCGGTGAGCGGCACGCCCTCGTACAGCCCCAGGAGCTCGGGGTCGTCGGCGGGCGCGTCGTCCTCGACGAGGACGACGACGTTGTCCATCATCGCCGCCAGGTCGGCCGGGACCTGGTCGAGGCCGTCCCGGACGGCCTCCTCGAACTCCTCGCGCGTCATCTCCACCACGGGCCCCATCCTCGCCCACGGACGGGCGAGGGCCGTCCCTGCCGGCTGGGTATGCTTGCCGGGTCCAGCCCCCATCGTCTAGCGGCCTAGGACCCCGCCCTTTCACGGCGGTAGCACGGGTTCGAATCCCGTTGGGGGTACTCCGCGGGGACGCCGGCAGCATCGGCAGCCCCGCAGAACGGAGCGTTCTTGCTGGTCAGGATCCGATTTCAAGATCCCGGCGAGCATGGGGTACGCTTCTTCTCGGCTCGAAACGAGCTTCCTCGGTGGGAGTCCACTCCCCACCATGGCCCTGTAGCGCAGTTGGTTAGCGCGCCGCCCTGTCACGGCGGAGGTCGCGGGTTCAAGTCCCGTCAGGGTCGCGCATGATGCGCCCGGTTCGTCGGAAACGGCGCCCGGGCGTTCGTGTCCAGGCTCTGTAGCTCAGTTGGTAGAGCGTTCGACTGAAAATCGAAAGGTCACCGGATCGACGCCGGTCGGAGCCACCATCGAGACCCCCACGCCCAGGGCGTGGGGGTCTCGTCGTCTTTCCGCCAGGAATTGCCTGGACCAGCAGGGACGGGTTGAGTGGGACCGCACGGACGATCACCTCACGCAGGATCGGAGCAGCCGATGACGGACTGGGACGACGGGCGCACGCCGCCCGCCGAGCAGCCACCCTCCATGGGGCGGCTCGTGGAGCAGCTGTCGGAACAGACGACACGGCTCGTGCGCGCGGAGGTCGCGCTCGCCAAGGCCGAGATGACGGAGAAGGCGAAGCGTTCCGGCATCGGGATCGGGCTCATCGCCGCGGCCCTCGTCGTCGTGCTCTACGCGGTGGGCGTCCTCATCTGGGCCGGGATCACGGGCCTCGCAACGGTCTGGCCGCTGTGGCTCTCCGCGCTCGTCGTCGGGGTCGCCATGCTGCTCGTCGCCGGCCTGGCCGCCGCGATCGCGGCGGGCCAGCTCAAGAAGGCGGCCCGGCGGCCCGAGACGATCGACCGGGTCAAGGAGGACGTCGAGACGATCAAGAAGGGGGTGCGCCGGTGACCGAGCCTACGATGCCCGAGAACAGGGCCCCGGCCCCGACGGCCCGCGAGCTCGAGGACGAGGTGGCGCGCACCCGCGCGGACCTCGCCGCGACCCTCGACCAGCTCGCGACGCGCCTCTCGCCGAAGTACCAGGCGAACCAGCTCGCGCGGGCGACCAAGCAGGCCGCCGGCGACGCCGGCACGTTCGTCACGGGAGGCGGGCTCCCCGCCACCGACCCCCGCCGCAAGCGCAACGCGCAGGTGCTGATCGGCGCCGCGGCGGCAGGGCTGGCGGTGGTCGTGATCGTCGTCGTGCGCGCGCGGCGCCACTGAGCGCCCCCCGCGCTCGGGCGGCGCCGCAGCGCCCCCTGGGGGCGCCCTACTTGTCCGGCGTCGCCTCCTCGGAGGCGGCGCCGAGCAGCGCACGCACCTCCGACTCCTTGTAGCGGCGGTGACCACCGAGCGTGCGGATCGACGAGAGCTTCCCCGCCTTCGCCCAGCGGGTCACGGTCTTCGGGTCGACGCGGAACAGGCTGGCCACCTCGGCAGGCGTCAGCAGAACCTCGGAGTCTCCGTGGAGCGACATCCCCTGCACCTCCTGGTACGGACCGGCCCGGGCGGCGCCCGGTGTGCGGACACGGTCTCGCTCATCCATTGTGTGCAGAAAGCGGGATTGAGGCGACTTGGGAGCCGGATGAAATCGTCCGGATCGTCCTGGCATGGACCGAGTCGTGCTCGTGCGTCCGTTCTGCCGGGCGTCAGCCGCCTCCGGACCGCTCCGCGCACCGATCGGTCTCGTGACCTGAGACACCATCCGACGAGGATCACCCGCTCCCACGTCCGTCGATGCGCGCGGCACGTGTCGCGGAGTGGAGGGAATGGCGCGCGAGCATGTACCGTTGGGGTCTGAACAGACTACTTACGCACGGGGCCGCCGTCACGGACGGCGCAAGCCCCGCTCCTACGTTGAGGGGGTCTCAGCCATGGGCCGCGGCCGTCAGAAGGCAAAGCAGACTAAGGTCGCTCGCGAGCTGAAGTACTACAGCCCCGAGACGAACTACCACGCGCTCGAGCAGGAGCTCAGGGGCGGCGAGGGCAGTCGCACGGATGTCGCCACGGAGGATCGCTTCTCCGACGACGACGAGTACGACAACCGATACAACTCCTGGGGCGACGAGCGCTGAGTCCCCAGCGTCGGACCCGTTGACCCACGGGTTCCGGCGCCGCGCGCGAAGGGCCGGACGGCAGCAGCCGTCCGGCCCTTCGTCATGCGCGAGGCCCGGCGCGGGGGAGGTCCGCTCCCCCGCGCGGGACGTCAGCGGTAGTCGCCCGTGAGGCGGACCGCGCCGCCCTGCACGCCCTTGGTCCCGGCGACCAGGTCCTCGACCGGCGCGCCCGGGTCCAGGTCCTCGACCGAGCCCAGCACCCACGCCGGCACGCCGCGAGCCGCGAGGGTCGTCAGCGCCGCGTCGACGCCGTCCGCGCCCACGACGGCCACCATGCCGACCCCGAGGTTGAGCGTGTTCTCCAGGTCCCGACGCGGCACCGACCCGAGCTCGCGCACGGTGCGGAAGACGGCGGGCACCTCCCACGATCCCCGGTCGACCGTCGCCACCGTGCCGGCGGGCAGCACGCGCGCGAGGTTCGCCGCGAGCCCGCCGCCCGTGACGTGCGTGACGGCGTGCACCTGCGCTGCCGGGTCCTCGGCGAGCGCGAGCACGTCCCGCGCGTACACGCGGGTGGGCTCCAGCAGCTCCTCGCCGAGGGTGCGGCCGAACTCCTCGACGTGGCGGTCCAGCGACCAGCCGGCGTGCTTCACGACCGCGCGCACCAGCGAGTAGCCGTTGGAGTGCAGGCCGCTCGATCCCATCGCGACGAGCACGTCGCCGGCGCGCACGCGCTCCGGGCCCAGGACGGCGTCCGCCTCGACGATGCCCGTGGCCGCGCCCGCGACGTCGTACTCGTCGGGGGCCAGGAGGCCCGGGTGCTCGGCCGTCTCGCCGCCGACGAGGGCCGTGCCGGCCACCTCGCAGGCCTGCGCGATGCCGCGCACGATGTCGGCCACGCGCTCGGGGACGACCTTGCCGGTGGCGATGTAGTCCGTCATGAACAGCGGCTCGGCGCCGACCACGACGATGTCGTCCACGACCATCCCGACGAGGTCGAAGCCGATCGTGTCGTGCTTGTCGAGCGCCTGCGCGATCGCGACCTTGGTGCCGACGCCGTCCGTCGACGTCGCCAGGAGCGGCTTGCGGTACTCGCGGATCGCGGACAGGTCGAAGAGCCCCGCGAAGCCGCCCACGCCCCCGAGGACGGCGGGCCCGTGCGTGCGCCGCACGGCGTCCTTCATCAGCTCGACGGCCTTGTCGCCGGCCTCGGTGTCGACGCCGGCCGCGGCGTAGGTCAGGGGTTCGTTCGTCACTGTGGCTCCCAGGCCGGTGGTTGAGCTAGTCGAAACCACCATCGGTCGTCGGACGGTGGCTTCGACGGGCTCGACCACCGGGGATCAGGTCAGGGGTGGTCGAGCGCGGTGCCGCCGCCGGCCCCCACGGAGACCGTGCGGAGCCCGTCCTCGGGGGCGCCGAGCGGCAGCTCCGCCTGCTCCAGCAGGTGCTTGCCGAGCTGGTCGGCGGTGGGGAGCTCGATCGGGTACTTGCCCGTGAAGCAGGCGGCGCACAGCTGGGACGCCGGCTGCTCGGTGGCCGCGATCATGCCCTCGGTCGAGATGTAGCCGAGGGAGTCGGCGCCCAGGGACTGGCCGATCTCGTCCGGGCTGAGGCCGTTGGCGATGAGCTCGGCCCGCGACGCGAAGTCGATGCCGTAGAAGCACGGCCACTTCACCGGCGGCGAGGAGATGCGCACGTGCACCTCGGCCGCGCCCGCCTCGCGGAGCATGCGGATCAGGGCCCGCTGGGTGTTGCCGCGCACGATCGAGTCGTCGACGACGACGAGGCGCTTGCCGCGGATCACTTCCTTGAGCGGGTTGAGCTTGAGGCGGATGCCGAGCTGGCGCAGCGTGTCGGACGGCTGGATGAACGTGCGGCCGACGTAGGCGTTCTTGGTGAGGCCCTGCCCGAACGGGATGCCCGACTCCGCGGCGTACCCGACGGCGGCCGGCGTGCCGGACTCCGGCGTCGGGATGACGAGGTCCGCCTCGACGGGGTGCTCCCGGGCCAGCGTGCGGCCCATCTCGACGCGCGACGCGTGCACGGAGCGGCCGTTGATGGTGTTGTCGGGGCGGGCGAGGTAGACGTACTCGAAGACGCAGCCCGCGCGCTCCGGCTCGGCGAACTTCTCGGAGCGCAGGCCGTCGGCGTCGATGGTGAGGAGCTCGCCCGGCTCGACGTCGCGCACGTACGACGCGCCGACGATGTCGAGGGCCGGCGTCTCCGACGCGACCACCCAGCCGCGCTGCAGGCGGCCCAGCACCAGCGGGCGCACGCCCTGCGGGTCGCGGGCGGCGTAGAGGGTGCCCTCGTCCATGAAGACGAGGGAGAACGCGCCGCGCAGCTTCGGGAGCACCTCGAGCGCCGTCTGCGCGAGGGTGTGGTCGGCGTCGCCGGCCAGCAGGGCCGTGATGAGCGCCGTGTCGGTGGTGTTGCCGCGTGCGAGCTCGCCGCGGCGCTGCGCGCCGTAGCGCTCGGCCACGAGGTTGACCAGCTCGGCGGAGTTGGTGAGGTTGCCGTTGTGCCCGAGGGCGACGGTGCCGCCTGCGGTCGCGCCGAGGGTCGGCTGGGCGTTCTCCCAGGTCACGCCGCCGGTGGTGGAGTACCGGCAGTGGCCCACCGCGAGGTGGCCGGTGAGGGCGTCGAGCGCCGTCTCGTCGAAGACCTGGGACACGAGGCCCATGTCCTTGTAGACGAGGATCTGCTCACCGTTGCTGGTGGCGATGCCCGCGGACTCCTGTCCGCGGTGCTGCAGGGCATAGAGGCCGAAGTAGGCGAGCTTGGCGACCTCCTCGCCGGGGGCCCAGACCCCGAAGACGCCGCACGCGTCCTGGGGGCCCTTCTCGCCGGGCATGAGGTCATGGTTCAGGCGGCCGTCAGGGCGCAAGGGCATGTCTCGAGTATCCCACAGGGCCCCGGTGCGTCGACCTGCCCGGACGCGTCAGCGACGACGCAGGCTGCGCCGGTCGGAGATCACGGCGACCAGCCCGCCGACGCCCAGCCCGAGGGCGATGCCGCCGAGGATCGTCACCGACACGTAGACGCCCGGCTTCAGCAGGGCCGCGGCGACCTCCGGGTCGGCGGAGTCGATGAGCCAGGTCGAGAAGATCAGCCCGACGACGCCGCCGACCAGCGCGCCCATCCACAGGAACACCGGGTACTTGGGGGCGCGGCGCACGCGCTCGGGGTCGACCAGCAGCGTCACGTCCTGCGGCTCCTCGACCTCGTCCGAGGCCTCCTCCGAGGCGCCGTCCGGGGTGGCGTCGGTGCCGGCGGCGGACTCGGCGGTCTCCGCCGGCACCTCGCGGGCGTGCGGCGTGGCGTCGGGCGCGGTGCCGTCGGGTGCCGGGGTGTCCTGGTCGGGGGTCGAGCTGCTCACCCCTCGAGCCTAAGCCACCCGCCGGCACCCGACGGCCGGCGCGTCAGGCGGCGCCCAGGTCCTTCCAGGGGCCCCACGGCGTCGCGCCGGGCTCGTCGTTCCGGGAGTACCACTGGGCCCGCCAGCGGTGCCCGTCGTGCACGACGACGTCACCCTTGCCGTACACCCACGTGCTGGTCCAGGCGGAGAAGGTCCCGGCCGACGTGGCGACGGGAGCCCCGACCTCGGCCCAGGGCCCGTACGCCGACGCCCCGGGCCGGTCGCCGCGCGACCACCACAGCGCCTCGAAGAGCCCGCCCTCGAAGGCGACCCGGTCCCCCTTGCCGTAGGTGTCCTTCGCGTCCCACGCGGGCGCGGACGGCGCGAGGTCGAGCCCGACCAGCAGCGGGTCGTGGTCCGACGACCGGAACGGCGTCTCGTCGTAGAGGATCGTCGCGTTGTAGTTGTAACGGCTGTACTCGTTCGCCACCGGCTCGTACGCGTTGACGTTCCAGATGTCCGTGCCGGTCACCCGGTCGATCAGACCCGACGACGCGAGCGCGTGGTCGAGCGAGCCGACCGCGCCGTCGAACGCATAGGTGTACTCGCCCGTGGTGGGCCCGAGGTCCGTGTAGCCCGCGTCGGTGAGCACGACGACCGGGTCCTCCTGCTCGTAGGAGTTGAGGTCGCCCACGAGCAGCACCGCGTCGGTCCCGGCGTCGGCGGCGACGTCGTCGGCGAAGGCCACCAGCGCGGTCGCCTGACGCACGCGCGACTCGTTGGAGGCGCCCTGGCCGTCGCCCGTGTCCTCGTCCCCGGGCCACGGGCCCGCCGACCCCTTCGACTTGAAGTGGTTGGTGATCACCACGACGTCGTCGCCCGGGTCGGCGTCGACCCCGCCGGCCGGCTGGAACACCTGCGCCAACGGCTGGCGTGCGTTGCCGAACGCCTCCGGGTCGTCGAGGATCCGCGAGGTCCCGACGGGCTCGGCGCCCGCGGTGCGGTAGACGAACGCCGTGCGGATGACGTCCTCGCTGGCGGGCACGGCCGCCGGCGAGGCGACGAACGCCCAGGTGCCCGCGCCGTCGTGCGCGTTGAGCGCGTCGACCAGGTCGGACAGGGCCTGGTCGCGGTCCTTGCCGAACGCGGCGGAGTTCTCGATCTCCTCGAGGCCGACGACGTCGGCCCCCAGCGCCGAGATCGCCGCGACGATCTTGGTCTGCTGCCGTTCCAGGTCCTCGGCCTCGGCAGCGCCGCGGGCGTCGCAGCCGCCGCGCACGGTGACCGGGTCGCCCGCGCGGTCGGTGTAGTACGTGCACCCGTCGAGCTGGTCGCCCGTGGTGCTGAAGTAGTTGAGCACGTTGAAGGTGCCCACCTGCAGCGTGCCGCCGACGTCCTGCGGCGAGGCCTCGCGCGAGTCCTCGAACGTGGCGGGCTGCACCGCGTCGGCCACGTCGGGCGTGAGCCGGTGCTGCGGCTGCAGCCCCCAGGCGTCGTACCGGTAGTCGAGGACGACCGGCCGTGTGAAGGTCACGGCGGCGCCGACCCGCACGGGGTCACCGCCCGTCAGCCACGGCAGCGGCTGCGACGAGTTGGCGGCCGAGCCGTAGTTCGTCGACGCCCCGTCGTCCAGCAGGACGGCGCGGGCCGCGTTGTCCTCGGCCTGCTGCTTCGCCTCCACCGAGCCGGGTCGGCCGGCCGTGGTGGGCTGCACCAGCGGCGAGCCGCCCGCGGCGAGCCCGATCGTGCCGTAGAAGTTCGTGTCGTAGTTGTCGGTGACGGTGAAGTCGCCCTGCGGCGCGAGCAGCATGCCCTCGAGCGCCTCGCGCTCGGCGTCGGTCGCGGGCCAGGTCGTGGCCAGCGGCTCGACGGCGCCGGGCTCGTCCAGCGGGGCCCAGGAGTCCGCGGTGAGCTCCGTGAGGCCGGAGTACTCGCCGACCTCGCCGGTGACCTCCACGTGGTCGCCCACCTCGAGCTCGCCGGCCGCGGCGCGGGAGTACACGAAGACGGCGTCGGAGGCGCCGGGCGTCGCGTCGTCGGCGGGGTCGCCGCCGGTGCCGGCCGTCTGGAGGTAGAGCCCGTCGAAGCCGCCCGTGGGGTAGGTGGCGGTCACGACGCCGGTGGTCGTCACCGTCTTCCCGGCCAGCGGCGACGCGGCGCCGGAGCCCTGGATCTCGGCGATCGTCGCGTCCTCGGCAGGCCCCGGGTCCGTACCGGGGTCGGTGCCGCTCGCGGTCGGCGTCGGCGCCCCGGCCGCGAAGTCAGCGGCGTTGTCGGCGGTGTGCGCGTGGGCGCGGCGCGCGACCGACGTGGCGTTCGTCGTCGCCGGTGCCGGCCCCGAGCCCGCGAAGGCGTTGGCGGTCGGGCCCCAGCCGACGAGGTCGACGACGGCCTCGGCCGCCGCGCAGTCCGCACCCGCGCACGTCAGGCGGTCCGTCGAGCGCACCAGCGCCGCCTTCGCGCCCGTGCCGGACATCGCGATGGTGCCGGTGACGTCGGGGGTCGGCAGCGCGGGCAGCGACGTGTTCCCGCCCAGCGCCTCCGCGACGAGGAACGACCCGCCCGCCGGGATCGACCCCGCGAGGTTCGTCTGGGCCCCGTTGGCCCAGGTGCCGGTCGCGGAGGCGTACTGGACCGACCACCCCTCGAGGGACACCGGCTGGTCCGTCGGGTTGTACAGCTCGACGAAGTCCTGGTTGAACGCGGCGCCGCTGTTGCCGCCGCCCCCGTACAGCTCGTCGATGACGACGGGGGCGTCGGGCGAGACGGCGGCCGTCGCGGGGACGGCCAGGGCGGCGCCGACGGGCAGGACGAGCGCGGCCGCGGTGGCGGCGGCGAGCGGTGCTCGACGGCGGGCGGGACGGGTGGGGCTCACGGTGGCTCCTTCGCGGCGGACGTGGGTGACGTCACCTCAGCAGACCCGCGTGAACCGTTGTTGAACCCCACGTCACCGGACGTCGTCGTCCGGCCGTCGGGATGCGTGCCTGCCCGGTGCGCCGAACGTAGCGGAACCGGCCGACAACCGCGCGCTCTCCGGCCGCCCCGCGGGATCCGGTACTCCCTCGCGGCACTCCGTACTACCTCGCGGGGATGCGTACTCCCTCGGCGGAGCCCGTCAGGGACGCGGGCGTGCGGCCTGCAGCGGCAGGAGCGCGGACAGGTCGGCCCGCTCTCCCGAGGCGCTCACCCGCCCGGACGCGACGGCGTCGGCCCACGAGAGCCGACCGGTGGCGAGCGCGAGCCAGGTCTCGACGTCGGTCTCCACCACGTTCGGCGGCGTCCCGCGCGTGTGCCGCGGCCCCGCCACGGCCTGCACGGCCCCGGCGGGCGGCACCCGTACCTCCACCGAGTTCCCGGGCGCGACGTCGGCCAGCTCCTCCAGCGTGAACCGCACCGCCGTCGTCACGACGGGCCGCGAGGCGTCGCCGCCCAGCCACGCGGCCACGGCCGCCCGTCCGGCAGCAGGTTCGGTCCGTCGTCGCGCAGGCACGCCAGCACCTTAAGCCTCCCCACCCACCGTCCGACGGCGTCGCTCCGCGCGCCCGGCTGCGCGCCACCGGCGGCGAGCCGCCCGCCGCGTCACCCTCGGACGGGACGGGTGCGGGACGAGAGGTCCGCCCTACGCCGCGTGAGGCGAACGACGAGCGCGGGTCGAGGACGGCTTCGCGCGGACGTATCCCTCCCGAGGTGGAGGGCGCCCTGGCGCCCGTGAACGCGTCCGCGCGAAGCCATCCTCGACCCGCGCGACCGCACCGACGCGGAGCAGCGGCTAGGAAGCAGCCAGCTCCGCCCGGACCTCCTCCCGCAGGCGCCCGTGCCGCGACGGCTCGGGGGCGGCGGCGAGCAGCGTCTTCGTGTACTCGTGCTGCGGGTTGAGGATGACCTCGTCGGACGGACCCCGCTCCACGATGTCCCCCCGGAACATCACGATGATCTCGTCGCTGAAGTGTCGCGCCGTGGCGAGGTCGTGGGTGATGTACAGGACGCCGAGGTTCTCCTCGCGCTGCAGCCTGGCGAGCAGGTTGAGCACCCCGAGCCGGATGGAGACGTCGAGCATCGAGACGGGCTCGTCGGCGACGAGGAACCTCGCGCCGGGTGCGAGAGCCCGGGCGATGGCGACCCGCTGCCGCTGACCGCCGGACATCTCGTGCGGCCGCTTGACCGCGTAGAGCTCGGCCGGTGTGAGGTTGACGCGCTCCAGCAGGTCGTGGACCGCGGGCTCGAGCGCGTCACCGCTCGCGACACCGTGCAGCTTCAACGGGCGCTCCAGGTGGTGCGCCACCGTGTGGTACGGGTTGAGCGACGCGAACGGGTCCTGGAAGACCATCTGCACCTGGTGGCGGTAGCTCGACAGCGCGCGGCCGCGGCGCCCGATAGGCCTGCCGTCGAGCAGGATCTCGCCGCTCGTCGGGGTCTCGAGCTGGGAGATCATCTTGGCCACGGTCGACTTGCCGGACCCGGACTCGCCGACGAGAGCGAGGGTCTTGCCGGGCTCGAGCGTGAACGACACGTCGTTCACGGCACGCAGGGTGCCGCTGCGCAGCCCGCTGCGGACCTTGAACTCCTTGACGAGATTGCGGACCTCGAGGCTGCTCATGACGCCTCCTCCTCGGCGGCGTCGCGGGTGACGCCGGTGCGGACGAACGAGCCACGGTCGCCCGTGAGGCTCGGGAACGAGTCCAGGAGCTGCCGCGTGTACGGGTGCTGGGCCCGCGCGTAGATGGACTCCGAGGTGTCGAGCTCGACGATCCGGCCGGCGCGCATGACGGCGATCCGGTCGCTGATCTCGAGCAGGAGCGGCAGGTCGTGGGTGATGAACACGACGGCGAAGTTGAACCGCTCGCGCAGCCGCATGATCTCGCGCAGGATGCCGCGCTGGACGACGACGTCGAGCGCGGTGGTCGGCTCGTCCATGATCATGACCTGCGGGTTGAGCGCCATCGCCATGGCGATCATGACGCGCTGGCGCATCCCGCCGGACAGCTCGTGGGCGAAGCTGTCGAGGCGCGTCGGGTCGACCCCCACGAGCTCGAGCAGCT
This sequence comes from Isoptericola sp. NPDC056618, assembly GCF_042792715.1. Classification (NCBI taxonomy): domain Bacteria; kingdom Bacillati; phylum Actinomycetota; class Actinomycetes; order Micrococcales; family Promicromonosporaceae; genus Isoptericola; species Isoptericola sp. NPDC056618. The sequence goes on along the minus strand of NZ_JBHTVZ010000029.1, from coordinate 9,073 downwards.
CGGCGGAACGCGCGGCGCGCTCCTTCGTGCCCATCTGCGGCCTGTGGGTGGTGAGGACGTCTCCGAGCTGCTTGCGCACGCTGATCACCGGGTTGAGCGAGTTCATCGCCCCCTGGAACACCATGGACACCTTGTCCCAGCGGAAGGCACGCAGCGCGTCGCCGGTGAGGCTGACGACGTCGATGTCGGCGCCGTTCGCGTCGTGGAACGTCACCTCGCCGGAGCGGAGGATGGCCGGGGGCTTGAGGAGCCGGTTGAGGCCGTAGGCGAGCGTCGTCTTGCCGCACCCCGACTCGCCGGCGAGCCCGAGGATCTCGCCGCGGTGCAGCGTGAGGGAGACGTCGTCCACGGCGCGGACGGGCGGGTCCACCTCGTACTCGATGGACACGTTCCGAGCGGTGAGGACCGGCTCGAGGCGGGCCACGTGGTCGTCGTGCGTCGGCGACGACAGCGGGCCGGTGGTGGTGGCGGTCATGCGTCGACCCTCTCCTTGTCGGCGGCGACGGTCTCCGTCGCGGCTCGGCGGCCGAGCTTGTCCTTGCCCGCCTTGCGCGCCTCGCGGACGCTCCTGGCGGCGGCGGGCGCGAGCCGCAGCTTCGGGTTGACGATCTCGTCGATGGCGAAGTTGACGAGGGAGAGCCCGGTGCCGAACAGGGCGATCATCAGGCCCGGGGGAACGAACCACCACCAGGCGCCGCGGGTCAGCGCGCCGCCGCCCTGCGCCTCGTTGAGCATCGTGCCCCAGGTGATCGACCCGTTGGGCCCGAGGCCCAGGTAGGACAGGCCGGCCTCGCCGAGGATGGCGAGCACGATCGCGAAGAGGAACTGGGACGCCAGCAGCGGCAGCAGGTTGGGCAGCACCTCGACGCCGATGATGCGCGGCGTCTTCTCCCCGGCGACCCGGGCCGCGGAGACGTAGTCGCGCACCCGCAGCGACCGGGCCTGGGACCGCAGCACGACGGCGGGCCCCGCGAATGCGGTGACGCCGAGGATGAGCGCCACGACCCAGAGGCTGCGCACCTGCAGGTAGCTGGCGACGACGATCATCAGCGGCAGGCCGGGGATGACGAGCATGATGCCGGTGACCAGCGAGAGGAACTCGTCGGTCCAGCCGCGCAGGTACCCGGCGACGACGCCGAAGAGCAGCGCGAGGACGATCGCGACGAGGCCTGCGGTCACGCCGACGACCAAGGAGCCGCGGGCTCCTTCGGCGAGCTGGGCGAGCACGTCGTAGCCGAGACTGGTCGTGCCGAGCCAGTGGCCGGGCTGCGGCGGCAGCAGCGGGTCGTTGGCGGAGCTGCGGGGGTCCTGCGTGACGAAGGGGCCCACGATCGCGAACAGCACGATCCCGCCGATGAGGATGAGCCCGGCGAGGAGCTTGCCCGACATGGAGGGCAGCATCTGTCGCACGCCGGACTTCCTGCCCGGCGGCGTGGGAGCGATGGCCGGCTCGGTGTCCGGCGTGGTGGCGGGTGCGGTGGTCTCGGTGTCAGTCATTGTGGCGGGTCCTCGGGTCCAGGAAGCCGTAGATGAGGTCCATGAGGAACAGCGCCGCCAGGACCGCGAGCGTGATGACGAGGAAGACGCCCTGCATCAGCGCGTAGTCGTTGTTGCGCACCGCCGTGATCATGAGCTTGCCGACGCCCGGGTACGTGAAGACCTGCTCCATGACGAGGGAGCCGGCCACGACGAACCCGAGGGAGACGCCGAAGCCGGCGAGGGACGGCAGCGCGGCGTTGCGCATCGCGTAGGTGGTGAACACGCGGCGCGGGCGCAGGCCCTTGGCCTCGGCGGTCGTGACGTAGTCCTCCGACAGCGTGGAGACCATCATGTTGCGCATCCCGAGCAGCCAGCCGCCGACCGACGAGATGACGATCGTGACGGCCGGGAGGAACGCGTGGTAGAGCACCGAGCCGACGAAGGCCCAGCTCCACTCCGGTCCGTTGAAGTGGAAGACGTCGTACGCGCCGATGATGGGGAACCACTGGAGGCTCACGGCGAACACGAAGATGAGCACGAGGGCCACCCAGAAGTAGGGCAGCGACTGCAGCATGGTGGTGCTCGGCACCAGGCTGTCCACCCAGGTGCCGCGCTTCCAGCCGGCGAGGGCGCCCAGCCCGATCCCGAGGACGAACGAGATGATGGTCGCCGTGCCGACGAGGCCGAGGGTCCACGGGATCGCGTCGCCGATGAGCTCGGTCACCGGCGTCGGGAAGTTCGTCACCGAGACGCCCAGGTTCCCGGTGAGGACGTTCTTCCAGTACGTGACGTACTGCTCCCACAGGGACTGGTCCTCGGCCGCACCGAGGAGGAGCCGGATGCTGTTCTCGGTACCCGCCGGGATGCCTCCGGCGCGCTGCAGCTTCGCCATGAGGATCGAGAACGGGTCGCCCGGCAGCATGCGCGGGATGAAGAAGTTCAGCGAGATCGCGGCCCACAGGGTCACCGCGTAGAAGGCGATCCGCCTGGCGTAGAACTTCATGGGGTCGGGCCGCCCTTCGGTGTCGCGGGCATGCGGCTCCTCCTCGCTCGGTGCGTCACTGCGTCGTGGTGCGGGTCGTGCGGGTGACCGGCGGGCTGGGGAGCCCGCCGGTCACCGGGTCGGGAGCGCGTTACTGGGCGCCGCCGAGCTTGCCGAGGATGACGCCCGAGGACGGGCCCTGCCACGACGGCGGGAACATGTACATGTCGTCCTCCGTGGGCCAGCCGGCGAACTTCGTCGTGTTGAAGAACGTCTGCGTGCCGTTCACGACGATCGGGATGTACGGCAGGTCCTCGACGATGTGCTCCTGGACGGTGGCGTAGGCCTCCTTCTTGGCGGCCTCGTCGTTCGTGTGGGAGGCGGCCTCGACGGCGGCGTTCACCTCGTCGTTGTCGTAGCGGGAGATGTTCCACTCGCCCGGCTCGAGCGCGGTGCCGACCTTCTGGGTGTAGTCGCCGGTGAACCACTCGCGGTAGATCTGGAACGGGTCGGCCAGCGAGGTGCCGACGACGCCGCCCATGATCAGCTCGAACTCGCCGGAGACGCGCGCGTCGGCGAACTCGTTCCAGGAGATCGTGGACGCGGTGACCTTGAGGCCCGCGGCCTTGGCCTGCTCCTCGATGAGCTTGGCGGCGTTGTTGAAGTCCGACCAGCCGTCGACGGAGGTCAGCGTCAGGTCGATCGGCTTGCCGTCCTTGCCGTAGAAGCCGTCGGCGTCCTTGGTGTAGCCGGCCTCCTCGAGGATCTTCCCGGCGGCCGCGGCGTCGGCGCTCTGCGGCGACTCCTTCGGCATGCCGTCCGCGATCCACTTGTCGTCGCGGCCGAGCAGCGCGAACGTCGGCGAGATCGGCTTGGCGAGCCCGACGAACGCCTTCTCGGTGATCGCGGAGCGGTCGATGGCGGCGTCGAGCGCCTGGCGGACGGCGACGTCCGTCTGGGCGCCCTCGCAGCCCAGGTCGGTGTTGGAGCACGTGTACAGCACGACGGGGTCGACGGGCGTGTTGACGTACCCGAAGCCACCGGTCGAGGTGATCCGCTCGGGATCCGGCACGAACATCGTGGTCCAGTCGATCTGCCCGGTGGTGAGCAGGTCCTCCGCGGACTGGTTGGCGTCGATGCCGACGTAGCGCAGGGAGGCGACCTTCGGCGCCCCGCCCCAGTAGTCGGGGTTGGCCTTCGCGGTGTACGCGGCGTTGGACGCCGTGTCGAGCATGTACGGGCCCGTGCCGACCGGGGACTCCGCGTTGTCCCACGCCACGAGCCCGGTGAGGGCGTTGCCCTCGGCGTCCTCGCCGGAGTCCTTCTCGTGCTCGGAGAACACGTGCTTCGGCACGATGTACGTGCTGCCGAGGATCGCGAACTCGTTCGCGAACGCCGGCTCGTCGAAGGAGAACACCACGGTGGACTCGTCCTGCGCGACCGCGTCCTTGAGGTAGACGGGCTTGGCGGTGTCATTCGTGAACGAGTACACGACGTCGTCCGCGGTGAACGGCTGGCCGTCGTTCCACTGCACCCCGCCACGGAGCTTCACCGTGAGCTCGGTGCCGTCCTCGTTCCACTCGAACGACTCGGCGAGCATCGGCGTGGGGTCCACGTCCTGGAGCTTGTTGTACGCGAACAGCGACTCGTAGATCCCGCCGTTGGCGAGGTGCAGCACGCCCACCGCGTAGGGGTTGAAGTTGGGGGTGATCGGGGTCTGCGAGCCCGCCCAGATCACGAGCTCCTGGTCGGTGGCCTGCCCCTCGGCCGCGGGGGCGCTGGTGCCGTCGCCACCGTCGTTGCCCTCGGCGGAACCGGAGCACCCGGCGGCCAGGAGGGTCACGCTGGTCAGGGCGGCGGCGGCTGCGAGCCACCGTCCGCGGATCTTCCCTCGGATCATCGTTGGTCCTTCCAGTCGGCAGCGCACCCTCACGCCGCGATCGCTCACGCTTAGGGAAGGAACCTTAACGAATAGTGCCAGGGGCGGCGCTAGACCTTGAATCGTTATAAGGCAGGAGTGTTATCAAAACGTCACCTGGGGCTCCTGCCCGGCGAGCCGAGGCGGCGCGAGGACGGAGCCTGCCGCGGCCGGGCGCGGACCGTCACGTCTCCGCGCCCGCCGTCGTCGGTCGGGTGAGGCAAGTTCCCGCCTCCCCCCCACGTGCAGGAGCGACCATGACCGCGACCCCTCATCACGAGCACGCGATCCGGAAGCTGCTGGGATCGCTCGTCGGCGCCCTGCGCGCCAAGGACCTCGACGCGGTGCGCGAGATCTACGCACCCGACGTCGTCTCGTTCGACGTCGAGCCCCCGCTGCAGCACGTCGGGATCGACGCCAAGCTGCGGAACTGGGTGCAGGTGTTCGACGCCTTCGCGACCGTCGACTACGAGCTGCGCGACCTCGCCCTGACCGTCGACGAGCACGTCGCCTTCGGGCACGCCTTCGGCCGGCTCAGCGGCACCCTCGCCGATGGCACGTCCGTGCCCGGGACGTGGGTCCGCGGCACGTTCGGCCTGCGTCGCGACGGCGGGCGCTGGCTGGTCGCGCACGACCAGGTGTCCGTCCCCGTGGACGTGCGCACCGGGGCCGCGGCCGTCGACCTCGAGCCCTGACCCGGGAGGGCCGGGCCTGCCCGGCCGCCTCGTCAGCCCAGCGTGAAGAGCACTCGTCGGTCGGGCACCGACGCCTCGGCCAACGTCGCGCGGACGCGCTCGCCCAGCGGCAGCCCGACGCCCTCGATGCGTGCGCGCACGGCCGGGTCCTCGAGCATGACCTCGCCGCGCTGCGGGCCGTCCGGCGCGCCTTCCTCGCCGTCGCCGCGCACGTCGACGACGACGCCGTCGAAGGCCTGTCCCTCGCGCCCGGCGAGCAGCGCCGCCTCGACGACGTCCACGCAGCCGCGCTCGAACGCACCCGCCGTGCGGGAAGCCGCCGCCATCGTCTCGGGCAGGGTGGGGAGCGCCTCGGTCACCCAGGCGGGCGGCTCCTTGCCGGCGGCGTGCGCGAGGCACACCTCCGTGGCGTAGCGGTCGGCGAGCCGCCGGAGCGGCGCCGTCACGTGGGCGTACTCGGCCGCGATCGCCGCGTGCCGGGCGTCCGCGGGCAGCGCGACCGGCGGCCCGCCGTCGGGCCCCGGCACGCCGAACGCCAGGTAGCCCGCGCCCCGGAAGAGCGACGTCGCCTCGGCGAGGAAGGCCGCGTGGGTGGGACGACGCGACTCGAGCGTCGGGACGAGCTGCGCGTACGAGACCTCGTCGGGCCAGTCGATGCCGAGGGCCGCGGCCGTGCGGCGCAGGCGCGCGACGTCGCGGTCGTCCGCAGGGGGCAGCGTGCGCAGTAGGCCGATGCCCGCCTCCCGCATCATGGCCGCCGCGGCGATGCCGGTGAGCAGCGAGATCTGCGCGTTCCAGCCCTCGACGGGGAGGGTGCGCCGCAGCTCGAGCGTGAACGACCCGTCGGGCCCGGACGCGATCTCCTGCTCGGGGACCTCCAGCGACACCCCGCCGCGGTCCCGCTCGCGCTCCTGCCGCAGGCGGCCCACGTCCGCCAGCAGGGACAGGGAGTCCGACGCCGTCCCCGCGTCGAGCTGGCCCTGGACCTCGCCGTAGGTGAGGCGGGCGCGTGACCGCACGGTCGCGCGGGTCACGGAGCTGCTGGTGATCTCGCCGTCCGCGTCGAGCCCGATCGTCCACAGGACGGCCGGACGGTCCTCGTCGGGCAGCAGGCTCGCGGCCACCTCGGAGAGGACGGGCGGGTGCAGCGGGGTGCGCACGTCCGGGCCGTAGACGGTGGTGCCGCGACGGTGGGTCTCGGCGTCGAGCGCGCCGCCCGGTCGGACGAACGCGGCGACGTCCGCGATGGCGTACCGGACGATGTACCCGCGGCCGGACGACGCGACGTGCACGGCCTGGTCGAGGTCCATGGAGCCGGGCGGGTCGATGGTCACGAGCTCGACGTCGCGGCGGTCCTGACGGCCCTGCCGTCCCTTGCCCCCGAGAGCCGACCCGCCGTCCGCGGCGGACTTCTCCGCCTCGTCCCGCACCTGGGCCGGGAACATCGCGGGCAGGCCGACCTCGGCGCGGAGCGCGGCGAGGGCGTCGGCGACCTCGGCCGGGCCCGCCTGGGCGAGATGGAGCTGACGCGTCGGCACCGCTCGACCGTAACGGCGCACGCCGGGTGCCGCGCGGCGAGGCGCCGGACCGTGAGGCACGGCACGGCACGGCGGACGCCCGGGTTTTCGACAGGCTCCGCCGCGGCCAGATATCTTGATGTCAAACAATCTCTCGTCCACCACTGCCCTGCCTAGGGAGCATCGCCGCATGACCACCGAGTCCCGGCCCGAGGCCGCCACGATCATCTACACGCACACCGACGAGGCGCCGCTGCTCGCGACGTACTCGTTCCTCCCGATCGTCGAGGCGTATGCCGCCCAGGCCGGGGTCACGCTCGAGACGCGCGACATCTCCCTCGCGGGCCGCATCCTCGCCCAGTTCCCCGAGCGGCTCACCGACGACCAGCGCATCGGCGACGCGCTCGCCGAGCTGGGCGCGCTGGCCACCACCCCCGGCGCCAACATCATCAAGCTGCCGAACATCTCGGCGTCCGTGCCGCAGCTCAAGGCCGCCGTCGCCGAGCTGCAGGCCCAGGGCTACGACGTCCCGAGCTACCCCGAGGACCCGCAGACCGACGCCGAGAAGGACGTGCGCGCCCGGTACGACAAGGTCAAGGGCTCGGCCGTGAACCCGGTGCTGCGCGAGGGCAACTCGGACCGCCGCGCCCCCGCCTCGGTGAAGAACTACGCGAAGGCGCACCCGCACCGCATGGGCGCCTGGTCGGCCGACTCGAGGACGAACGTCGCGACGATGGGCGAGAACGACTTCTTCTCCAACGAGAAGTCCGTCGTGGTCCCCGCCGACGACACCCTGACGATCCGCCTGGTCACCCCGGCCGGCACGACCGTCCTCAAGGACGGACTGAAGGTCGAGGCCGGCGAGGTCGTCGACGCGACCTTCATGTCCGTCGCGGCGCTGAACGCCTTCCTCGCCGAGCAGGTCGCCCGCGCCAAGGCCGAGGGCGTGCTGTTCTCCGCGCACCTCAAGGCCACGATGATGAAGGTCTCCGACCCGATCATCTTCGGCCACGTGGTGCAGGCGTTCTTCCCCGCCCTGTTCGAGAAGTACGGCGACGAGCTCAAGGCCGCGGGCATCTCCCCCAACGACGGCCTCGGCTACCTGCTGTCCACGGTCGACACGCTGCCCCACGGCGCCGAGATCCGCGCCGCCGTCGAGCAGGGCCTCGCCGACGGCCCGGCCCTCGCGATGGTGGACTCCGACCGCGGCATCACCAACCTGCACGTGCCGTCCGACGTCATCATCGACGCCTCCATGCCCGCGATGATCCGCGGCGGCGGCCACATGTGGGGCCCCGACGGCAAGGAGCACGACACGCTCGCCGTCATCCCCGACTCGTCGTACGCCGGCGTCTACCAGACCGTCATCGACGACTGCCGCGCGAACGGCGCCCTCGACCCGGCCACCATGGGCTCGGTGCCCAACGTGGGCCTCATGGCCAAGAAGGCCGAGGAGTACGGCTCGCACGACAAGACGTTCGAGATCCCCGCGGACGGCACCGTCGAGGTCGTGAACGCGGCCGGCGACGTGCTGCTGAGCCACGACGTCCAGGCCGGCGACATCTGGCGCGCCTGCACCACCAAGGACGTCGCGATCCGCGACTGGGTCAAGCTCGCCGTCAACCGCGCCCGCGCCACCGGCTCCCCCGCCGTGTTCTGGCTCGACGCGCAGCGCGGCCACGACGCACAGCTCATCGCCAAGGTCGAGGAGTACCTGGGCGACCACGACACCGACGGCCTCGACATCCACGTGATGGCGCCGGCCGAGGCCACGGCGTTCTCCCTGGCGCGCATCCGCCAGGGCCTCGACACCATCTCGGTGACGGGCAACGTGCTCCGCGACTACAACACGGACCTGTTCCCCATCCTCGAGCTGGGGACGTCGGCCAAGATGCTGTCGGTCGTGCCGCTGATGAACGGCGGCGGCCTCTTCGAGACCGGCGCCGGCGGCTCCGCCCCGAAGCACGTGCAGCAGCTCCTCGCGGAGAACTACCTGCGCTGGGACTCGCTGGGCGAGTTCTTCGCGCTGGCCGCGTCGTTCGAGCACCTGGCGACCGTCACCGGCAACGCGCGCGCCCAGGTGCTCGCCGACACCCTCGACCGCGCCACGGGCACGTTCCTCGACCAGGACAAGTCCCCGACGCGGCGCGTCGGCGGCATCGACAACCGCGGCTCGCACTTCTACCTCGCCCTGTACTGGGCGCAGGAGCTCGCCGCGCAGTCGGACGACGCCGAGCTGGCCGCCGCGTTCGGCCCGCTCGCGGCGTCGCTCGCCGAGCAGGAGCGGACGATCGTCGACGAGCTCGTCGGCGTCCAGGGCTCGCCCGCCGACATCGGCGGCTACTACCGCCCCGACGCCGCCAAGGCCGCCGCGGTGATGCGCCCGTCCGCCACCTTCAACACGGCGCTCGAGGCACTCTGACGCCGAGGTAGTTCGCAAGTCGGCGAGGGAGCACGAGGGCCGCGGCGGTGCGCACCGCCG
>NZ_JBHTVZ010000028.1:27454-33212 GCF_042792715.1 Isoptericola sp. NPDC056618 | reverse complement strand
ACCGTCGGGTGGCGGGCCCGCGGCGTCTCGTCGGTCGGCTGCGTCAGCGGGTCGGGGCCGGGCGGTACTGCCAGGGCCAGCGGGGCGGGTTGGTGCGCTCGGCGACCCGCCGGTACAGCAGCCCGATGGCGGCGGCGACGGTCGCCGGGTCCTCGACGGCGCTCATGTGGCCGGCCGCGGGGACGACGGTCAGCGCGCCGTCCCGCGCGGCGTGCACCATGTGCTCGGCCTCGACCAGCGGGGTCACCTGGTCCTCCGCCCCGACCACCACGGAGACGGGGCCGTCGAAGGTCCGCAGCACGTCGGTACGGTCCGGGCGCGCCGCCATCGCGCGCTGCGCCCAGGCGACGCCCGAGGGCGACTGCGCGCGGATCCAGGACTCCAGCAGCGGGAAGAGGTTCCGCCGCTTCTCCACGCTCGTCGGCCCGAGCAGCGTGCCGGGCATGCTGAGGACCGGGTCGAGCGTCTGGTCCTCCGTGACGGCGGCCGCGATCCGCAGCCGGTTCGCGCGCGCGGCGTCGAGGTCGGCGGTCGACTTGGTGTCGACGAGCCCGAGACCGACGACGAACCCCGGGTGCCGCTCCGCCAGGGCGAGCGCCACGTAGCCCCCCATCGACAGGCCGACGACGACCGCGTTGCCCTCACCCTGCTCCCGCATGGTGTGGTGCACGGCGTCGGCGACGTCCTCGAGCCGCGGCGGGATGCCGCCGAGGTCGGAGTGCCCCTGGCCGGGCAGGTCCACGCCGATGGCGCGCACCCCCTCGGGCAGGGCCTGCGCCGCTGCCGCCCACATGCGGTGGTCCAGCGGGAAACCGTGCAGCAGCACGACCGGCGTGCCCGCCCCGTCGTGGAGCGGGTAGGTCGCCAGGAGCGCAGAGGTGGTGGTCATCGTCGACTCCTCGTCATCGCCTTGTCATCAGGACAACCTCATCGCGGCACCGTCTCGGCCGTCCGCACCTCGCCGTCGTAGTGCGTGGGCAGAGCGGCGTGGCCGGGCAGCACGTGCCCGACGATCTCGTCGAGGACCCGGCGCACCGCCGGCTCCCCGACCCACAGGTGCTTCGCGCCGTCGACGCCGATCACCTCGGCCTGCGGCACGCGCGCGAACCGCCGACGGGCCTCGTCGGGCCGCAGGTAGTCGTCGTGCTCGGGCACCAGGACCACCAGCGGCCGGCCGAACTCGGCCCAACGGTCGAGGTCGGCGTCCGTGGCACGGTGCAGCGGGGGCGACAGCAGGATCGCGCCCTCGACGGCAGGGTCGGTGCCGTGCTTGAGCACCAGCTCGGTGCCGAACGACCACCCGACGAGCCACGGGCGCGGCAGCTCGCGGAACTCGGCGAGCTCGATCGCGGCGGCGACGTCGTACCGCTCCGCCTCGCCGCCGTCGAACGCGCCGTCGGACGTGCCGCGCGGCGACGACGTGCCGCGGGTGTTGAAGCGCAGGACGGCGAGGTCCGCGAGCGCGGGGAGGCGCCAGGCCGCCTTCCGGTAGACGTGCGAGTCCATGTAGCCGCCGTGCGTGGGCAGCGGGTGGAACGTGAGGAGGGTCGCGACCGGGTCCCGGTCGGCCGGGAGGGCGAGCTCGCCGACGAGCGTGAGCCCGTCCGCGGTGTGCAGCTCGACGTCCTCGCGGCGGGCGGGGAGCATCGTGAGGGAGCGGATCTGGTGGCCGGTGTCCTGCCCGGCGTCACGGCCCGCTGCGTCGTCCATGGTGTCGTCGTTCATCGCGTCCAGCGTAGTTCGGCCGGGCGCTCCTGGCCGGTCCTGCGGCGCCGTTCAGCGCAGCCGGGCCCGGCGCTCCCAGCAGGACGAGTGCCAGTGCCGACGGTCCTCGAGGCCCGCGGCCTCGCCGCCGACGACGTCGCGCTGCCAGGCGACGACGTGCGGCGTGCCGGCCGGGATCTCCTGGCGGCACGCGGGGCAGCGGTAGGCCTTGTCGCCGCCGCGCAACCGGCGCACCGTCCACTCGCCGTCCGCCGCGCTCTCCCGCCGGACGCCGCCGAGGGCGCGGTCGAGGTCGAGGGGCGGGGTCTCCGCCCCCCAGGGGCGCTTGCGGGAGGGTCGGCGGGACGGCATGGCAACCATTGTCGCGCGACGCGGGCCGGACCGGTCCGCCCGGCCGGTGCCCCGGCGGACCCTGGACGGCGCGGTCAGGTCGGGCCGTTACAGTGGCCCGGTTCGTCCCCGCCGACCGAAGGACTCCCCGTGAAGCTCCGCACGTCCGCCGCCGCTGCAACGCTGGCGCTGGCCGCGGCCCTGACCCTGACCGCCTGCGCCGACGACTCCTCCGGCGACGGCGCCACGCCGTCGGCCTCCGCGTCGTCGTCCCCGGCCACCGAGGCTCCCGAGCCGACGAAGGAGGACGTCGCCGCGCTCGAGACCGTGAAGGTCGAGGGCAAGGCCGGCGCGGAGCCGAAGGTGACCTTCAAGACGCCGCTCGAGGTCTCGGTGCCCACGTCGCGCGTGATCGACGAGGGCGACGGCGCCGACCTCGCCGAGGGCATGAAGATCACCATGGACACCGTCGCCTTCCTCGGCACCGACGGCTCCACCCAGGGGTCCACCTGGGAGCAGAAGGCCCCGCAGAGCTTCATCCTCGGCGACGCGAACTACGGCGTGCTCACCGAGCCGCTGACCGGACAGAAGGTCGGGACGCGCCTCCTCGTGGCCAACCCCGTGCAGGGGCAGGACGGCTCGACGGCCACGATGGTCAACCTCGTCGAGATCACCGACGCGACGAAGATCCCGACGCGCGCCGAGGGCACGGCCGTCGAGCCCGAGAAGGGCCTGCCGACGGTCACGCTCGACGACTCCGGCAAGCCCTCGGTGAAGATCCCCGACGGCTACGAGGCGCCCAAGGACCTCGTCGCTCAGACCCTCATCAAGGGCGACGGCGCCAAGGTCAAGAAGGACCAGACGGTCACCGCGCAGTACACGGGCTGGACGCTCGACGGCAAGTCGTTCGACTCCTCGTGGGACCGCGGCACGCCGAGCTCGTTCTCGCTCCAGCAGGTCATCCCGGGCTGGACGGACGGCCTCGCCGGCCAGACCGTCGGCAGCCAGGTGCTGCTCGTCATCCCCGCCGACCAGGCGTACGGCGCCGAGAAGAGCGACGACAACGAGCTCGCCGGGCAGCCGCTCGTCTTCGTCGTGGACATCCTCGACGCGCAGTGATCCCGCGCCGTCGTCGTGACGTCCCGCACCTACCGACCACGGCCCCCCCCGCCCGTCTCCCCCCCACCCCCCCGCGCCGGGGGCCCCGCCGCGTGTGTGCTGGGCCACCCCCCCCGCGCGGCTGCCCCCCGCGCCGTCGGGCTGCCCCCCCCCCCCGCCCCCCCCACGGCCGCGCCGGCCGGCCGCAGGCCAGCAGCAGGTCAGCCCCACCCCGACGGCGGGCCCCCGGTCACGGGGGCCCGCCGTCGCGCGTAGTCTCGGGTGCCATGAGCGCAGAGCCCACCCCCGCCGAGCCGCCCGTGCCCGCCGACGCCGGCGCCGTCCCCGAGCGCGAGGTCCTCACCTGGACCCTGCTGCCCGTCGCGATCCGCGAGCTCGCGCAGCAGGTCGTCGACAGCGGCTTCCTGCCCGACGTCGTGATCGCCGTCGCGCGCGGCGGCCTCGTGCCCGGCGGCGCGATGGCGTACGCCCTGGGCACCAAGGGCGTGGGCACGATGAACGTCGAGTTCTACACCGACATCGGCAAGACGCTGGACGACCCGCGCGTGCTCCCGCCGCTCATGGACACGTCCGAGCTGCCCGGCTCGAAGGTGCTCGTGGTGGACGACGTCGCCGACTCCGGCCGCACCCTCGCGCTCGTCATGGACCTGCTGGCGAAGCAGGGGGCCGACGCCCGGTCGGTGGTGCTCTACACCAAGCCCCGCACGATCATCCGGCCCGACTACTCGTGGCGCGACACCGACCTGTGGATCACGTTCCCGTGGTCGGCCGAGCCCCCGGTGACGGGCGCGCACTCGGCCGACGTCTGAGCTCCGTCACGCCGCGCGGGCGAACAGCTCGCGCGCGCGGTCGACGACGAGGTCCGGACGCTCGTCGACCATGAAGTGCGAGACGCCGGGGAGCACGTCGACGACGAGGTCGTCGGCGTGCTCCTCGTACCCGCCGAGCAGGGCGGGATCGCTGAGGATGTCGTTCTCGCCGAGCAGCGCGACGGCCGGCGTGGTCAGGTGCTGGTCGCGGTAGGCGCCGCGCAGGACCGCCCACAGCTCGCGCCGCACGAAGTCGCGGCAGAGCGCCGACCCGGCGCGCGCGCCCGCGGGGTGACGCAACGGCGCGAGGTAGGCCTCGACGTCGGACTCCGTCATCACGGGCGCGTCGCTGCCGTACTCCTGCAGCAGGTGGCGCGGCAGCCGTTGCCGGCCCCGCGACAGGGCCCGCGGGCCGGTCAGCCGCGAGGCGACGACCACCTGGAACCAGGTGTGCCGCAGCATCAGCAGCAGCCGCGGGTCGAACCGCAGCCACAGGTGAGGCACGCCCATGCTCAGCAGCGAGGCCGCGCGGTCGGGGTGCTCGAGGCAGAGGTGGAAGCCGACCAGCGCGCCCCAGTCGTGGGCGACGACGTGCACCCGGTCGAGGCCCAGCGTGTCGAGCAGGCCGACGACGTCGGCCAGGAGGCGGTCGCGCGTGTAGCCGTCCGGCGGGGCGTCGGTCCAGCCGAACCCGCGCAGGTCGGGGCACACGACGTGGTGGTCGGCGGCGAGCGGGCCGATCGTCCCGCGCCACTCCCACCAGTGCTCCGGGAACCCGTGGAGCAGCAGCACCGGGTCACCGGTCCCCTGCTCGACGACGTGCATCGCGAGCCCGTCGACGTCGACCCGTCGATGGGTGACGCCGGCGAGCTCCGGCATCGGCACGTCGGCCGTCGCCTCGGGCCGCACCGAGGCGGCCCGCCCCTCGCCCACCCTGTTCTCGTCCATCCCTCGACGGTACTACGTCCATAGTGTCGTGTCACTATGTCTGTAGTAGCTGGGTTAGGGTGCCGTCGTGACCACCGCCCTCCCGCCCCGACGCCGCGCGCTCGACGCGGCCGTGGACCTGCTCGGCACCGAGGGGCTCCGCGCCCTCACCCACGGCCGCGTCGACGAGCGCGCCGGGCTCCCCCGCGGCTCGACGTCGAACTACTTCCGCACCCGCGCCGCCCTGCTGGCAGGAGTCTCCGACGAGCTCGCCGCCCGCGACCTGGCGGGCCTGTCCGACGCGCCGGAGCCCCGGTCGGCGGCGGACTTCGTCGACATTCTGTGCGCCGGCTTCGCGCAGGCGACCGGCCCCGACCGCGCCACCACGACCGCCCGACTCGTCCTCTTCCTCGAGGCGAGCCACGACCCCGACCTGCGCGGGCGCGTCAACCGCGGCCGCGAGGCCCTCCTCGACTGGGGCGAGCGGATCGTGGGCCGGCTCGGCGCGGCCGACCCGCGCGCGGCGATGATCGCCGTCTCCGGCGCCTACGAGGGCCTGCTGCTGCACGCGATCGCCCGCCACGACCCGACCGACCCGCGCCCTCCCCTCACCCTCGTCGTCGACGCCGCGCTGGCGACGCCGAGGTAGTACCAGACCCGCCGAGGTAGGACCAGACCCGCCGAGGTAGTACGCGATCTGCCGAGGTAGCGCGAGAGGGGGGGGCCCCCCGCGGTGGGGGGCCCCCCCACCCCCCCCCCCCCCGGGGGCGTAATGCCAAAACGCGGAGACCGGGGGGCCCCGCGTGGCGGAAGAGTAAACAGAAACCCCCCCCCCCGAAGAATGATGT
>NZ_JBHTVZ010000028.1:0-27444 GCF_042792715.1 Isoptericola sp. NPDC056618 | reverse complement strand
GGGGCCCCGCCGTGGTTTTCCCCCCCCCGCCGTGTTAGCCCCACCCCGGCCTCGGTTGTACGCTACCTCCCGTGGTTGCGCGCGTGGGGGGACCGCCCGTTAGGCGGCCCCCCCTCTCGCCCTCCCTCGGCTGGGTCAGAAGTCCCAGTCGTCGTCCTCGGTGGCCACGGCCTTGCCGATGACGTACGACGAGCCCGACCCGGAGAAGAAGTCGTGGTTCTCGTCGGCGTTCGGCGACAGCGCGGCGAGGATGGCCGGGTTCACGGCCGTGTCCTCCTTGGGGAACAGCGCCTCGTAGCCCAGGTTCATGAGGGCCTTGTTGGCGTTGTACCGCAGGAACGCCTTGACGTCCTCGGTGAGGCCGAGCTCGCCGTACAGCGCGTCGGTGTACTCGACCTCGTTCTCGTACAGCTCGAAGAGCAGCTCGAACGTGTAGGCCTTGAGCTCGTCCTGCTCGGTCTGGCTGACCTGCGCCAGGCCCTTCTGGTACTTGTAGCCGATGTAGTACCCGTGCACGGCCTCGTCGCGGATGATGAGGCGGATGAGGTCGGCCGTGTTCGTGAGCTTGGCGCGGCTGGACCAGTACATCGGCGCGTAGAAGCCGGAGTAGAACAGGAACGACTCGAGCATCGTCGAGGCGACCTTGCGCTTCAGCGGGTCGTCGCCCCGGTAGTAGTCGAGCACGATCTCGGCCTTGCGCTGCAGGTGCGGGTTCTGCTCCGACCAGGCGAACGCCTCGTCGATCTCCCGCGTCGAGATCAGCGTCGAGAAGATCGACGAGTAGCTCTTGGCGTGCACCGACTCCATGAACGCGATGTTGGTGTACACCGCCTCCTCGTGCGGGGTCAGCGCGTCGGGGATGAGGGACACCGCGCCGACCGTACCCTGGATGGTGTCCAGCAGCGTGAGGCCGGTGAACACGCGGGTGGTCATGAGCCGCTCGGCGTCGGTGAGCGTGTGCCACGACTGGATGTCGTTCGACACCGGCACCTTCTCCGGCAGCCAGAAGTTGCCGACCAGGCGGTCCCAGACCTCGAGGTCCTTCTCGTCCTGCAGCCGGTTCCAGTTGATCGCACTCACGCGATCGATGAGCTTGAGCTTCCCCGTGGGCGCCATCTCTGTCTCTTCCCCGAATTCCTGATAGTTGCTCGACGCGGTCACAGCATGCAGCTGACGCAGCCCTCGATCTCCGTGCCCTCCAGGGCCATCTGACGGAGACGGATGTAGTACAGCGTCTTGATCCCCTTGCGCCAGGCGTAGATCTGGGCGCGGTTGACGTCGCGCGTCGTCACCGTGTCGGGGAAGAACAGCGTCAGCGACAGGCCCTGGTCCACGTGCTGCGTCGCGGCGGCGTAGGTGTCGATGATCTTCTCGTAGCCGATCTCGTACGCGTCCTGGTAGTAGTCCAGGTTGTCGTTCGTCATGTACGGCGCCGGGTAGTACACGCGACCGAGCTTGCCCTCCTTGCGGATCTCGATCTTGGCGGGCACCGGGTGGATCGACGACGTCGAGTTGTTGATGTAGCTGATCGAGCCGGTGGGCGGCACGGCCTGGAGGTTCTGGTTGTAGATGCCGTGCTCCATGACCGAGGCCTTGAGCGCGCGCCAGTCGTCCTGCGTCGGGATGGCGACGCCGGCCTCCGCGAAGAGCCGCGCGACGCGCTCGGTCGCCGGATTCCACTCGCCGTCGGTGTACTTGTCGAAGTACTCGCCGGTGGCGTACTTGGAGTCCTCGAACCCGCCGAACGCCTTGCCGCGCTCGATCGCGAGGCGGTTCGACGCCGCGATCGCGTGGTACGCGACCGTGTAGAAGTAGAGGTTCGTGAAGTCGACGCCCTCGTCGGAGCCGTAGTAGATCCGCTCGCGGGCGAGGTAGCCGTGCAGGTTCATCTGCCCGAGGCCGATGGCGTGGCCGAGCTCGTTCGCGCGACGGATCGACGGGACCGACTCGATGCTCGTCTGGTCGGAGACAGCGGTCAGCGCGCGGATCGCGGTGTCGATCGTCTTGGCGAAGTCCGGCGAGTCCATCGTCTTCGCGATGTTCAGCGAGCCGAGGTTGCAGGAGATGTCGCGGCCCACGTGGTCGTAGGACAGGTCCTCGTGGAACGTCGACGGCGTCGACACCTGCAGGATCTCCGAGCACAGGTTCGAGTGGGTGATGCGGCCCTTGATCGGGTTCGCCGCGTTCACGGTGTCCTCGAACATCACGTACGGGTAGCCGGACTCGAACTGCAGCTCCGCGATCGTCTGGAAGAAGTCGCGGGCCTTGATCGTCGTCTTCGTGATGCGGTCGTCGGCGACGAGCTCGTCGTACTTCTCCGAGATCGAGATGTCGGCGAACGGCTTGCCGTAGACGCGCTCGACGTCGTACGGGCTGAACAGGTGCATGTCCGCGTTCTGCTTGGCCAGCTCGAACGTGACGTCGGGGATGACGACGCCGAGGGAGAGCGTCTTGATGCGGATCTTCTCGTCCGCGTTCTCCCGCTTGGTGTCGAGGAACCGCATGATGTCGGGGTGGTGTGCGTGCAGGTACACCGCGCCGGCGCCCTGGCGCGCCCCGAGCTGGTTGGCGTACGAGAAGGAGTCCTCGAGCAGCTTCATCACGGGGATGACGCCGGACGACTGGTTCTGGATGTGCTTGATCGGCGCGCCGTGCTCCCGGACGTTGCTGAGCAGCAGCGCCACGCCGCCGCCGCGCTTGGAGAGCTGCAGGGCGGAGTTGATGCCGCGCGCGATGGACTCCATGTTGTCCTCGATGCGCAGCAGGAAGCAGGACACGGGCTCGCCGCGCTGCGCCTTGCCCACGTTGAGGAAGGTCGGGGTCGCCGGCTGGAACCGTCCGGAGACGACCTCCTCGACGATGTCGCGCGCGACCTGCTCGTCGCCGTCGGCGAGGCCGAGCGCGACCATCGAGACGCGGTCCTCGAAGCGCTCGAGATACTTCTTCCCGTCGAACGTCTTCAGCGTGTACGACGTGTAGTACTTGAACGCGCCGAGGAACGACTCGAACTGGAAGTCCTTCGAGTACGCGAGCCGGAACAGCTCCTTGACGAAGGCGCGCGAGTACTTCTCGAGGACCGCCGGGTCGTAGTACTTGTTCTCGATCAGGTAGTCGAGCTTCGCGTCGAGCGTCTCGAACTGGATCGTGTTCGGCAGCACGTGCTGCTCGAAGTAGGCGGTGGTGGCCTCGCGGTCCTTCTCGAACTGGATCCGGCCGTCCGCGCCGTACAGGTTCAGCATCGCGTTGAGGGCGTGGTAGTCGAGCTGCACGCCCTGCAGCGGCACGGGGGTGGCCCCCGCGAGCTCCGGGTCCGTCGTCGAGCTCACGCCGAGATCAGTGACTGTCGTTGCCAAAATCGTCCCAATCCGTCACGGACGCGCGTGGCGTCCTCAGCCGTCCCCAGGAGTTCGAAGGCGTACAGGTAGGGCACCTGGCACTTCGCGGAGATGATGTCGCCGGCGATGCAGTAGGCAGCGCCGAAGTTGGTGTTCCCCGCGGCGATGACGCCGCGGGCGAGCGACCGGTTGTGCGGGTCGTTGAGGAACTCGCGCACGCGCCGTGGCACCGCGCCGCCCTCGTTGCCCCCGCCGTAGGTCGGGACCATGAGCACGTAGGGCTCGGTCACCGTGAGGAAGCCGTCCTGCTTGCGCACCGGGATCCGGTGCACGGACATGCCGAGCTCCTCGAGCCCGAGACGCTGGACGAACCGGTGGGTGTTCTCCGACACGCTGGAGAAGTAGACGAGAGAACTCATGTTCAGCCTCCCCCCGGATGCTGCTACCAGGCCCGACGCGCTGCGTCGAGGAACACGCACGGCGCCCCGGGTCGGGTGTCGAAGCCCGGGGCGCCGGCCGTTCGTGGGGTGCGGGGCCGCGGCCTGCGGGCCCCGCGTCCTGTCGAGTCTGTGCCGAGGTGCGCGTCAGGCCGAGACGGCCTGCTGCGCCGCGACCGCGGCGATCTGGTCCGGGCGGAAGCCCGACCAGTGGGTGTCGCCGGCGACGACGACCGGGGCCTGCAGGTAGCCGAGCCCGCGGACCATCTCGAGCGCCTCGGCGTCCTGCGTGATGTCGACCACCGAGTACTCGACACCCTTCCGGTCGAGGGCGCGGTAGGTCGCGTCGCACTGCACGCAGGCCGGCTTGCTGTAGACCGTGATGCTCATGTGTCTCTCCCTCTCTGCGCTCCCCGCCGGGGGGCTTCGTCCGACCGGTGTCGCGACCCTGCGAGCCGGTCCCCTCGACGGGCCTCGAAAGGGCCCGGACCAGGGATGACGCCCGTGGAACTACGCCGGTGTGCTTTGTTCGAAGGGCTGTGCGCCCCGCGTGCTCCAAACACTACACCTAGTGGTCGGGGCGCGCGCGGGGCCGACATCTTGTGGTTGACACGGCTGTCATTCGTCGAACACCCCTCGCCTCGCACCCTCTCTCACAGCGTCCCACGGGGGTCCGACAGCCCTCGTCCACAGGGCGCACGGCGCGCCGTCAACACCGTCTCGGGCCGACCTTCCGCAGCACCGTGCGGATCTCGTCCGGATGTCCACAGGCGGTGGGCGACGGACGTCCACAGCGTGTGCGCGACGACGCGTCCCCGCGCTGCGGGGCCCCGGTCCGGCCGACCCTCGAGCTCCCGCCCGGGAAGGGCCCGGCAGATCGGACATTCCCGGCGCGGAGCCGGCCGAAAACTCGTCGACGTCATCGGCGTGTCGCGCGCGGTGGTGTGTCGCACACCCGCGGGCGACCGTCAGTCGACGGAGCGCCACCCGGCGGGGTCGACGCCGCCCGGCACCGCCGTCGCCGGGTCGTACGGCGTGCGGGTGAGGTGGAAGGTGCCGACGTCGAGGGCCTCCGCGGGCGTGCCGGTCGCGACGGGCCGCAGCCGTTCCCCCCGCCAGTAGCCGCCCGCCACGCCGACCCAGCCGCCGTCGGGCGCGGGCCCGAACACCGTGCTCCGGCCGTCCGACGCGCTCAGGTCCAGGCAGCCGTCGGGGCGCACGGACAGCGTGTACGCCATCGGCCCCCAGTACCAGGTCCCGGCCAGCGCCAGGGCGCCGGGGTCGGCGGGGCCGGCGGAGACGGGGACGGGAGCCGGCCCGTCCAGGAGGTCGAGCAGGAAGGACGCGTCGCCGAACCCGGCGGTCGAGCTGCCGCAGACGGCGACGACGTCGCCCGTCGCGGGGTCCGCGCGCAGCGTCGCGGTGAACCCCGGCACCGAGCCGCCGTGGCCCACCGTGCGCCGGTCGGGGTGCCCCTCGTCACCCTGCGCGTGGTGCACGGACACGCCCAGCCCCCACGCGGACGTGAACGGCACGTCGTCGTCGACCACCGCCCGTGGCACCGCCATCCGGCGCCGCCACGCGAGCGGGAGCACGTCGTCTCCGGCGGCGTCACCGGCGGCGCCGCCCGCGCCCACCAGCCACGACCCGAACCGCACCAGGTCCGACGGGGTCGACCACACCTCCCCCGCCGGCCCCATCGCGCCGTAGGCGGCCACGGGCTCGACGAGGACGCGGTCGGCGTCGGGGTGCACGGCATATCCGACGGCGGCGTCCCCCGACGGCGTCCGCCCGGTGCTCGTCATGCCCAGCGGCGCCCAGACCTCGTCGCGCAGGACGGCGTCCCACGACCGGCCGTGCGCCTCCTCGAGCAGCCGCCCCAGCACCGCGAAGCCCACGTTCGAGTAGTGGTGCCGCTCCCCCGGCTCCCACAGCGGCTCGACGCCGGACGGGACGAGCCCGTCCCACGGCCCCGCGCCGTGCCGTTCCCACCACGGCCCCGGCGGCTCGGCCGGCAGGCCCGCGGTGTGCGTGAGCAGCTGGGCGACCGTGGCGTCCGGGGCGGGGGCGTCCGCGAGATGGCGCCCCACCGGGTCGTTCAGGCCGAGCCGCCCGGCGGCCACCAGCCGCAGCACGGCCACGGCCGTCATGGGCTTGGTGATCGACCCGATCCGGAACGCCGTGCCCGGGCCGGACGGCGCCCAGCCGGCCGTGCCGGTCCACGCCACCTCGCCGGAGCGCCCCACCGCGGCGGACAGGGCCGGCACCCGACGCTCCCGGCACCGCACGCGCAGCGCGGCGTCGAACCGGGCGGCCTCGTCCGGCGTGGGGATGGGCGACAGGTCGGGGCGCGCGGCGGTCATGCCCGCACGGTAGTGCCGAACAGGCGGTTGACATCGCTATCGCGGTCTCGAGACCTCGCTCACGGCGTCAACCGCCTGTGCGGCAGGGCCGGGTGCCCGTCAGCGGGAGACGGCGGCGGTGACCGGCGGCACCTCGCCGGAGGTGACCAGCCGGCGGTACCAGTGGGCGGAGTCCTTCCAGGTGCGCTCGCCCGTCGGGTAGTCGACGTGCAGGATGCCGAAGCGCTTGGAGTAGCCGTAGCCCCACTCGAAGTTGTCCATGAGCGACCACGCGAAGTAGCCGCGCACGTCCGCGCCCGCGTCGCGCGCGGCGCCCACGGCCCCGACGTGGTCGTGCAGGTAGGCCACGCGGCGGTCGTCGTGCACGCGGCGCTCGCCGTCGTCGACCACGAGCTCGTCGTCGAAGGCGGCGCCGTTCTCGGTGACCGCGAGCGGCAGGCCCGGGTACGTCCGGTGCAGCCGCAGCAGGAGGTCGGTGAGCCCCGAGGGCTCGATGTTCCAGCCCATCGCCGTGTACGGGCCGGGCTGCTCGGCGAACTCAACGTCGGTGACGCCGATCCACGGGCTGTGGCTCGACGCACCGTGGCCGTCGTTCTCCGACCGCTCCCCGTCCCCGTCGAACCGCCGCACGGTGACCGTCGAGTAGTAGTTCACGCCGAGGACGTCGAGGGGCTGGCGGATCCGCTCGAGGTCGCCGTCGCGGACGAACGACCAGTCGGACACGTGCGCGGTGTCGGCGAGCAGGTCGTCGGGGTACGCGCCGTCGAGGATCGGACCGAGGAACGCCCGGTTGGCGAGCGCGTCGATCTTCCGGACGGCGTCGGCGTCTCCCTCGGACGCCGCGTCCGCCGGCCGGATCGCGTGCAGGTTCAGGGTGATCGACACCTGCGCGCCCGGCAGCACCTCGCGGATCGCCTGCGCGGCGAGCCCGTGCGCCAGGTTGAGATGGTGGACGGCCGCGAGCGCCGCGGCGGGCTCGGTGCGGCCGGGCGCGTGGACGCCGGAGCCGTACCCCAGGTAGGCGGAGCACCACGGCTCGTTGAGGGTGGTCCAGGCCTCGACGCGGTCGCCGAGCTCGGCGGCCATGTGCCGGGCGTACTCGGCGAAGGCGTACGACGTCTCCCGGTTCGCCCAGCCGCCGGCGTCCTCGAGCTCCTGCGGCAGGTCCCAGTGGTAGAGCGTGACGAACGGCCGGATGCCGCGCTCGCGCAGCGCGTCCAGCAGGTCGCGGTAGAACGCGACGCCCTCGGGGTTGAGAGGGCCGCTCCCGCCGGGCTGCACGCGCGACCACGAGATCGACAGGCGGTAGGCGCCGACGCCGAGCCGGTCGAGGTGGTCCACGTCCTCGGCCCAGCGGTGGTAGTGGTCGCACGCGACGTCGCCGGTGTCGCCGTCGCGGGTGCGCCCGGGCGTGTGGGAGTACGTGTCCCAGATGGACGGCCCGCGGCCGCCCTCGGCGGCGGCGCCCTCGATCTGGTAGGCGGCGGTCGCGGTGCCCCACAGGAAGTCGGCGGGGAACGTGCGGGCGGCGATCGCCTCGCCGACCGTCTCGGTCGCGGCGGCCGTGGACGTGCTGGTCATGGTTCTCGGTCCTCGATCCTGGGGGGTCATGGCGGGTGGCAGAGGAGCGTGGGAGCGCTTCCACACTCCCGTCAGTGTAGGTCACGGGATGGGGCCGGACCCGGAGGACGTCGCGGTCGAGCACGCGGTCCGTCGCGTCATGCCACCGGGTGGCGCGACGGGCCGCGTGCTCGAGAGCGGCTCAGACGGTCAGGGTGACGGTGCCGGGGCCGTCGCCGGTGGCCGTACGGGTCCCCGCCCGGACGGTCCAGGCGCCGGGGGCGTCGTCGCTCGTGACGGCGACCTCGTCGCCCGCACGGCGGACGTGGAAGTGCGCCGTCTCCCCGCCGGGCCCGCCCGTCGGCACGGGGGTGACGGCGTCGTAGCCGTCCGGGAGCTCGACGCAGCGCAGCTCCACGCCGTCGGCCCACGCGTAGTCGGGCCGGTCGGTCCGCGCCCCCACGGGCAGCACGGTGCCCGGGCGCACCAGCACCGGCAGGGAGTCGAAGCCGTGGGTCTCGGTGACCCACCGGGGGCCCGCGACCGTCTCGGCGTGCCCGCCGTCCGCGCCGTCGAGGAGCCGCGTCCACGTGCCCTCGGGCACGTAGTACTCGACCGTGCCGTCGGCCCGGAAGACCGGGGCCACGAGCAGCGAGCCACCCAGCATGTACTGCATGTCGACGCCGAACGTGGCCCGGTCGCGAGGGAACTCCAGCACCATCGGCCGCATGATCGGCGTGCCTGCGGCGTGCGCCTCCTCCCCCGCCTGCGCGAGGTAGGGCATGAGCGACATCTTCAGGTGCGCGAAGCGGCGCGCGACATCGACCGCCTCCTCGTCGAAGGCCCACGGCACCCGGTACGACGACGAGCCGTGGAAGCGCGAGTGGCTCGACAGCAGGCCGAACGCGAGCCAGCGCTTGAACACCCCGGCGTCGGGGGTGCCCTCGAAGCCACCGATGTCGTGGCTCCAGTAGCCGAAGCCCGACAGCGCGAGCGACAGCCCGCCCCGCAGGGACTCCCCCATCGACGCGTACGTCGAGTCGCAGTCGCCGCCCCAGTGCACCGGGAACTGCTGACCGCCCGCCGTGGCCGACCGCGCGAAGACGACGGCGTCGCCGCGCCCGCGGCGCCGCTCGAGGAGGCGGAAGACCAGCTCGTTGTACAGCTCGGCGTAGTAGTTGTGCATCTTGCGCGGGTCCGAGCCGTCGTGCCAGACCACGTCCTCGGTGGGCACCCGCTCGCCGAAGTCGGTCTTGAACGCGTCCACGCCCTGGTCGAGCAGGCGCTCCAGGTGGCCGAGGTACCAGTCCGCGGCCTCCGGGTTGGTGAAGTCGACCAGCGCCATGCCCGCCTGCCACAGGTCCCACTGCCACACCCCGCCGTCCGTGGTGCGCAGCAGGTAGCCCTTGGCGCGACCCTCCTCGAACAGCGGCGAGCGCTGCCCGATGTAGGGGTTGATCCAGACGCTCACCTTCAGACCCCGGTCGTGCAGGCGGGCGAGCATGCCCTCCGGGTCGGGGAAGACGCGCGGGTCCCACTCGAAGTCGCACCACTGGTACTCGCGCATCCAGAAGCAGTCGAAGTGGAACACGCTGAGCGGCAGCCCGCGCTCGGCCATCCCGTCCACGAATCTCGTGACCGTGGCCTCGTCGTAGTCGGTGGTGAACGACGTCGACAGCCACGTGCCGTACGACCAGGCGGGCACGCGCGCCGGCCGCCCCGTGAGCGCGGTGTAGCGGCGCAGCACGTCCTTCGGCGTCGGGCCGGCGATGACGTAGTACTCGAGCGACTGGCCCTCCACCGAGAACTGGACGCGCGTGTTCACCTCGGACGCGACCTCGAGCGACACCCGCTCCGGGTGCGCCACGAAGACGCCGTACCCCTTGCTGGTCAGGTAGAGCGGCACGTTCTTGTACGCCTGCTCGCTGGACGTGCCGCCGTCCTCGTTCCAGACGTCGACGGACTGCCCGTTCTTGACGAACGGCCCGAACCGCTCGCCGAGGCCGTACACGTGCTCCCCCGGCTCGAGCGTCAGCTGCTCGTGCACCCAGGTGCCGCCCTCGAGCGGGCCCGACGTCGCGCTCATCGCGCCCACGGACTTCGGCAGGCTGGAGGTGAGCACCCGGCCGTCGTGCTCGACGTCCACGTGCCACCCGCCGCCCCGGTGCACCCGCACGGAGAGCCCGCCGGTCTCGAGCACGCCCTCCGTCTCGTCGACCTTGACGACCGGGAGGAAGCCCGGCTCGCCCTGGACGGCGAACTCCGGCCCGCGGCGCGCGGCCCCCGCGAAGTGCTCCACGCGCACCCGCACGACGCCCGGCGCGGGCGAGGAGTACGTGACCGTGAGCATCGGCCGGTTGAGCGTGTCGCCCCGGCGCCGGACCGGCGCCGTCGGGGCGTACACGGTCATCGTGCCCGCGGTCTCGTCGACGCGGACGTCGTCGACCTCCACCGCGTACAGCGGCGCGATGCCACGGCGGGTCTGCCAGTAGCCGTCGGTGAACTTCATCAGGTGCACCTACTCCGTGCTGTCGTGTCGATGATGGCGGAGCGCCCGGGAGCACGCCGCGCGAGGGGGTGGTGCGCTACTTCACCGCGCCGGCGGTGACGCCTCGGGTGAGGGTGCGCTGGAAGATCAGGAAGAACACCAGGGCCGGGACGAGGGAGACGAGCGCCCCGGCGTTGGTCGTGGGGGCGTCCATCATCCGGTCGCCCTGCAGCGACGCGAGCGCGATCGGGATCGTCTGCGTGTCGTTGGTCGTGAGCATGACCAGCGGGATGAAGAACTCGTTCCAGGTCCAGATGAAGAAGAAGATCATCAGGACCATGAGCGTGGGCCGCACGATCGGGAAGACGACCCGCCACAGGATCCTCCAGCGGCCCGCGCCGTCGAGCGCCGCCGCCTCGAGCAGCGCCGGCGGGAACGTGCCGAGCACGGACGCCAGCAGGTAGGTGCCGAAGGCCGACTGGATGACCGTGAAGATGATGATCACGGACCACTGCGAGTTCGACAGCCCCACCTGCCGGGCCATGTCGAACAGGGGGTAGATCAGCGCCTCCTGCGGGAGCATGTTCGCGAGCAGGAAGAGCAGCACCACCCACATCCGGCCCTTGATCCGGCCGATCCCGATCGCGTAGGCGTTGAGGAGCGAGAGGGCGCACGCCGCCACCGCCACGACGGCGGAGATGAAGAACGAGTTCCACAGCTTCACCGGGAACTCGGTGCGCTGCCAGAAGTTCACCAGCCCGTCGAGGTACAGGCTCGTCGGCAGGCTGAGCGGCCCGTGCTGCGTGTAGTCGTCGGGCGACTTGAACGCGTTGAGCAGCATCACCAGCAGCGGCGCGACCACGAGCAGCGCGACGACGACGGCGCCCGCGAGCACGAACCAGCGCCCGGCGCCCCGGTGGTGGCGGTCCCCGCTGCGCGACCGGACCGTCGCCAGGGTCGCGGCCATCAGCGCCCCACCTCCTCGGCCCGCTCGGCGCGCGTCTGCAGCGCGAGGATGACGACGGCGACCGCGAGGATCACCACGGTGAGCACGGTCGCGACGGCGGCGCCGTAGCCCACCCGCGACTTGTCGAAGAAGTTGAGGTACGAGTAGTAGCTCGGCACGAGCGTGGAGCTCTCCGGGCCGCCGCGGGTCAGCACGTAGATCGGGCCGAACACCTTGAGCGCCGCGACCGTGC
Organism: Isoptericola sp. NPDC056618; assembly: GCF_042792715.1. Lineage (NCBI taxonomy): Bacteria > Bacillati > Actinomycetota > Actinomycetes > Micrococcales > Promicromonosporaceae > Isoptericola > Isoptericola sp. NPDC056618. The sequence continues at coordinate 16,062 of NZ_JBHTVZ010000028.1, read as the reverse complement.
AGGTCAGCGCCACGACGAACGTCTCCGGGCGGATCTGCGGGATCGTGATGGCCCGGAACCGCCGCCACCAGCCGGCGCCGTCCAGCTCCGCCGCCTCGTAGAGCTCGGGGTCCACCCGCTGCAGCGCCGCCATGAAGATCACGACGGGGTACCCGATCTGCACCCAGATCAGCACGAGCATGACGCTCGGCAGCGCCGTGCTCGGGTCGCCCAGCCAGTTCGGCGGGTCCGCGACGCCGACGGCGCGCAGGATCTCGTTGAGCGCGCCCGTCTGGGTGTTGAGGATCCAGTTCCACAGCACGCCCGCGACGGCGACCGGGAGGATCTGCGGCAGGTAGTACGTGGCCCGCAGGACCGACGCCACGCGGGCGCCGAACCGCCGGCCCAGGTAGTCGAACAGCACCGCCGCGAGCAGCAGGCCGATCACGGTCGGCACGAGCACCATCGCCACGATCATCGCGACGGAGTTCTGGAACGACGTCCAGAACGCGGCGTCGTGCCAGAGCTCCGTGTAGTTGTCGAGGCCCACCCAGGTGAGCGGCGCCAGGCCGCCGCGCCAGGAGAACAGGCTGATGTAGACGTTGGTCACCAGCGGGTACCCGATGACGAGCACGAAGAGCACCGCGCCGGGGAGCAGGTAGGCCAGGTAGGGCAGGGTCGTGCCCCGCCGGCGGCGGCGCGTCCGGGCGTCGGCCCGGGACGCCGCCGCGGGCGGGCTGAGGGTGGCGGTCACGTCGTCACTCGCCGAGCAGGTCGGCCTTGCCGTCCGTGTAGGCCGACTCCAGGCCGTCGAGCACCTGGTCCGGCGTCTTCGACCGGTTGATCAGGGACTGCAGCTGGCTGACGATCGTGTCGTAGTAGCCCGGCACGGGCCAGTCGGGGTAGAACGCCAGGCCGTCGTCGTCGAGGATCGCCTGGAAGTTCTCGGTGAGCTCGCGCGTCTTGTCGTCGGTGATCGCGGACGCGTCGCCCGCGACCGGCAGGCCGCCCGTCTGCGCCAGCACGTCCTGCACCTCGGGGCGCAGCGTGGTGTCGATGAACTCCGTGGCCAGCGACGGCGAGTCCGCGTTGGTCGGGACGACCCAGAGGTTGCCCGACGAGCCGGTGTGCAGCGTGTTCCCCGGGAAGTTGAACTGCCCCCAGTCGTCCTTCATCTCCGCCGTGACGCGGCCGAACCACCAGGAGCCGGAGACCATCATCGGGTAGTCGCCCTTCATGAAGGCGACGCCCATGTCCTCGGCCGTGAGGCCCGCGGAGTCGGAGGCGACGTAGCCGTCCTCGATCCACGAGTCGAGCTGCTCGGTGGCCGCCGTCATCTCCGGCCCGTGGAAGTCGACGTCGCCGTCGAAGAGCTGGTACTGGTCGACGAGCTCCCGGTCGGCGTTCGCCAGCACGAGCTCGTACCAGAGCTGTCCCATCGGGTACTCGGCGCCGGCCTCGGCCAGCGGGGTGACGCCGTCGTCCTTGAACGCCTTCATCACCTGCTCGAGCTCCTCGAGCGTGGTCGGCACCTCGAGGCCCGCGTCCTCGAACATCGTCTTGTTGTAGTAGACGCCCACGAACTCGCCGTAGTTGGGCACCCCGTACCAGTCGCCGGAGCCCATGAGGCCGTTCTCGTCGTAGCGCGCGGTGGTCTGCAGCGACCCGGAGAGCTTGTCGGCCCAGCCGTTCTCGTCCGCGGCGGCCGTCAGCGGGGTGATCAGGCCCTGCGCGGCGAGCTGGCCGGCCGTCGCGTTGCCCTTGTTGTACTCCATGACGTCGGGCACGTCGTCGCCGGTCAGCACGATCTTCGCGTTCTTCTGGATCTGCTCGAACGTCTGCTTCTCGACCTCGACCGTGACGTCCGGGTGCTCCTCCTCGAAGATCTCGATCGCCTTGGCCCACGCCTGGCCCATCGCCGAGTCGTCGTTCTCGTAGTGCCAGATCGTCAGCGTCTTGTCGTCGGTGTCGCCGCCCCCGGCGGTCGTGCCGCCGCCTCCCCCGCCGCCCACGCAGGCGGTCAGCGTCAGGGCAGACGCGGCGATCAGTGCGGCCGCGGACAGCGTGCGTGCGCGGTGGAGCATGGGGTCCTCCTCGTCGAGTCCAGCGCCGCGGCGGCAGTGCACGGGCCGCGGCGAGGCGCCCCGACTAAGTCGAAGCGCTTCGACGGCGAGTATCGACCCCGGACGAACCGTCGTCAAGCAGGAGCCCCTCGACCTGGGGTCGCGCGCCTCCCGGCGACCGCCCCGGCGGTCGAACCGATTCGCCCGCGCGCACTACGCTCTCCGACCATGGCCGAGCTACGCGCGACGACGCACGTCCTCCACACCGACAGCAGCGCCACCCGGTGGGTCGAGGCCTACCCCGTGGGCAACGGGCACCGGGGGGTGATGTGCACGGGCCGCGCCGGGGTGGAGCACCTGTGGCTCAACGACCTCACCGCCTGGTCGGGCTCGCCGCACCCCGACCCGCTGGCCGGGACGCGGGCCCGCGGCGCCGAGCACCTCGCCCGGGTGCGTGCCGCGGTCGAGGCGGGCGACGTGCGCGGGGCCGAAGCCCTGCTCGCCGAGATGCAGACCCCGTGGGCGCAGGCCTACCTCCCGCTCGCCGAGATCGACGTCGCCGTCGAGCCCGCCGACCCGCCGAGCGGGCCCGCGCCCCACCCCCACGGCATCGAGCGGCGCGAGCTGGACCTGCGCACGGCCGTCGCCACGCACGCGTGGGAGCACCCCGTGGCCGGCCGCGTCGTGCAGGAGACCTGGGCCGACTCCCGTGGCGGCGCGGTGGTGCACACCGTGCGCGCCGAGCGCCCCGTCCGCCTGGTCGTGCGCGTCGAGAGCCTGCTGCGGGCGTCGGCCCGCCCGCCCGTCGACCTGTCGCGTGCCGACGGTCCCGCCGGCCGCGCGGGCACCGCCGTCCTGGTGCGGACGCTCGACCTGCCCGTCGACGTCCCGCCGTCGCACCACCCCGAGGGCGAGCTGCGGTACGACGCTGCGCTCGGCCGTACCGGCACCGTGGCCGTGGCCGCGCCCACCGACCTCGACGCCGCCGTCGACGACGACGGCACGCTGCGCACCGGCGTCGCGCGCACGCACGTCCTGCTGGTCGCCACCGCCACGACCGACCCGCCGGGGGACGCCGGTGCCGCGGCGCCGGCCGACCGGATCGCGGCACAGCTCGCGACCGAGCGGGGCCCCGGCGGCGCAGGTCAGGGCGACGACGCCTCCGTCGAGGGCGCGGAGGCGCTCCGCGAGCGCCTGCGCGCCGCGCACGTCGCGGAGCACGCGCGGCACTACGGCCGCGTGGACCTGGCGCTGCCGTCGCCCGCGGGCGCGGCCGACCTGCCCACCGACCGCCGCGTGCTGGCCGCCGCCGAGCGCCCCGACCCGGGCCTCGCGGCGCTCACGTTCCACCTGGGCCGCTACCTGCTGCTGTCGTCGTCCCGGACGGGCGGCCTGCCCCTCACCCTGCAGGGCCTGTGGAACCCGTGGCTGCCGGGTCCGTGGAGCAGCGGCTACACGCTGAACATCAACCTGCAGATGGCGTACTGGGCGGCCGGCACGACCGGGCTCGCCGAGAGCCAGGAACCGCTGCTCCGCTACATCCGCCGTCTCGCCGCCGGGCCGGGCGCCGTCGTCGCGCGCGACCTGTACGGCGCCGCCGGATGGGCGGCGCACCACAACTCGGACGCGTGGGGCCACGCGGCGCCCGTCGGCAACGGCCGCGGCGAGGCGAAGTGGTCCGCGTGGGCGCACGGCGGCACGTGGCTGGCCCAGCACCTCCTGGAGCACCACCGGTTCACGGGCGACGACGCCGAGCTGCGGGCCGCGTGGCCCGCGCTGCGCGGGGCGGGCGAGTTCGCGCTCGCCTGGGTGCAGACGGCGGGCGGCTCCTCCGCCGGCGCCGAGCACGGCGGAGGCCTGGAGCGCGCCTGGACCAGCCCGTCGACCTCCCCGGAGAACCAGTTCGTCGCGCCCGACGGCGAGCCCGCCGCCGTCACGACCAGCGCCGCGATGGACGTGGCGCTGCTGCGTGCCCTGTCGGCGGGCTGCCGCGAGACCGCCGGCGCGCTCGGGCTCGACGACGCCGACGAGCCGTGGCTCGCGCGCCTCGAGGCCGTCGCCGCCGCGCTGCCGGGCCCGGCGGTCGGGTCGCGCGGCGAGCTGCTGGAGTGGGGCGAGGAGGTCCCCGAGGCGGAACCCGAGCACCGGCACCTGTCGCACCTCGTGGGGCTCTACCCCCTCGGCGACCTGGACCCGACGACGACCCCGGACCTGGCGCGGGCCGCCGCCCGCAGCCTCGAGCTGCGCGGCCGCGAGTCCACGGGCTGGTCCCTCGCCTGGCGGATCTCGCTGTGGGCGCGGCTCGGCGAGGGCGGCCGGGCCCACGACCAGGTGCTGCTGTCGCTGCGCCCAGCCGGCGGGCCGGACGGGCGGCACCCGGCCGGGCAGCGCGGCGGGCTGTACCCGAACCTGTTCAGCGCGCACCCGCCGTTCCAGATCGACGGCAACCTCGGCCTCACCGCGGGCGTCGCGGAGATGCTGCTGCAGTCGCACCGGCGGGACGGCGGCGCGGTCCGCCTCGACCTCCTGCCCGCGCTGCCCCCGGCGTGGCCCGACGGGGAGGTCACCGGCCTGCGGGCCCGCGGCGGGGCCGAGGTCGACCTCGCGTGGCGCGACGGCGCACTGACCCGCGCGCGGCTGCGGGCGCCCGACGACCGGGCCCTGGAGGTCGTGGTGGGTCACGGCGGCGTGGCCACCGCGGGAACCCCGGTCTCGGTCGCCGCGGGCGCTACCGTGATCCTCGACGTGCCCGGTGACCTCCCGGTCGTGGGCGCCGCCGTCCCTCTCGCACCCAGGAGATAGCCGTGGCCACCATCGAGGACGTCGCCAAGGCGGCGGGAGTCTCGGCGTCGACCGTCTCCTACGTGCTCTCCGGCAAGCGGTCCATCTCGGCGCCCACGCGCCGGCGCGTCGAGCAGGCGATCGCGACGCTGGGCTACCGCCCGCACGCCGGGGCACGCGCTCTCGCGTCGGCGCGCACCGAGGTCATCGGGCTGATGATCCCGCTGCGCTCCGGCATCGACGTGCCCGTGATCATGCAGTTCGCGGGCGGCGTGGTGACGCGGGCGCGCGAGCACGCGCACGACGTCCTGCTGCTCACCCAGGACGACCTCGAGGGCCTGGAGCGCGCCACGAACGGGTCGATGGTCGACGCCCTCGTCGTCATGGACGTGGAGGCCGACGACGCGCGCATCCCGATCCTCACCCGGTCGAGGCAGCCGTCGGTGCTGGTGGGGCTGCCGCGCGACGCGTCGGGGCTGTCGTGCGTGGACCTGGACTTCGAGGCCGCCGGGCGGCTCGCCGCGCGCCACCTGGCCGAGCTGGGACACCGCACCGTGGCGATGCTCGGCGCCCCGCCGGAGGTCGTGGACCGGCACACGTCGTACGTGGACCGCGTGATGCGCGGCTTCGGGGAGGCCGCGCCGGAGCACGGCCTGGACGCGCGGGTCGTCGCGTGCCCGGGCGCACCCGCGGAGGTCGCCCGCGTCGTCGACGAGCTCCTCGCCGACGCGCCCGGCACCAGCGGGCTCTTCGTGCACAACGAGCGCGCGCTGCCCCACGTCCTGTCCCGGCTGCGGGAGTCCGGCCGAGCCGTGCCCGAGGACGTGTCGGTGATCGCGCTGTGCCCCGAGGACGTCGCGCTCGCGCAGGCGATGCCGATGACCGCCATCGACCTGCCCGCGTCGACCATCGGGAGCCTCGCCGTGGACATCGTCATGGGCCGGCTCGACGACGGCCGCCCCGCCGAGACCCGGCTGCTCGCGCCCGTGCTGACCACCCGCGGGAGCACCGCTCGCCGGTAGGACCGCGGCTCCGCGACGGCGCGGGGCGAAAGGTCACGGACCGGCTCCGGATCGCCGGACACCATTGCGGAACTCGCCATGGGGGTGATATCAATTCGAAGCGCTTCGACACGGCGGCCACCGGCGGCAGCCGAGCGCGCGAGACCCATCACGAGGGAGTGACAGGTGAGCCTCACCCAAGGAGCGCCGCTGCTCGACCGCGGACCCGCCGACGTCCCGGACCGAGAACCCGGGAGCGAGGGCGCCACCCAGGTCCGGCTCCGCGACCGGAGACGCCGCGGCAAGAAGCCGTCGCCCGCGATGTTCCTCGTCGTCCTCCCGTTCCTCGTCCTCGTGCTGGTGTTCTCCTACCTGCCGCTGGCCGGCTGGGCGACGGCGTTCTACGACTACAAGCCCGCGCTCGGACTGTCCGGCAGCGAGTTCGTCGGGTTCCAGTGGTTCCGGATGCTCGTGTCCTCCCCGACCCAGCTCCAGCAGATCGGGCAGGTCATGGCGAACACCCTCGCCATGAGCTTCCTGGGCATCGCGACCTCGCTGCTCCCGGTCTTCTTCGCGATGCTCCTCAACGAGATCCGCGCCCCGTGGTTCAAGAACGCGGTGCAGACCCTCACGACGCTCCCGAACTTCATCTCGTGGGTGCTCGTGTACATGATCGCCTTCTCGCTCTTCTCCACCTCGGGCCTCGTGAACTCGGTGCTGAACGACTGGGGCATCATCACCACGCCGATCAAGTTCCTCGACACCGGCGAGCACGTGTGGCTCACGATGCTGCTCTGGAGCCTGTGGAAGGGCCTCGGGTGGGGCGCGATCATGTACCTCGCCGCCATCACCTCGATCGACCCGGCGCTCTACGAGTCCGCGCGCATCGACGGCGCGGGCCGCTTCCAGCTCATGCGGTACATCACCTTCCCGCAGCTGATGCCCACCTACGTGGTCCTGCTCGTGCTCTCCATCGCGAACATGCTCAACAACGGCATGGAGCAGTACTACGTGTTCCAGAACGCCTTCAACAAGGAGCACATCCAGGTGCTGGACCTGTACGTCTACAACATCGGCATCACCGGGAACAGCCTGTCGATGGCGACGGCGCTGGGCATGCTGAAGAGCGTCATCTCCGTCGTCCTCCTCGTCACGGCCAACGCGATCGCCAAGCGCGCCCGCGGCACGTCGATCATCTGAACGGGGACCAGACCGTGTCGATCACCAGCCCTGCCCTCAAGCGCACCCGCGGCGACGTCCCCTTCGCGCTCCTCAACTACGCCGGCTTCCTGCTCTTCGCGCTCCTGTGCGCCTACCCGTTCTACTTCCTGATCATCAACTCGGTGAGCGCCAACGACATGAGCGCCCTGGGCCAGGTCCGCCTGTGGCCCGAGGGGTTCCACCTGTCGAACTACACGCAGATCCTGCAGCTCGACGGGCTGTCCGCCGCGGCGATCGTGTCCGTGGCCCGCACCCTGATCGGCACGGCCTGCACCGTGCTGGCGTCGGCGTTCCTCGGCTTCATGTTCACTCAAGAACGGATGTGGAAGCGCTCCCTCTGGTACCGCCTCGTCATCTTCACGATGTACTTCAGCGCGGGGCTCATCCCGATGTACGTCACGATGAAGTCGCTGGGGCTCACGAACTCGTTCTGGGTCTACATCCTCCCGGCGATCGTGCAGCCCTTCAACATCATCCTCGTCAAGACGTACGTGGAGTCGATGCCGGCCTCGCTCCAGGAAGCGGCGGAGATCGACGGGGCGGGCACGCTCCGGGTCTTCTTCCGGATCATCCTCCCGAACATGACGCCGATCCTGGCCACGGTGGCGATCTTCACGGCGGTGGCCCAGTGGAACTCGTTCCAGGACACGCTGCTGTACATCACCGACCAGAAGCTCTACTCCCTGCAGTACCTGCTCTACACCTACACCAACCAGGCGAGCAGCCTGGCGCAGGCCGCGCAGAACGCTCAGGGAAACCTGGGAGCCCTGGCCACGGCGGCCACCACACAGACACCGACGTCGATCCGCATGACGGTCGCGGTGCTCGTGGTGCTCCCGATCCTCTTCATCTACCCGCTCTTCCAACGCTATTTCGTCAAGGGAATCATGCTCGGCGCGGTCAAGGGCTGACCGCGTCTCGTCGAACGCACGAAGGGGTGTCATGAAACTCAGGAAATCGGTCGCCATGGTGGTGGCCCCGCTGGTCGGGGTGCTGTCGCTCGCGGCCTGCTCGCCCGGCGGGTCGGACGACGACGCACCGACGAACGTCAACCTCGACCAGGACTGGTCCAAGGCCGACCCGATCACCGTCGACGTCTACGACGGCCTGGCCAACTACATGGGGACCCAGGGCGGGTGGTTCGGGAAGGTCGTCAAGGACAAGTTCAACATGGAGCTCAACATCATCGCTCCCAACGTCGCGGGCGGCGGTGACACCCTGTACAACACCCGCGTCTCCGGCGGCGAGCTGGGCGATCTCGTCGTCGTCGACAAGGGTCAGCAGATGGACGAGCTCGTGGAGGGCGGCCTGCTCCTGGACGCCGCGGACTACTACGGGTCGATGACGAACGTCCCGCAGTACGACCCGGCGGTCCAGCACCTCAACGAGGGCAAGGAGGGCATCTACGGTTTCCCGACCTCCGTGTCGAGCCTCAAGCCGACCGAGCCGTCGGAGGGCCTCGAGCCCACGTTCGGCCCGTACCTGCGCTGGGACCTGTACGGCAAGGCCGGCTACCCGGAGATCGGGACGCTGGAGGACCTCCTGCCGGTCCTGAAGGACATGCAGGACGCGCAGCCCCAGGCCGACAACGGACAGAAGGCGTACGCCATCTCCCTGTTCAAGGACTGGGACGGGAACATGATGGTCACGGCCAAGCAGCCCGCCACCCTCTACGGCTACGACGAGATGGGCTTCGTCCTGGCGAAGGCGGACGGCTCGGACTACCAGAGCATCGTCGACTCCGACTCGGAGTACGTCCGGGCCCTGAAGTTCTACTTCGACGCCAACCAGATGGGGCTCGTCGACCCGGAGTCCACCACCCAGAACTACGACACGATGTTCACCAAGTACCAGAACGGGCAGGTCCTGCTGTCCTGGTGGCCGTGGCTCGGGCAGTCGGCCTACAACACCGACAAGAACATGGGCGCCGGCAAGGGCTTCGAGCTCGCGCCGCTGCAGGACCAGCAGATCTTCTCCTACGGTGCCGAGGTGTACGGCGGCAAGCAGATCCTCGGGATCGGCTCGGGCGCCGAGGACCCCGCCCGCCTGGCGGCGTTCATCGACTGGCTGTACTCGCCCGAGGGCGTCAACATGAACGCGTCGCAGACCGGCGCGGCCGCGGGACCGGAAGGGCTCACGTGGGAGCTGGGTGAGGACGGCGAGCCGGCGCTCACCGACTTCGGCACGAAGGTGTTCCGCGAGGGCGGCGCCGACGTGCCGGCCGAGTGGGGCGGCGGGTCCTACACGGACGGCGTGTCGACGCTCAACGTGTCGACCGTCCTGCCCAAGGACGTCAACCCGGAGACGAAGCAGCCGTACAACTACACGTTCTGGCCGAGCTACCAGGAGCAGGTCGCGAACCCTCTGTCCGAGGACTGGAGCGCCCGGATGGGCGACGCCACCTCGACCATGGAGTACCTGCAGGCCAACGACCAGCTCGTCGTCGCGCCGGGCTCGAGCTTCACCGCCCCGGCGGACGACTCGGAGATCGAGGCCATCCGCAGCCAGGTCAAGGCCGCCATCATCGAGCACTCCTGGAAGATGGTCTTCGCCAAGAGCGACGCCGAGTTCGACTCGCTCCTCGCGGACATGCAGAAGACCGTCGAGGGCCTCGGCTACGCCAAGGTGCTCGAGTTCGACATGGCGAACGCCAAGGCGCAGAACGACGCCCGCGTGGCGGTCGCCAAGGAGTTCGGGTGACCGGTCGCCGGTGATCCGGCACCCGCACGACGAAGGGCTCGGGCGCCATGCCCGAGCCCTTCGTCGTCCCCGCTCCCGCGCCGCGCCGGTCACTCCCCCGAGTGCAGGCTCACCGGCTCCAGCTCCGAGGGGTGCGCCTGCCGCCGGCGGAAGACGCCGTGCAGCAGGAGGGCGCACGCGTAGGCGCCGAACGAGACGCCGATCGTGGCGGCCAGGAAGAGCGTCTGCGGCAGGACGTAGGCGACGCACGCCGCGCCCACCGGGATCGCCGCCAGCCCCAGGGTGCGCGCCGGCTCGGCCAGCGGCAGCAGCAGCGCGTTGCGCACGGTCCGACGCAGCGGGGCGTCGAACCAGCCGACCAGGGCGAGGCCGTACAGCAGCGCCGCGAGCAGGTAGGCCGCGCCCAGGAGCGCGAGCGCCCCGGCGACCGCGGTCAGCGCCCCGTCCGACGACAGCCAGAAGAATCCGCTGAAGACGAGCATCGCCGCCGGGACCGCGAACGCCACGAGCACCGCGGTGCCCCGCCACGCGTTCCGCCCGAGGGCGACGAAGAAGCCGCGCACCAGGTGACCGCGCTCGTCGTCCGCATAGCGCAGCGTCACCTCGAGCAGCGCGCTCGTCGCCGCGCCGACCGTGACGAGCGGCAGGCACACCACCAAATAGGCGACGTTGAGCACCACGAACAGGACGAACGTCGTCAGGCCCTGCGCGGTCCTGCCCTCGGTGTCGATCCTCATCGTGCCGGGGCCCCCACGGTCAGCCGTCGCCGTGCCGGGAGGTCGACGCTCGACGGGCCCGCCGCGAGCGTGTACTCCCCCGGCGCGACCCGCAGCACGCCGTCGAGCATCCCGCCGCCCGTCCCCTGCTCCCACACGGCCAGCCGCGCGACGTCGACCGGGACGTCGACCACCGCCTCCTCGCCCGGGGCCAGGCGGACCCGCCCGTACCCCAGCAGCAGCCGCTCCGGCGTCGGGACTCCGGACGCGGGCCCGCCCAGCGCGTAGACCTGCACGAGCTCCTCGGCCGGGCGTGTGCCGTCGTTGCGCACGGTCACGCGCGCCGTGACCACCCCCGCCGCGGCGGGGTCCGCCGGCCGCAGCGGCGGGTGGTCCTGGGTCGGGGCCGGGGCGGGCACGACGTCGCGGGACAGCGCGAGGCCGTGGTAGGCGACGTCGCCGTAGGTCAGCCCGTGGCCGAACGCGAAGGCGGGCGTCCCGAGCTCCCCCGCCGGCAGGTGCCGGTAGGTGACCTGCTGGCGGCGGGTGTCGTAGTCGAACAGGTCGCCCGCCTGCTCCGGGCGGGCGGGCCACGTCTGCGCCAGGCGGCCCGTGGGCTCCACCGCTCCGGTCAGCACGTCGGCGAGCCCGTGCCCGAGCTCCTGGCCGGCGTGGCTGCTCCACACGACGGTCGACGCGTCCCCGGCCCCCGGGCCGAGCACGTACGGGTAGCTCGACACGATCGTCAGGACGGCGCGCGGGTTGGCCTCGGCCGCCGCCCGCCAGACCTCGACCGCGGCGTCGGGGAGCATGAGGTGCGGCCGGTCCTGCGTCTCGCGGCCGCCGAGGTGCGGGTCGTTGCCGACCACGACGACGACGGCGTCGCAGCGCCCCGCGACCTCCGCCACGCGGGCGGCGCCCGACTCGAGGACGCGCGGCACGAACCGGGCGGCGTCCTCGGGCGTGCGCCCCTCGGCGCACAGCACGCCCGTGTCCCGCTGGGCCCGCACCCAGCGGCCCGACCCGAGGTGCAGCAGCGACCACGACCCGTCGGGGTGGACGTGCCGGCGGAAGCTCTCCTGCACCTCCCACCCGCCCACCCGGCCCGCGTCGGCGCGCAGCGGCCAGGACGCACCGGTGAGGAGGCGCCCCGACGCCGCCGACCGGAACGTGAGCACGCCGTCGCCCCAGTCGGTGACCTCGAGGTGCGTGGCCTTGTCGGCGGCGGCCGCGTCCGCCACCACGCGGGCGCCGTCCTCGGACACCGCGACGTAGCGGCCGGTGGCCGCCACGCGCAGCGCGACGACGTCGGCCCCCGTGGCCGCCTCGACGCGGTCCGCGCCGAGCGCCGCGCGCAGCCCGTCGACCGGCGTCACGGCGTACGGCGGCGTGCCCGAGTACCAGTCGGTGAGCACGACGTCCGCGAGCGGACCGACCACCGCGACGGTGCCCGACGCCGGCAGCGGCAGCGCCCGGGCGTCGTCGCGCAGGACGACGATCCCGCGGGCGGCCGCCTCCCGCGCCAGCGCCCGGTGCTCGGGCGGGTCGATCTCGCCGAGGTCGGCGTACGGGTCGTGCTCGCCGTCCAGCTCACCCGAACGGATCCGCAGCTCGAGCAGGCGCAGCACGGCACGGTCGACGTCGTCGGCCGTGAGGAGCCCGCGGTCGAGCGCCTCCTCGATCCGCCGGACCGTGGGCCCACGGTCGGCGTCGTCGTCCGTGAAGGAGTCGACACCCGCGCGCACCATCGCGGCGTTCCCCGCGGCCCGGTCGGACGCCGCGCCCTGCAGCGCCACGAGGAAGGCGGGCGCCGCGGCGTCCGAGACGAGCGCGACGGAGCCCGGGGCCCACGACCGCAGCTCGTCGAACAGCTCGCCCTGCAGGTGCGCCGGCACGCCGTTCACCTGGTTGTACGAGGGCATCACCGCGCCGGCCACCCCCGCCTCGACGGGCTCGCGGAACGCGGGCAGCTCCTCCTCGTGCAGGGTACGCGGGTCGAGGTTCGAGCTCGTCGACGACCTGTCGGTCTCGTTGTTGTACGCGAGGAAGTGCTTGAGCGTCGGGACCGTCTTCCACACGCGCTCGTGGTCGCCCCGCAGACCCCGGCTGTAGGCGGTGGCGAGGTGAGCGGTCAGGTGCGGGTCCTCGGAGTACCCCTCCTCGTTGCGGCCCCACGCGGGGTGCCGCAACGTGTTCACCACGGGGGCCCACACGTTGAGGCTCACCGACGGGTCCGCGCGGTGCTTGGCGCGCACCTCGCTCGCGGTCGCGTCGCCGACCCGGCGCACCAGGTCGGTGTCCCAGGTCGCCGCGAGCCCCACCGGCTGCGGGAACACGGTCGCCTCCCCCAGCCAGGCGACGCCGTGCAGCGCCTCGCAGCCGGTGTGGAACGGCGCGAGCCCGAGCCGCTCGACGGCGGGGGCGTGCTGGTGGAGCATCGCGACGCGCTCGTCGCGCGACAGCCGGGACAGCAGGTCGACGGCGCGCTCGGGCGTCGGCAGGCGGTGGTCACGGAAGGCAGGCACGTCCACGGGTCCTCCTCTGGGTGCCGCGGCGGTGCGGCACGGCGGTCACGCTACCGGCGACGATCGTCGGTGCGGATCGTCGAAGCGCTTCAACAACGCTACCGACACCCCGCTCCGAGGGCAAAGCCCTTCCGGCACGCGATCCGCCGCGCCATCGTGTCCGACGGCGCGGCGGATCGCGTGCCGGAGAACAGTGCTGCGGAGGGTCGCGCTCAGCCGAGCGGCACGTCGACGCCGCCGCGCAGCACGCGCCGCACGCGCAGGTCGCCGTCCGTGACGACGACGTCTGCGCGCCGCCCCACCACGAGGCCGCCGACGTCGGTGAGGCCCAGCACGCGCGCCGGGACCCAGGACGCGGAGCGCACGGCGTCGACGAGCGGGACGCCCGCCGCGACGGTGCCGCGCACGACGTCGAGCAGGTGCGCCGTGCCGCCCGCGATCGCGCCGCCGTCGGGGTCGCCCGGGTCGGTGAGGCGGGCGACCCCGTCGCGCACGGTCACCGCCATCGGCCCCAGCTCGTAGGAGCCGTCGGCCATGCCGGCGGCCGCCATCGCGTCCGTGACGAGCGCGACCCGGTCCGCCCCGACCGTCTCCACGACCGTCCGCACGGTCGCCGGCGCGAGGTGGACGCCGTCGGCGATCAGCTCCACGACGAGCTGACCACGGGCGGCGGCCGCGAGGCACGCGGCGATCGGCCCCGGCGCCCGGTGGTGCAGGGGGCGCATCCCGTTGAACAGGTGGGTGGCCGTCATCTCGCGCTCGGGCGCCTCGCCGGCCTCCGCGGCGGCCGCGAGGGCCGCGGCGACCTGCGCGACGAGCACCTCCGCCTGCTCCGTGGTGGCGTCGGTGTGCCCGAGGGACGGCACGACCCCGGCGGCCACCAGCGCGTCGGCCGCGCCGTCGGCCCCGACCACGCCGTCGACCTCGGGGGCCACGGTCATGGTGCGCAGGTGCCCGCGCGACGCCTCGACGAGGTCGCGCACGAGGCGGACGTCGCCCGGGACGAGGTCGTCAGGGCTCTGCGCGCCGCGCCGCTCGTGCGACAGGAACGGCCCCTCCGCGTGGACCCCCGCGATCTCACCCGCGTCGGCGAGGTCGGCGAGCAGGGCCGCCCGGGCCAGCAGGGTCTCGCGGTCGGCCGTGACGAGGGAGGCGAGCATCGTCGTGGTGCCGTGCCGGCGGTGCTCGAGCACCGCGACCAGCGCGTCGTCGGCGGTCGTCGCGTCGGGGAAGCCGACGCCGCCCCCGCCGTGGTTGTGCAGGTCCACGAGACCGGGCAGCAGCACGGTGCCGGCCTCGGGGGCGGGGGCCGCGGCCACCGCCGCGGCGACCTCCGCGTCGGCGTGCTCGGCCGCCGCGGCCGGTCCCACCCAGCGCACGAGGCCGTCGGCGACGACGACCGCGCCCTCTCCGACGTCGTCCTGCGGGGTCACGACGCGACCGCGCAGCGCGACCGGCGCGCCGGGCTCGGAGACAGGGGCCGTGGGGGTGGCAGCGCTCATGGGCCCATCCTGCCGCAGGGCCATTGGATTGCGAAACCTTCCTGACAAACCCCTGGGCCTCAGAAGAGGCGCGAGTCCACGTCGTCCACGCCGCGCATCGCGTCGTAGTCGAGCACCAGGCACTCGATCCCCCGGTCCGTCGCGAGCACGCGCGCCTGCGGCTTGATCTCCTGCGCGGCGAAGACGCCGCGCACCGGGGCGAGCAGCGGGTCGCGGTTGAGGAGCTCGAGGTAGCGGGTCAGCTGCTCGACGCCGTCGATGTCGCCGCGGCGCTTGAGCTCGATCGCCACGGTCGCGCCGGCGGCGTCGCGGGCCAGGATGTCGACCGGTCCGATCGCCGTCATGTACTCGCGGCGCACGAGGGAGTGGCCCGCGCCGAGGAGGTGGATCTGTGCGGCCAGCAGCTCCTGCAGGTGCGCCTCCACGCCGTCCTTCACGAGGCCCGGGTCGACGCCGAGGTCGTGGGCGGAGTCGTGCTCCACCTCGTGCAGCTCGATCTCCAGGCGGTCGTCGGACTTCTGGTGCTGCACCGTCCAGACCTGGGTGACGCCGCGCCCCCGCGCCTCGTCGTCGGGCTCGCCGACCGCCGTCGAGCACGGCGGGCTCATCCAGTTGAGCGGCTTGTACGAGCCGCCGTCGGAGTGCAGCAGCACGCTGCCGTCCGCCTTGACGACGAGGAGCCGCGTGGCCAGCGGCAGGTGGGCGGTGAGCCGGCCGGTGTACCGGGCCGAGCAGCGGGCGACGACGAGACGCACGGTCCCCCTCTTCGTTCGTGGCGGGTGCTGTGGCGGTGCTCTACAGGACCAGGTCGCGGCGCCCCGGGGGCGCGGACTCGAGCCACGACGCGAGCCCGGCGTACGCGCCGGAGGACATCAGCAGCTCGAAGTCGGTGCCGTCGTAGCGGCAGCGCACCAGCACCTGGTCCGGCTGGCCGGCCTGGTCGAGCGGGGCCCGTCCGGTGATCGAGAGCCCGTCCCGTCGCCAGACGCGCGCCGGGCGCGGCGCGAGCGACCATCCGCGCCACCAGTCGATACGGCCCACGGCGTAGTGGGCGATCCCCACCATCCACGCGGCCTGCGGGTCGTCCGCGGGCCGGGCATGGCAGGGGAAGGAGCCGACCCTCCGGGAGAGGGTCCGCAGGCGGGAGGCGCCGGCGGCGAGCACCAGTCCGAGCGCGACGACGAGAGCCACCGCGGTCCAGACTGCGTACGCCACCGGCACCTGCCTCAGCGCAGCGCCGGCTCGCGGCCGGACAGCTCCGAGACCTCGTCGACGACGATCGTCACGAGGTTGCCGTCGACGGAGACGAAGCCGCCGGTGACGTGCGCCTCGACCGCGGTCCCGTGGGCCGTCGACACCTTGACCGTGCCCGGGCGCAGCACCGCGAGGAGCGGGGCGTGGCCGGCGAGGATGCCGACCTGGCCGTCGACGGACGGGGCGCTCACCTCGCGCGCCGCGCCGGACCAGACCTTGCGGTCGGACGCGACGAGGTCCACGTTCAGCTCTGCCATCTCCATGTCCTCTTTCCGATCGTGCGGGGTTCGTCAGGCGGTCGCGTCGTCCCGCCGGGAGGC
>NZ_JBHTVZ010000027.1:0-34421 GCF_042792715.1 Isoptericola sp. NPDC056618 | reverse complement strand
GTTGACACCGTGATCGCGCGCCAGCAGGCGCGATCACGGTGTCAACCGCCTGTTCGGCGAGGGGTGCGGTCAGCGCACGCCGACGACGTCGACGACGAAGACGAGCGTCGCGCCGCCGGGAATGCCGGCCTGCGGCACGCCGCGCTGGCCGTAGCCGTGCTCGGACGGGATGGACAGCAGCACGCGGTCGCCCACGTTGCGGCCGACCAGGCCCTTGTCCCAGCCGCCGATGACCGCGCCGACGCCGATCGGGAAGTCGATGGTCTGGCCGCGGTCGTAGGAGTTGTCGAACACGCCGCCGCCCCAGGTCTGGCCCAGGTAGTTGACGACGATGGTGCGGCCGGCGTCGACCACCGGGCCGGTGCCCTCCTCGAGCACCTGCACCTGCAGGCCGGCGGGGGCGTCGCCCTCGGGGAACGTGATCTGGGGCTTGTCGCCGAAGCCGCCGGTGGCGGTGGGGAGCGTGGTCACAGGGGTACCTCGTCTTCGTCGTCGTGCAGAGTCGGGGTGCAGAGGCCAGGCGATGCCCGGCGGGGCTGCGCCGTCCAGCCTACGCGGCGGACGGCACCGGGCACCCGGCGACGTCGCGCAGCGCCGCGAGCGCGGCCACCACCGGCGGGGTGTCGGCGACGGCGTCCTGCACCAGGGCGTAGATGGACCGTACCGGCACGGGCCGCACCACGGGCACGGCCACCGTCCCGGCCGCGGGGCGCGCGGAGCCGAGCGCGGGCAGCACGGTGATGCCGATGCCGGCGGCGACGAACGCGAGGGCGGTCGGGTAGTCGTGGGCCTCCACCGCGAACGCCGGGCTGAACCCGGCGGCGCGGCACGCCTCGAGCAGGTTGCGGCGGCACCAGCCGCGGGCGAAGTCGTTGTCGATCCACCGGTCGCCGACCAGCTCCGCGAGCTCGATCTCGTCCCGCCCGGCCAGCGGGTGGTCCTGGCGGACGACGGCGACGTACGGGTCGTCGAGCAGGTGGTGGGCGGTCGTGCCGGCGGCGGGCCGGAAGTCGGTCTGCGCGACGGCGAGCTGCAGGTCGGCGCGCTTCGACGGGTCGGTGGGGATCTCCTCGGTGAGCTCGAGGTCGAGCCGCACGCCGGGGAACCCGCTGCTGAGCGCGCTGACGACGGCCGGCAGCCACGCCGCCCCGACGGAGGCGAAATAGGCGACGGACAGGCTCCCGGAGCGCCCGGAGCGCAGGTCGGCGACGAACGTCTCCACCTCCCCGAGGCGGGCGAGCAGCCCGTCCGCCTGCGCGGCGAGCGCCTGGCCCGCGGCGGTGGGCCGCACGCCGCGGCCGTGCCGGGCGAGCAGCTGGAGCCCTGTCTCGCGCTGCAGCGCGGCGACGTGCTGGCTCACCGCGGACGGCGTGTAGCCGAGGTTGGCGGCCGCCGCGGCGACCGAGCCGCTGGCGACGACGGAGCGGAAGACGCGGAGCCGGTGGACGTCGAGCATGCTCGCGACAATACAGCGACACTGAAGCGTTCGGTAGATACCTGAACTGGTGCTCACGAGACACGTCGGGGACGATCGTTCCCATGGCCGAGACCACCGCGCGCACCGCGCCGCCCGCGCCGAGCGCCACGCCGGGGAACACCCCGCGCCGCGCCGGCGCCCTCACGGCGGCCGCCATGGCCGTCACCGTCGTGCTGTGGGCCTCGGCATTCGTCGGCGTGCGCGCCGTCGGGCACGACCTCGACGCCGGCGCGCTCACCCTCGGCCGCGTCGCCGTCGGCTCCGTGGCGCTGACCGTGATCCTGCTCGTCGCTCGCGCCCGCCGTCGCACCCCCGTCCGGCTCCCCCGGGGGCGGGTGCTGTTGCTGGTCCTCGCCTGGGGTGTCGCCTGGTTCGGCGCGTACAACCTCACCCTCAACGCCGCGGAGCAGCACCTCGACGCGGGCACCACGGCCCTGCTGGTCAACATCGCGCCGATGCTGGTCGCCGTCCTGGCGGGCGTGCTGTTGCGCGAGGGCTTCCCCCGCCGCCTGCTGGCGGGCATCGCCGTCGCGTTCACGGGCGTCGTCGTCATCGCCGTCGCGACGACGACGGGCCGGTTCGACGCCGTCGGCGTGGCGCTCGGCCTCGCCTCCGCCGTGCTGTACGCCGGCGCCGCCACGCTGCAGAAGCGCCTGCTCCCCCACGCCGACGCGCTCACCATGACCTGGCTCGGCTGCCTCGCCGGCACCGTCGCGGCGCTGCCGTTCCTGCCCGCGCTGATCTCGCAGGCATCCGTCGCGCCGTCGTCGTCCCTGCTCGGCGTCGTCTACCTGGGGGTGTTCCCGACCGCGATCGCGTTCACCACCTGGGGGTACACCCTGGCCCGCGTCAGCGCCGGTCGTGCCGCAGCGTCGACGTACGCCGTCCCGCCGCTCGTCGTGCTGATGTCCTGGGTCCTGCTCGACGAGGTGCCCGCACCCGTCGTGCTCGTCGGCGGCGTGCTGGCCCTGGCCGGCGTCGCCGTGGCGACCCTCCCCCGGCGACCTGTCAGGACCAGGATCACGAATCCATGACCGTGGTCCTGACAACTCTGCGGGCCGGCGACTTGTCAGGACCACGACCATCAGAACCTGAGCGTGGCCCTGACAGGTCGCGGGTCAGAGGGCGGCGGCCTTCGCCTCCAGCACGCCGCGCTCGCGGGCGTTGCCGCACAGGCGGGCGGCGAGCTCCAGCTCCGCGCGCGCCTCGTCGTTCCGGCCTAGCCGGGCGAGCAGCTCGCCGCGCACGGACGGGAGCAGGTACGACCCGGACAGCACCTCGTGCGCGACGAGGTCGTCCACGACGGCGAGCCCGGCGGCCGGGCCCGCCGCCATCGCGACCGCGACGGCGCGGTTGAGCTCGACGACGGGCGACGGCGCCACGCGGCCCAGCGCCTCGTAGAGCACGACGATGCGCTCCCAGTCGGTCGCGGGGACGGACGGCGCGACGTCGTGCTGCTCCGCGATGGCGGCCTGCAGCCCGTACGGACCCAGCCCTCGCCCGACGGCGACCGCCCGGGCGAGCGCGTCGCGCCCCCGCCGGACCGCCGACCTGTCCCAGCGGCGCCGGTCCTGGTCCTCCAGCAGCACCGGCTCCCCGTCCGCCCCGGTGCGCGCGGGGAACCGCGCCGCGGTGAGCTCCAGCAGCGCGAGCAGCCCGAACGTCTCCGGCTCGGGCGCGAGGCGCGTCAGGACACGGGCGAGCCGGACGGCCTCGTACGCCAGGTCGGGCCGCATCCAGTCGTCGCCGCCCGACGCCGTCGACCCCTCCGAGAAGATGAGGTAGACGACGTTCAGCACGGAGCCGAGCCGCTCCGCGCGGTCCTCGGCGGCCGGCACCTCGAAGGGCACCCGCGCGGCGGTCAGCGTCTTCTTCGCCCGGGTGATGCGCGCCTGCACCGTGGGCACGGGCACGAGGAACGCGCGCGCGATCTCCTCGCTGCCCAGGCCGGCCACCACGCGCAGGGTCAGCGCGACCCGCGCCTCCTTGGACAGCACGGGGTGGCACGCCACGAACAGCAGCGCGAGGCGGTCGTCCTCGATCTTGTCCGGGTCCCACAGCAGGTCGTCGGCCGGTGCCGGGGCGGCGCCCGGCCCGCCCGTGACGGCGCCGCCCTCGCCGAGGTCGCGCGCCAGTGCCGCGTACCGCTCGTCGCGTCCGGAGCGCCGCCGGAACGCGTCGATCGCGCGGCGCCGCCCGGTCGCGAGCAGCCACGCGACCGGGTCGCGCGGGACGCCGTCGCGCGGCCAGGCGACCAGCGCCTCCGCGAGCGCCTCCGACGCGACGTCCTCCGCGAGCGCGAAGTCGTTCGTGTACCGGGCGAGCGCGCCGACGATGCGGCTGGACTCGATGCGCCAGACGGCCTCGACGACGCGACGAGGGGCCGCACCGTCGTCGGCGCGGCCCTCGTCGTGCGGTCCGACGGCGCTCACTGGGCCCGCTGGGCCTGCTCCTCGCGCCACCCCTGCTCCTTCTGCACCCACTCGTTGTCCTGCGGGAAGTCCTCCGGGCCGGTGACGCGGCGCACCTCGAGCTTCGTGCCCGCGCCGCTCAGCGGCGCCCGCTTGGCCCACTCGATCGCCTCCTCCTTGGAGGCGACGTCGACGATCCAGAAGCCGTTGAACAGCTCCTTGGTCTCGCCGTAGGGGCCGTCGGTGACGACGGGGGTGTCGGTGGAGAAGTCGACGACCGCGCCCTCGGACGCGTCGGACAGCCCCTCGCCCGCGGCGAGCACGCCGGCGTTCATCATCGACTCGTTGTAGCGGCCCATCGAGGCGATGACCTCGGTGAAGTCCATCTGCTCGAACGCCGCCTGGCCCTCGTCGGTCCCCCGCATGATCAGCATGTACTTGGCCATCGTCCCGCTCCTTGTCGTGGTCACGGTCACCCTCGTGGTGACCTTCTCATCCCCAGGTCGAACGGGGAACCGCCGGATCGACATCGCCCGAGAAGTTTTCTCGAGGAACCTCTTGCAACCTCTGGCTAATCGTATTAGCTTCATGGCTATGGACATGACCGGGAAGCTCGAGCTCCGACACCTCGCCCGCCCCGAGGGGCGGATCGCCTACACCGACGCGGGCAGCGGCCCGCTCGTCGTCGCCGTCCCCGGGATGGGCGACCTCCGCTCCACCTACGACGACCTCGCCCCCGCGCTCGTCGCTGCCGGCCACCGCGTGGTCGTCGCGGACCTGCGGGGCCACGGCGACTCCGACACCACCTTCGCCACCCACGGCGACGTCGCCACCGGCACCGACCTCGTCGCCCTCGTCGAGCACCTGGACGCCGGCCCCGCCGTGCTGCTGGGCAGCTCCATGGGCGGTTCCGCCGCCGTGTGGGCCGCCGCCGAGCGCCCCGACCTCGTCCGCGGGCTGGTGCTGCTCGCCCCGCACCTGCGCGAGCTCGCCTCCCCCGGACAGCTGCGGTTCAACCGCGCGCTGTACCGCGCGCTGTTCGTCCGCCCGTGGGGCGCGGCGGCGTGGGCGTCGCTCTACACCTCGATGTTCGCCAAGGGCCGCAAGTCCCCCCGGCACGCGGAGCACGTCGCGAGCATCCGCCGCAGCATGGCCGACGCGGCGCACCTGCGCTCCTTCCGCGACCTCGCCGTCGCGCTCGACCACTCCGTGATCGAGCCGCTCGTCGCCACGGTGCAGGCTCCGTCGCTCGTCGTCGTCGGCGAGCTGGACCCCGACTACAAGGACGCGGGCGCGGAGCTCGCCCGGATGCGGGAGGCGCTCGACGGCCAGGAGCTCCTGGTGCCCGGCGTCGGTCACTACCCGCAGCACCAGGCGCCGGAGGTCGTGACCCCGGCCGTCCTCGACTTCCTCGCCGGTCTGCCGGCCGCCCACCCGGCCCCCCAGGAGAACGGCGCCGACGAGCGGGGTGCGCGTGCCTAGGGCCGGGCTGTCGCGGGACGCCGTGGTCCGCCTCGCCCTGGAGCAGGTGGACGCGGGCGGGCCGACCGGGCTCGCCGACCTCACCCTCGCGAAGGTCGCCGCGTCCGCCGGGGTCGCCACCCCCAGCCTGTACAAGCACGTCGGCTCGTTGGCGGCGCTGCGCCGCGAGGTCGCGCTGGTCGCGCTCGACGAGCTGACGACGGCGAGCGCCGCGGCGACGGTCGGCCGCGCGGGTCCCGACGCCCTGCGCGCCCTCGCCCGCGCGTGGCGCGACTACGCCCGCGCGCACCCCGGCCGGTACGCCGCCGTCCAGCTCGCCCCCGACCCCGACGCCCCCGAGGACGCCGAGCACCGCGCCGCCGCGGCCCGCGTGGTCGCGCTCGTCGGGGCGGTGCTGCACGGCTTCGGCCTCCCCGACGACCGCACGATCGACGCCGTCCGCGTGGTGCGCGCCGGCGTGCACGGCTTCGTCCTCCTGGAGCTCTCCGGCGGCTTCCGCCTGCCCGAGGACCTGGACCGCAGCTTCGACGCCCTGGTCGACATGCTCGTCGCCGGGGTCACCACCCTCGCGGCCGCACCGTCGCGGCCCGCACCGAAGGAGCAGCCATGACCCGCACGACCCACGCCGCCCGCACGACGACGCCCGCCGCGACGGCAGGCTCGGCGCCCACCACCCGGATCGCAGCCTGGACCGCGGGCGGCGCCGTCGCGGCGGCCGTGCTCCTGCTGCTCTTCCCCGTGCTCCGTCCGTGGCCGGACGAGTCCGTGCCGAGCGTCGCGCTCGCGGAGTCGTTCGCCTCCGACCGGTGGGTGCTGGCGCACCTGTGCGGGATCGCGGGGCTCGACCTGCTCGCGCCGACGTTCCTCGGCCTGCGGGCGCTGCTGCGCGGGAGCGGGGCCCTGGGCGCCGTCGCCCCGGGTGCGCGCGCCGCCACCGCCGCCGTCGTCACCGCCTGGGCCGGGGCCGCGCTCAGCTCGCTCTACTTCGGCGCCGAGATCTTCGGCATCCGCACGATCGCGCAGGCCGCGCTGCGCACGCAGGACCCGGCGCTGCTCGCCGACGTCGACGTGCTCCGCGAGCAGCCTGCCGCGATGACCCTCTTCGGCCTGGGCCTCGCGCTGATCGCCGCGGCGGGCGTCCTCGCCGCCGTCGCGCTGTGGCGCGGCGCGCTCCGACCGCGCTGGGTCGGCGTCCCGCTGGCCGCCGGGCTGCTGCTCTCCCTGCCGCAGTTCTTCGGCACCCCGGCGGTGCGCGTCGGGCACGGCGTCCTGGTCGCCGCCGGGCTCCTGCTGGTCGCGTGGGCGGTACGGCGCGCATCTGCCCCGGGCACGACGACGGCCGGCCACCCCGCAGGGTGACCGGCCGTCGGGCCGTACGTTCCGGAGGCGTACCGAAGGGTCAGTCGCCGCTCTGGAAGATCGCCAGCAGGCGCAGGAACTCCAGGTACAGCCACACCAGGGTGACGATCAGCCCGAAGGCCGCCGTCCAGGCGAACTGCGCCGGGACGCCCTGCTCGACGCCGCGCTTGATCGAGTCGAAGTCGACGATGAGCGACGCGGCGGCCAGGCCGACCGCGACGAGCCCGACGATGATCCCGATCACGCCGCCGCGCATCCCCCAGCCGTCGAGGACGCCGGTCCAGGTCAGGACGACGTTGACGAGCGAGAAGACGAGGTAGCCCACCATGGCGATGAGCAGCCACCGGGTGAACTTCGGCGTGACGCGCACCTTGCCGGACTTGAACAGGAACAGCGCGGCGGCGAACGTCGCCAGCGTCGCCACGACGGCCTGCAGCACGATCCCGGAGAGCGGGGCGCCCGAGCTGCCGACGGCGATCGACGCGAACGCGATCGAGATGCCACCGAGGAACACGCCCTCGGCCACCGTGTAGGCGATGATCAGCGCGGGGCTGGGCTTCTTCTTGAAGGCGTTCACCAGCCCCAGCACCAGGCCGGCGATCATGCCGATCGGCCAGAGGTTCGGGGCGAAGTTCCACGTCGCGGCCGCCACCACGATCAGCAGCGCGAGCAGGCCGCCGGTCTTGATGATGACGTCGTCGTAGGTGAGGCGCTTGGTGTCGGCCGTGGTGGCGGACGGCGCCTGGTACATGGCGTCGAGGCTCGCGGCGTCGGTGGCCTGCGCGCCCATGGTCCCGGCGCCGTACGCGCCGTACTGCGGCTGCGCAGTGGTCGTGCCGCCGGGGCGGGATCCCTGGCGAGCCCCGGTACGGCGCGGCTCGCCGAAGACGTCGCTGCTCGAGAAGACGGGGTTGGTCATGAACTCCTCCTGGTCGCGGCTGCCGGGTGCCCGACGACGGGTCGTCGCGCGCGCAGGGCCGGGTCGCTGGCCGTGCGATCCATCGTAGTGAACGCGCGGCGTTCCTCAGACGTTCCCAGGTCGGCGACTCTTTCCGAGGACGCCGCGCGCGGCCTCCGCCGTCGCCTCGTCGACGGCGAACAGCCCGGTCCCGGTCACGGGGTGCGGCTGCCCGCGGTCGCCGCCGAAGACGCCGCCCGCCTCGGTGACGATGAGGGACAGCGGCGCGTAGTCCCACACCTTGCCGCCCACCTGGACCGCGAGGTCGAGCTCGCCGGCCGCGACGAGCAGGGCGCCGTGCACGCGCCACTCCGCGACCTCGACCACCTCGACGAGCGGCTCCACCTCGGCGCGGTACCGCGCCGGCACCATCGCGAGCGGGGGCAGCACCGCCGCCCGTACCGGACCGAGCGACCCCGGCGGCGCGCCGACGCGCAGGCGCCGCGCGCCGGTCACGCGACCGTCGACGACGTCCGCGACGTACGCGCCCCGGCCGCGGGCCGCGTACCAGACCTGTCCCTGCGCGGGCAGGACCGCGACGCCGACGGTCACCTCGCCGCCCTCCTCGAGCGCGACCAGGGTCTGCCACCGGTCGTCCCCCTCGACGAACACCAGCGTCCCGTCGATGCCGTCCAGCACCCACCGGCGGTGCCCCGCGCCGAGCACGCCCGTCTCCTCGCCGAGGAACGCGTCGTCGGGCCGCGCCGCGAGCAGCACGGCACGCACCCGTTCCTCGACCGCGAGGTCGGCCTCGGTCACGACGGACCCGTCGAGCTTGGGGTCCCGCGCCAGCTCCCGCGCGTGCGCGAAGTACCGCAGCCCCAGCTCGGCGCCGGAGAGCGCCGCCGCGAGGGCGAGGTCGAGGTCGAGGTCCCCGGGCAGGTCACGCACGTCCATGGCCGCAGCATGCCCGATCGACGCAGATCACCCGGCCCCTGCCCATGCCGCGGCGTCGACCCGCACGTAGGCTCGGGAAGGACCCGTGCTCCCCGTGACGACGGCATGACGACGGCACCCGAGAAGAACTCCAGGGGCGACATGATCGAAGCACACGGCCTGACCAAGCGCTACGGACCCAAGCTCGCGGTGGACGACGTGACGTTCACCGTGCGGCCGGGCACGGTCACGGGCTTCCTCGGCCCGAACGGCGCCGGCAAGTCCACCACGATGCGGATGATCATGGGCCTGGACCGGCCGACGACCGGCCGGGTCACCGTGAACGGCAGCCCCTACGCGCAGCACTCCCGGCCGCTGGCCGAGGTGGGCGCGCTGCTCGAGGCGAAGGCGGTGCACCCGGGGCGCACGGCGCGCCAGCACCTGCAGGCGCTCGCCGCCACGCACGGGATCGCGCCGGCGCGGGTGGACGAGGTGGTCGAGCTCACCGGCCTCTCGGCGGTGGCCCGCAAGCGCGTCGGCGGATTCTCCCTCGGCATGGGGCAGCGTCTCGGCATCGCGGTGGCGCTGCTGGGCGACCCGCGCACGCTCATCCTCGACGAGCCCGTCAACGGCCTCGACCCGGAGGGCGTGCTGTGGGTGCGCAACCTCGCCCGCTTCCTGGCGGGCGAGGGCCGCACGGTGTTCCTGTCCAGCCACCTCATGAGCGAGGTGGCGCTCACCGCCGACCACGTCATCGTCATCGGGCGGGGGCGGATCCTCGCGGACATGCCGGTGCAGCAGCTGGTCGACGGTGCCTCCCGCCGCCTCGTGCGGGTGCGCTCGCCGCAGGCCACCGACCTCGCAGAAGTCCTGCGGCGCGAGGGCGGCGACGTCGCCCCGGCCGACGACGGCGTCCTCGAGGTCACCGGCGTCGAGGCCGCCCGGGTGGGCGAGCTCGCCGCCGCGGGCGGCGTCGTCCTGTACGAGCTGACCCCGGTGTCCTCCACCCTCGAGGAGGCCTACCTCGAGCTCACCGCCGACTCGGTCGAGTACCAGGCCGAGGCCCTGGACGACGCCGCCCCGGCGACGGCTGCCGGGACCGGCGCGACGACGGACGGAGCGCCTCGATGACCGCCACACCCGCCCGCGAGACCGCGCCGGCCGTCGTCGTGCACCGCGTGACCTTCGGCCGCGTGCTGCGCGGCGAGTGGATCAAGTTCCGCACCCTGCGCTCCACGGTATGGACCGTGGTGATCACGGCCGTCGTCATGGTGGGGCTGGCGCTCATGATGGCCGCGATCATGCGCGTGGCCGCCGACACCCCCGAGATGTCCGAGGGCATGTCGCAGGACCCGGGGCTCCAGGCGATCGGCCTCACCGGCACGACGATCGTGACGTTCGGCTACTCGTTCGGCGCGCTGGCCGTGGGCGTGCTCGCGTCGCTGATCGTCACCAGCGAGTACTCCACCGGCACCGTGCGCTCGACGTTCGCCGCCGTGCCGCGCCGGCTGCCCGTGCTCTGGGCCAAGCTGGTCGTCATCGTGCTGACCACCGCCGTGGTGGTCGCCGTCGCGCTCGCGATCGCGTACGTCGCGACCGCGCCGCTGCTGGACGAGGCCGGGCTGAGCGTCGACCTGTCCGACGGCGAGCAGGTGCGCGCGCTGGCGGGCTGCGTGCTCTACCTGGCGACGGTGGCCGCGTTCGCGCTCGCCGTCGGCACCCTGATGCGGCACAGCGCGGGCGCGATCTTCACGATCGTCGCCCTCTTCTTCGTGGTGCCGCTGATCTTCAACATCGTCGTCCAGGCCACCGACGCCGCGTGGACGGACTGGGTGAACAAGCTGCTGCCCAGCGTCGCCGGGGAGCGGATCATCTCCCGCGGCATGGAGACGGACGCGCTGCTCGACCCGTGGGTCGGCTACGCCGTCCTCGTCGGGTACACCGTGGTGCTGCTCGTCGCCGCGGCGATCACGCTCAAGCGCCGGGACGCCTGACCGCCGCCCACCACGATCAGGCGGGGTCGGTGCCCGCCTGGCGACGGGCGACGGCGGCGGCTTCCTCCGCCGCCTCCGCCTTCTCCGCGGCGCGCGCCGCGGCCCGCTCGGCCTTCTCGGCCTTGCGCACCACGCGCGAGTCGCGCTTGGTCCCGCGGCGCTCCTTGCGGCGCTCGATGAGCTCGTAGAGCACGGGCACCACGAACAGCGTGAGCAGCGTCGAGGAGATGAGCCCGCCGATGACCACCAGCGCCAGCGGCTGGCTGATGAACGACCCGCCGCCGGTGAGCCCGATCGCCATCGGCGTCAGCGCGAAGATCGTCGCCAGCGCCGTCATGACGATGGGGCGCAGACGCTTGCGGGCGCCCTCGCGCACGGCCTCGTCCAGCGACCGGGGGTGCCCGTGCGCCGGGTCCCGGTACTGGTTGATGAGGTCGATGAGCACGATCGCGTTCGACACCACGATGCCGACGAGCATCAGCACGCCGATGAGCGCCGGGACGCCCAGCGGGGTGTCGGTGGCGAGCAGGGCCAGCAGCGCGCCGGTGGCCGAGAACGGCACCGAGACCAGCAGGATCAGCGGCTGCACCAGCGACCCGAAGGTCGCGACCATCACCAGGTAGACGATGGCGATCGCGGCCACGAGGGCCAGGCCCAGGTCGGAGAACGCGTCGGCCTGGTCCGCCGCGACGCCGCCGATCTCGACGGTCGCGCCGGCGGGCAGGTCGAGCTCGTCCGTCGCGGCGGTGATGTCGGCGCTGAGCGTGCCGACGTCCTGCGTCTCGGGCGTCACCGACACGGTCGCGGACCGCTGGCCGTCGGTGCGGGAGATCGACGTCGGCACGTCGACCTTCTCGACCGTCGCGACGTCGGTGAGCGGCACCATGCCGGCGGCGGTCGGGACCTCGAGGTCCTCGATCTCGGCCTGGGTGGCCGGGGCGTCGCCGGTCTTCACGACGACGTCGATCGGGCCGTCGCCGAGGTCCACCTCGCCGGCGGTCTGCTCCGGGTCCATCGCGCCCGACACGATGCCGGACACCTGGGTCTCGGTCAGGCCCGCCTCGGCGGCCTTCTCGCGGTCGACGGACACCTGCACGACCTGCTGCGCGGCGGAGAGGTCGTTGGTCACCTCGGCCACGCCGTCCAGGTCGGACACCGCGTCGGTGACCTGCTGGGCCGCGGACTCGAGGTCGTCGCTGTCGTGCGCCTGCACGACGAGGTCCACGGTGCTGGAGCCGAAGCCGGAGTCCCCGCCGGAGACGCTGACCTCGGTCGTGACGCCGGTGTCGGCCAGCGGCTCGACGGCGTCGCGGATCTCGCTCTGCGCCTGGACGCCGTCGGCGTCGGCGTCGAGGGTGATCGCGAAGGTGGCCTGCGGCGCGGACCCGCCGCCCATGAATGCGGCCATCGCGGCGTCGCCGGAGCCGACCGTGGTCTGCACGCTCTCGACGGCGTCGACGCCGGCCAGGGCGTCCTCGACCTCGCCCGCCGCGGCGTCCTGCGCCTCGAGGGACGCGCCGGTCTCGAACGTCTGCGTCACGGTGACGGTGTCCTGGCCGGAGTCCCCGATGAAGTTGGTCTCCAGGCGGGGCACCAGCGCGAGCGTGCCGCCGAGGACGGCGACCGCGACGACGAGGGTGACCCACGGGTGGCGCAGCGCGGCCCCGAGGCTGGGCACGTACGCGCGCTGCCACAGCCCGCGGCGCTCCTTGGCCTCGGCGGCCTCGCGGACGCGCTCCGCCTCGGCCGGGTCCGTGGCGACGGCGGGCGCCTTGACGAACCAGTACGCGAGCACGGGCACGATCGTCAGCGCCACGACCAGCGACGCGAGCATCGCGATCGCGACCGTCATCGCGAAGGGCCGGAACAGCTCGCCCACCATGCCGCCGACCAGCGCGATCGGGAGGAAGACGGCGACCGTGCTGATGGTCGACGCGGTGATCGCGCCGCCCACCTCGCGCACGGCGGTGAGGATGGCGGCCTTCTTGTCCTCGCCGTACGACAGGTGTCTCTTGATGTTCTCGATGACCACGATGGCGTCGTCGACGACGCGGCCGATCGAGATCGTCAGGGCGCCCAGCGTGAGGATGTTGAGCGTGTAGCCCGTGGCGTTCATGACCACGAAGGTCACGGCCAGCGACAGCGGGATCGACACGGCCGACACGAGGGTGGAGCGCAGCGAGACGAGGAACACGAGGATGACGATCACGGCGAAGAGCAGGCCGAGCCCGCCCTCGGTGGCGAGGCCCTCGATGGACTCCTCGATGAACGGCGCCTGGTCGAAGACGACGGCGGTGGTGACCCCGGCGTCCTCGAGCTCGGGCTTCAGGTCGTCCATCGCGTCCTGGACGGCGTGGGAGACGTCGACGGTGTTGCCGTCCGGGGTCTTGGTGATGGCGACGCCCAGCGAGGACTCGCCGTCGAGCCGGGAGTGCGACGTCGCCTCGACCGGCACGACCTTCACGGTGGCCACGTCGGCGAGCGTCACGGGCTCGGGGGCGGCCGGGGTCTGCGGGGCGGTGGCGCCCTCGGCGCCCTGCGCGGGGTCCTGCGCGGAGCCGTCGGCCGCGGGCGGGGCGCCCGTGCCGTCGCCGACCTCGCCGGTGGTGCCGCCGGTCGCGTCGCCCGCGCCCGTCGTCGCGCCCGCGGCGGCCGGGTCGGGCACGAGCGGCAGCGCCTTGAGCTCCTTGACGCTGTCGATGCTGGAGCCGGCCTGGACGGAGTAGGTGACGTCGTCGTCGGTGATGGTGCCCGCCGGGAGCACCACGCCGTTGTCCTTGAGCACGTCGGCGACGTCCTGCGTCGTGAGGCCCGCCTCGGCGAGCTTCTTCGTCTTGACGTCGACCAGCACCTGGTCGGTCTCGCCGCCGGTGACGGCGACGGAGCGCACGCCGTCCAGGTCCTCGAGCGCGGGCACGACGACGCTGTCGACGGTGTCCGCGAGCGCCGCGGCGTCCAGGTCCTCGTCCGTGTCCTGGCTCGCGGCGGCCGCGAGCTGGATCACGGGCAGGTCGTCGAGCGAGCCCGTGACGACCTGCGGCTCGACGTCCTCCGGGAGCTGGGACTGGATGCGGGTGACGGCGGTCTGGAGCCGCTGGGTGGCCGCGTCCATGTCGGTGCCGTACTCGAACTGCACGGTGGTGACCGAGCTGCCGGTGGACGCCGTCGAGCCGACGGACTCGATGCCCTCGACGGACTGCGCGGCGGCCTCGAGCGGCTCGGTGACGCGCTGCTCGACCACCTCCGGCGACGCGCCCGGGTAGGTCGCGACGACCGCGCCCGCCGGGAGCTCCAGGGACGGGATGAGCTCCTGCTTGAGGGAGCCCAGGCTCATCGCCCCGAAGACGAAGATCGCGATCGTCGCGAGGGCGACGACGGCGCGGTTCGCCAGGGACAGGCGGGCAAGTCGGAACACGCTCACTCCAGACGGGCGGTCGGCAGGTGGGGCACGACTCCGCTGTCGTGACGCTTGGGCTGAACGGACGATACGCCGCCCGAGTTCCCCGGCACATCGTCCGAAAGTCGGACGGCGGCCCACGGAGAGCCGAAGGGCGCCGGGCGGTGCTCCGCCCGGCGCCCGCCGTCACCCTCCCCGGTCCGACGTCCCGAGGAACCGTCACAGCTCGGACATGGCCTCCTCGGGCGTGCCCTCGACGGCGGCGGCCGCCTTGTTCCAGCGCGACCACAGCACCTTCTCCCCGAGCTGGCCGGCCATCTTGTGCGCGGTGAGCAGGAAGACGATCACGCCCACGGCCAGCACGCCGACGCCGACCCAGTAGGGGGCGGAGGCGCCGACCGGGTGCAGCAGCCCGGCGATGACCGGGGCCGGCGCGGCGAAGCCCCAGCGCACGAGGTTGAAGGCTCCGGTGGTGACGCGGCGGTCGGGGTCGCCGAGCGCGAGCGACAGGTCGGTGAGGATCGCGTTGGCGATGCCCATGAACACGCCGGCGACGACGAGCACGACGATCGAGGCCGCCGTCGGGAGGCCGAGGGCGAGCAGCAGCGTCATGACGAGCACGCCGGCGACGGCGATGCCCAGGGTCTGCACGGCGCCGATCGTGTGCGCGAGCTTGTGGCCGACGACGAGGATGCCGAACGCGAGGCCGAGGCCCCAGGCGGTGAACACCAGGCCGAGGGGGACGACGTCGAGCCCGAGGAAGATCGGCGTGTAGCCGAGGATGATGAAGAAGACGAAGTTGTACGTGGCGGTGACGACAGCGAGCGCGAGGAACGCGGGCTTGCGGAAGAGCCCGAAGACCTGGCCGACGTGCAGCGGGGCCGGCTTCTCGGCCGGGTCCTTGAGCTTCGTGATCGACATCGCGAGGGCGACGATCATGAACAGGCCGCACGCGAAGAACGGCACGCGCCAGCTGATGCTGCCGAGCAGGCCGCCGATGAGGGGGCCGACGGCGAACCCGAGGCCGACGCAGGTCTCGAAGATGCCGACGACCCACTCGCGGTCGTTGGCGAGCGAGACGAGCAGCACCATCGCGGTGGCGAAGAACATCGCGTTGCCGAGGCCCCACAGGCCGCGCAGTGCGGCGAGCTGGCCGATCGACGTGCTCAGCGCGGCGAGGATCGCGGCGATCGCGACGATGGTGACGCCGGTGCCGAGGATCTTCTTGTAGCCGAACTTCCCCGTGGCCAGCACGGCCGGGATCATGCCGACGGCCATGACCGCGATGTACGCGGTGAACAGGAGCTCGATCTGCCACGTGGTGGCGCCGATGGCCTCCCCGATCACCGGGAGGATCGGGTCGACGACGGCGATGCCGGCGATCGCGAAGAACGCCGTTAGCGCGGTCGCGTAGATCGCGGTCTTGTTCGGTTCGTTGCGTGTGCCTGCCACGGACTCCTCACTCCTGCCCCACGGTCGGTCGCGGGCGTCGTCTGCTGGTTGCTGCGCCGTCGTCGTCGTCGGCCACGGGCCGTTCGGGCGCCGAGATACCTGCATGGTGCAGGCAATTACCTGTAGGATACACCTATGACCGCTTCCCGGGGAAACAATGTCGAGAAGAAGCACCCCGACCAGGGCGACGACGCCGCGACGGCGGAGGTCGTCGCCCGCGTCGAGCTCGGCCTCGCCCAGTTGCTGCGCCGCGCCGAGCGCACCACCGCGGCGACCACCGTCCGGACCGGCGGCCACGACCTCGACCGCTCCGGCTACCTGCTGCTGCACGCCCTGCGCGACGGCGGCCCCCAGCGCGTCCAGGCGCTCGCGGACCTCCTCGGGATCGACGCCTCCACCGTGACGCGCCAGGTCGTCGCCCTCGAACGGGCGGGCCACGTGCAGCGCTCCCGCGACCCCCACGACGGGCGCGCCGTCCTCGTCTCCGCGACCGCCGGCGGCCGGGACGCCCTGCGCGCGCAGCGACGCCGGCGCGGCGCCACCTACTCCACCGTGCTCGCCGACTGGAGCCCCGCCGACCGCACCCTGCTCGCCGAGCTCGTCGAGCGCCTCAACGCCGACCTCGACGCCTACAAGCGGGACACGCCCCCGGCCTGACCGTCGCGACACTCGGTTGCCTCGCGCAATATTTGTCACGAGCGCAGAACCGGTCGCTCCTGGCTACCGTCGGGAGGGTTGCCTGCGTCACAGACGTGTGACCACCCCGGCGGCAGACCCACCCCGCGTCGAAGGAGAGCGTCGTGAGCAGGCACGCCAACGAGGTCGACGAGTCCACCGCCGCCGTGCTGCGACGCGACCGTCTGCGACGCGCCGTCGCGTCCGCCGTGGCCACAGCCCTCGTGCTCGCCGTCTCCCTCGTGCTGGTGCCCGGACTCGCCAGCGAGGGCGCGCCCAAGTTCAACGTCCAGTGCGACGAGCTCATCGACGGCATCTCGGAAGCGGCAGATCCCGTCGACCTGCCCGGCGGCGGCCTGCCCAGCGGCCACGCCGAGACGATCGCCGACTACGAGTACGAGAACCCGGCCGAGCACCTCAGCGGCGAGAAGGAGCCGACGAAGGCCGAGCTGAAGAAGCTCAAGGGGAGCTACAAGACGTTCCCGGTCGGCTCCCGCGACCGCATGATCCGGCGATGGAACGTCTACAAGGGCACGTGGGGGTGGGACCAGTGGCGCAACTCCTACATCCCGAACCAGGCCAACGACGCCCGCGGCGACGCGTTCCACGGGAACGTGGGTCGGCGGCTCAAGCTCGGCGGCCCGAGCTGGATGTGCGAGGACACCAAGCTGGCGAAGGAGCAGAAGCTCGGTTCCAACCGCCGCTACGACTCGGTCAACCGGACCCTCAAGATCGCGTACGAGGTCAAGTCCGGGAACTCCTCGCTGCGCGCCAGCCAGCTCAAGGCCGACGCCGCGCTGCGCGCGAAGGGCTGGCGCGTCGTCTACATCTTCAGCAAGGAGCCGACACCGAAGCAGCTCGAGCAGATGCGCACGCACAAGGTGGAGCACACGACCTTGCGCTCCACCGCGGTCCAGAAGAACCCGTCACCGTCGTCGAGCACCGCGATGAACCCGACGTGCGGGCCCACCCCGAAGTCCGCCGGCCCGTCCACGCTCTCGGCGACGTGCCCGCGCCGCTCGACGGCGGGACCGGCGAAGGACCTCGCCCAGCGGTCGGGACGCACCCCGGCGCTCGCCCGCGAGGGCCAGCGGATGCAGGCCTCGTTCGGCGCCGACGGCCGCCGGCAGGGGTTCATGCCGCGCAGCCCCGGCGGGATCGACTGGCGCTCCCTCGAGCTGCGCTACGTCACCGATGACCCGAAGGCGGGCGACTACGGGTACGCCTTCTCGGCGGACGAGCTCCCCGACGACGGCGTGGCGGAACCCGGGTACGGAGGCGAGGCCGCGCTGGACCTGTCCTCCGACGCCCTCATGACGTGGCTCGCGCTCGACCCCGAGCAGTTCTGGGTGAACCTCAACCCGGACACGCCGGACACCATCGTCGACGAGGAGTTCGGCTCCACCGACGCCGGTCGCGTGCTGCTCGAGGCGGACCTGGAGATGAAGCAGAGCCTCAACGACCTCATGCGCCCCGAGACGGAGCAGGGCAAGAAGCACTGGGAGTCGCTGGAGCGCACCGACGACGGCCTGATCTGCTCCGACTGGACCCGGCTGTGGATCGAGCCGCAGCCGGCCAAGGTGCGTGTCGAGGACGACCAGCTCTACATCCTGGACGCCCCGCTGCAGGTTCAGATCGAGCCGTTCGACGTGGACTGGGAGGTACCGGGCAACGAGGTCTGCCGGGACGCGCCCCCGAAGATGGTCGAGCGGAACACGCAGCGCATCGTCGACGACTTCGAGCAACCGCTCGAGGACTACGTCAACTCCGCCCCCGAGTACGCAGACCTGCGCCGCGTCTACACGGCCCGGGTCGCCGCCGAGTGGATCAAGGACCGCGACGCGGAGCGCCCGGGTGCCTTCCACGACGTCATCGGCTCGGGCGACGTCAGCGCCTGGCCGGCGCGCACCGAGTACGACCCGAAGGACGTGTACGACGAGTACCGCGAGCTGCTGAAGACGGTGCAGTACCGCTACGAGTACGAGCACGGCGAGCAGGAGTTCTACATCGAGATCTTCGGCGGCATCGTGCTCCCCGACGCGCCGCGGGACCAGACGCCGAAGGCGGAGTTCGAGCGCGACCACCCGAAGCTGCCACGTACCGTCCGCAGCGCTCGGTTCGAGGCGACGAGCCTTCCCGTGGGCGTCCAGGCGCCGCAGGGAGACGAGGTCAGCACGCTCGACGACGCGACCACGACGGCATGGCTCGGCGGCGGGACGCTCGCCGAACCCGAGGAGTCCGACCCCACCGACCCGCCGGACGAGCCAGACCCGACCGACCCGCCGGGCGAGCCAGACCCGACCGACCCGCCGGGCGATGGCGGTAGCGACGGTGGCAACGGCGGTGGCAACGGCGGTGGCAACGGCGGTGGCGGTGGTGGCAACAGTGGCGACGGCAGCGACGACGCGGTGCCCCCGGACGCCTCCGACGGGCCCGCCGGTCGAGGTGACGAACGGCCCGGGGCACCGCACGCCGACGCACCGCCGTCGTCCCAGGCCCCGCTGCCGGGCGCGCTGGCATCCACCGGCTTCGGTGACGTCGGGCTGATGGTGGCGGCGATCGTCCTGGTGCTCGTGGGGCTCGTCCTCGTCGGTGTCCGACGGCGCTGGTTCCCGCGACTCTGACCGCCCGCCCCGCGAGAGGGTTCCCGCCGGATCTGCCCTGAGCAGATGCGCTCCCGGCAGAGAACCCTCCCGCTGCGGCCACCGTCGTCGGACGGTGGGGACATGAGCACACCGACCCAGGACACACCGACCCTGAGCACACCGGCACCGCCCACCGCGCCCGCCTTCGACGACCAGCTCACCGCGCGGCTGCTGCACCAGCGCATCGTGGTGATCGGCACCGAGATCGACGACGCCGTCGCGAACCGCGTCGTCGCGCAGCTCCTGCTGCTGTCGGCGGAGGACCCGCGGTCCGACGTCGCCCTGTACGTCAACTCCCCCGGCGGCTCCGTCACCGCGGGGCTCGGCATCTACGACACCATGCGGCTGCTGCCGAACGACGTCGTGACGGTCGGGTTCGGCTTCGCCGCCAGCATGGGCCAGTTCCTCCTCACCACCGGCACCAAGGGCAAGCGGTACGCGCTGCCGCACACGCGGGTGATGATGCACCAGCCGTCGGCCGGCATCGGGGGCACTGCCGTCGACATCGCGATCCAGGCGGAGAACCTCGAGCACACCAAGCGCGTGATGCACGAGCTCACCGCGCAGCACACGGGCCGCACCGTGGAGCAGATCGCCTCCGACAGCGACCGCGACCGCTGGTTCACCGCCACCGAGGCGGTCGAGTACGGCATGGTCGACCGGATCGTCGAGAGCGTGGAGGACGTGCGGCCGTCGGCCGCCGGCCGGAGGGCGGGGCTGTGATGACGACGACGATGAACGAGCGGATGAGCTACACGATCCCGAACGTCGTCGAGCGCACGCCGCTGGGCGAGCGCTACTCGGACGTCTTCAGCCGGCTCCTGCGCGACCGCATCATCTTCCTCGGCACGGAGATCGACGACGGCGTGGCGAACGTCGTCATGGCGCAGCTGCTGCACCTGGAGTCCGAGGCGCCCGAGCAGGAGATCGGGTTGTACATCAACTCCCCCGGCGGCTCGGCCACGGCCATGACCGCGATCTACGACACGATGCAGTACGTGCGCAGCGACGTCGCCACCACCTGCATGGGCCAGGCCGCGTCCGCCGCCGCGGTGCTGCTGGCCGCCGGGACGCCCGGCAAGCGCACGGTGCTGGAGCACTCCCGGGTGCTGCTGCACCAGCCGTCCACCCAGGGGCAGGGCACCGTGTCCGACCTCGCCATCCAGGCGCGCGAGGTGCTGCGCCTGCGCGCCGAGACCGAGCAGCTCCTGGCCCGGCACACCGGGCAGACCGTGGAACGGCTGCGCACCGACACCGACCGCGACCTCATCCTGTCGGCGCAGGGCGCCGTCGACTACGGGGTGGCGGACGCCGTCGTCACCTCGCGCAAGCTGTCGGACCGCGCCGCGGCCTAGCCGTCCCGACCTAGGTGTCGTCCCGAGCCGCCGGGCGCCCGCCGACGTGCCAGTCGTGGACCTCGACGTCCGCGTAGTCGTCCACGACCAGCACCCGGCGGGCGTCGTCGGGCCCGGCGGCCTCGACCAGCGCGGCCGCCCCGAGGACGACGGCGCCGTCGTCGGACAGGAGGTGGCCCGCCGCGACGAGGCCGACCCGCGCACCGGCCGCGACGAGCGGCTCGCCGCTCCCCCGCCACCCGAGCCCGAGGACCAGGAACCGTGGGCCGTCCCCCGGCCCGCCGGGGGACTCCCACATCGTGCGCCCGAGCAGGTCGCGCCACCGTCGCAGCAGCACGTCGCGGTACGCACCGGCCTGGTAGTTGGGCTCGTCGAACGCGAACGCCCGGGCGTCGGCGGGCCCGGGCAGGTCGAGGACGTGCACGCTGCCGGTGAGCGTCTCGCCGTCGTCCGTCGTCGTCGGGCCGCGCGCGATCATCCCGTCCGCGAACCGGTCCATGTAGGCCAGGTGCTCCTCGTTGAGCGCCTCTCGCAGAGCGCGCGAGCCGGCACGATCACGGTGGAAGACGAAGAACTCCACGCCGCCCGGTTCCTACGCGGCGAGGGCGACGACGTCCGACGTCGTCGAGCGCGCGGCGGCCGAGCGCACGTGCCGGGACGACGACGGCGACCGGTCGCGCAGCGACGTGAGCACCCGGACGCGCTGCTGCTGCTCGGCGCTCGCGGCGAGCGCGTCGTGCGCCTCGGCGACGAGGTCCACGAGCCGGATGCCGAGCGCCGCGCACACCGCGGCGAGCATCTCGGACGACGCCTCCTTGCGGCCGCGCTCCACCTCGGACAGGTACGCCGTCGACATGCGCGCCGCCTGCGAGACCTCCTGCAGGGTGCGGCCCTGCCCCAGGCGCGCCCGGCGCAGGATCGCCCCGACCAGGTGCCGCAGCAGCGGCTCGCGCACGTGCTCCACCTCGGCCGCACCGCGGATCGTGGCGTGGACCATGGTGTCGACCCGTGTGTCCGCTGTCATGCCCACGACGCTACCCGCGACCGGCCCCGGTGGGCTCCGCCAGCGGCGCCGCGGTCGGCCGTTCTGCTGACGGCAGAAGCCGCCGCGCGGCCCGGCTGCTGCCGTAGAGCACCCCGCCGACGACGAACGCTGCGCCCACGCCCTCGAGCGGGGTCACCCGTTCGCCGAGCAGCAGCCAGGCCGCCGACATCCCGACCACCGGCACGAGCATGGAGAACGGGGCGACCACGCCCGCGGGGTGGCGGGCCATGAGCCAGGTCCAGACGCCGGAGCCGAGCACCGTCGCGACCACCACCGTGTACAGGAGGCCGACGACGGCGCCCACGGCCGCGGGGTCGTCCCAGGAGGTGAGCGAGCGGGCGATCTCGCCGGGGCCCTCGACCAGCAGCGAGAGCGCGAGCATCGGCAGCGGCGGCACCACCGACATCCACAGGGTGAGGCGCAGCGGGCTCTGCGGCTTCGCCTGCCGGTTGCAGACGTTGCCGATCGCCCAGCCGAACGCGCCGGCCAGCGTGAGCAGGAAGGGCACGACCGTGGCGGTCGCGGCCTGCTGCCACGCCACGAGGGTGAGTCCGCCGACGGCCACGAGGATCCCGAGGACCTGCCGGCCGGTCACCCGCTCCCGCAGGAACGTGGCGCCCAGCAGCACGGTGAACGGGCCCGACATCTGCAGCACGAGCGACGCGAGGCCGGCGGGCATCCCCGCCGCCATCCCCCAGTACAGGAAGAGGAACTGC
This sequence comes from Isoptericola sp. NPDC056618, assembly GCF_042792715.1. Lineage (NCBI taxonomy): Bacteria > Bacillati > Actinomycetota > Actinomycetes > Micrococcales > Promicromonosporaceae > Isoptericola > Isoptericola sp. NPDC056618. Next base: position 12,579 of record NZ_JBHTVZ010000027.1, on the reverse strand, counting down.
AGCGCGCCGAACCCGAGCCCGTAGCCGACCACCCAGCGCACGGGCACGTCCGGCCACGGCACCAGGAAGACGGTGGGCAGCGCGATGAGCGCGAACCGCAGCGCGACGAGGAACATCGGCGGGAAGTGCTGCAGCGACGCGTCGATGGCGATGAAGTTCAGCCCCCACAGGAGGGCGACGAGGACGGCGAGCAGCCGGTGGCGGGCGGGCATGCGCCCAGCCTCACCCGGGCAGACATTGAAGGACAAGCGAAAGTTGCTTCACTCTGTCTGTAGTCTGGCTTCATGGATGTCCGGCACCTGGAGCTGCTCCGCGAGCTCGCCGACCGGGGCAGCGTCACCGCCGTCGCCCACGCCACCCACCGCACGCCGTCGGCCGTGTCCCAGCAGCTGCGCACCGCCCAGCGCGAGCTGCGCACGCCGCTCGTCGAGCCGTCCGGCCGCGGGCTGCGGCTCACGGACGCCGGCCGGCTGCTGGCCGAGGGCGGGGCGAGCGTCGCCGCCGCGCTCGCGCAGGTCCAGGCCCGGTGGGACGAGTTCCAGGGCGAGCCGTCGGGCACGGTCACCGTCGCGGCGCTGGCCAGCGCCGCGACATTCCTGCTCCCCCGCGTCATGGCGGACCTCGCCGGCACCGCGATCACGGTGCGCTGCGCCGACGTCGACATCGCTGAGGCCGAGTACGGACCGCTCACCGCGGACCACGACGTCGTCGTCGCGCACTCGCTCACCAGCGTGCGGCCCGCCGGGGCGGAGGGCCTGACCGTGGTGCCGCTCGCCCGCGAGCCCCTCGACATCGCGATGGCCGCGGACCACCCGCTCGCGCGCCTGCCGCACGTGCGGCCGCGCGACCTCGTCGACCAGGACTGGATCGGGGTGCCCCTCGGCTACCCGTTCGACACCGTGCGGCTCGCCGTCGAGCAGGCCACCGGGGCCGAGCTGCGCGTGGTGCAGCGACTGCGCGACAACCGCCTCATCGAGGCGCTCGTCGCCGCGGGCGACCAGGTCGCCGTGCTGCCGCGCTTCACCACGCCCACCGGCGACCGCCTCGTGCTGCGCGAGCTGACCGACGTCGCCATCGCGCGACACGTCTCCGCCGTCCTGCGGCCCGACCGGGCCGAGCGCCTCGCCGTCCGCCGCGTCGTCGACGCGTTCCGCCGCGCGGGCGCCGACGTCGAGGTGGAGATGGCGGGAGCCACCGACGGCTGACGATGCCGCAGAGGTGCCCCCGCCCGGGTTCGAACCGGGACTGGGCCGGGTTTAAGCCGGCTGCCTCTGCCAGTTGGGCTACGGGGGCGGGACGACGGAGCGGGCGCCCGGCGATCCCTTGGGGAGATCGCCCGACGCCCGCTCACGGTACCGGTGAGGGTCAGCCCTTCTCGGCGCGCGCGGCCGACGACTCGGCCTTCTGCTCCACCTTCTCGCCGGGCTGCTTCGGCGGCACGGACGCCTTGCGGAACTCGTCGCGCGGGTCGTGCAGGGAGCCGAGGGACACGATCTCGCGCCCCATGAGGAACTGGCCGACCCAGCCGATGAGGATGCGCACCTTGCGGTTGCCGGTCGGCATCGCCATGACGTGGTAGCCGCGGTGCGCGAGCCACGCGAGCGGGCCGCGCAGCTTGAGGAAGCCGAACAGCTCCGCGACGCCCTTGTACAGGCCGAGGGACGCGACGACGCCGACGCTCTTGTGCGCGTAGTCCTCGGGCTGCTCGCCCTTGAGGACGGCGACCAGGTTGTCGGCGAGCTTCGTCGCCTCGCGGATCGCGTGCTGCGCGTTCGGCGGGCAGAACTGGCCGGGGTTGAGCACGTCCGGCACGGCGGCGCAGTCGCCCGCGGCCCAGGCGTCGGGGACGATCTCGCCGTCCTCCGTCGCGACCTGCAGGGTGGGCTTGACGATGACGCGGCCCATCCGGTCGAACGGGAGGTCCGACTCCTCCTTGATGACCGGGTTCGCCTTGACGCCGGCGGTCCACACGATCGTCTCGGTGTCGAACTCCACGCCCGTCGAGGTGACGACGTGCCCGTCCACGCAGGACGACAGGAACGTGTTGAGGTGGAACTCGATGCCGCGCTTCTTCATCTCGTCGAGCGCCCACAGGCCCATGGGCTCCGAGACCTCGGGAAGGATGCGGCCCGAGCCCTCGATCATGACGAAGCGCAGGTCCTCGGCGTCGATCGTCGGGTAGTTGCGCGTGGCGTACCGCGCCATGTCCTCGATCTCGGCCAGCGCCTCGATGCCGGCGAAACCGCCGCCGACGAACGTGAACGTCAGCATGCGCTTGCGCGCGTCCGCGTCCCACGTGGACGAGGCGACGTCCATGCGGTTGAGCACGTGGTTGCGGACCGCGATGGCCTCCTCCACGTTCTTGAAGCCGATCGCGTTCTCCGCGAGACCCGGGATGGGCAGCGTGCGGGAGACCGAGCCCAGGCCGACGACGAGCTGGTCGTACGAGACCTCGTAGTCCGGCCCCTCCTCGGGGTGGATCGTGACCTTGTGCCCGGCGTGGTCGATGTGGTTGACCAGGCCCTGCAGCACGTCGATGCCCTTAAGGGCCTTGCGGTGCGGGGCGACGACGTCGCGGGCGTCGATCGAGCCCGCGCCGGCCTCCGGCAGGAACGGCGCGTAGGTCATGTACGGCCGCGGGTCGACGACGACGATCGCCGCGTCCTGCTTGCCGAGCTTGCGGCGCAGACGACGCGCCGCATAGAGGCCGACGGAACCACCGCCGAGGACGACGATGCGGGGCACCTTGCGGGGCCGCGGAGCCGCGGCGGGCGCGTCCTGGACAGAGGTGTCCGACGACAGAACGTTCTGAGGCATGAACACCATTCTACGACCGTGCCGGGGGCACGCAGTCGGGCCGTCCATCCTGCGGCCCCCGGCAGCTTTCGCGCAGGTCAGGCCGCACGGTCACGCGAGCGAGAGGGCGATGCCGTCGAGGATGTCGCTCTCGCTGGTCACGACGTCGGTCAGCGTGCCGCCCGCGGCGGCGACGTCGTCCCGCACCCGCCGCACGACCTCGGACCAGACCAGCGCGCCCGCGCCGATGACGTCCGCGCGACCGGGGTGCATGAACCCGAGGGCGAGGCGCTGCTCGCGGGTGCGGTGCAGCAGGTCGTCGCACGCGGCGAGCACCCGGTCGACGCCGAGGACGGCGCCGTGCACGGCGTCGCGCCGGTACTCCGTCAGCCCCAGGACGTGAGCGGTCACCGACGTCACCGAGCCGGCGAGACCGACGAGCGTCGTGGTCCGGCCGAACGGCACGGTGCGGGCGGCGTCGTCGAGCGCGGCGCGCACGTCGGCGCGCGCGGCCTCCACCTCGGCCGGCGCGGGCGGGTCGGAGTGCAGGTAGCGCTCCGTCATCCGCACCGACCCGACGTCGAGCGAGAGGGCGGCCTCCGGCGTCGTCGTGCCGAGCACCAGCTCGGTCGAGCCGCCGCCGAGGTCCACCACCAGGTACGGCCCGGGGTGCTGCGCGGCCACGCCCGCGGTCGCGCCGCGGAACGACAGCTCCGCCTCCTCACGGCCCGAGGCCACCTCGGCGTCGACGCCCAGCGCCGCGCGGACACCGTCGAAGAACTCCCGCCGGTTGCGCGCGTCGCGCGTGGCCGACGTCGCGACGAAGCGCACGCGCGTGGCGCCCGCCTCGGTGATGACCTTCGCGTAGTCGCGCGACGCCTCGAGCGTGCGCGCGAGCGCCTCCGGGGCGAGCTCGCCCGTGCGGTCCACGCCCTGCCCGAGCCGCACGATGCGCAGCTGCCGGTCGATCTCGGTGAGCGTGCCGCCGGGGCCGACGTCGGCCACCAGGAGGCGGATGGAGTTGGTGCCGCAGTCGATCGCGGCGACCCGCGTCGCGCGTGTGGAGCTCTCTGTCACGGGCCACACTGTCTCATCCGACACCGACGGCCCGCCTGCCGGCCGTCAGCAGGTGCAGCGGTCGGGCCGCCACTGGTCGCGGACGAGGGCGAGCGCCTCGTCGCCGAGGGGGTTCACTCCCGGGCCCGCGGCCAGCGCGTGGCCCATGAGCACGTGGATGCACTTGACGCGCGTGGGCATGCCACCGGCGGAGATGCCCTCGATCTCGTCGACCTGCCCGAGCTCGGCGCGCCGGGCGAGGTAGTGCTCGTGCGCCCGGCGGTACGCGGCCGCCAGCTCCTCGTCCTCGGCGAGGCGCGCCGTCATCTCCTTCATCACGCCGTCCGCCTCCAGCCGCGACGCGGCGGCGACCGCCCCCGGGTGCGTGAGGTAGTACGTGGTCGGGAACGGCGTGCCGTCGGGCAGCCGCGGCGCGGTGCGCACGACGAGCGGGCGACCGCACACGCAGCGGGCGGCGATGCCGACGACGCCGCGCGGCTCGCGGCCGAGCTGCTCGGCGAGCACCTCGAGGTCGCGGTCGGTGACCACGGTCGGGTCGGCGTCGCCGACGGGGGCGGAGTGGTCGGTCATAGGGGAGGTCCTCGGGGCGTCGCGGGCGGGGCAGCACCCATTCTCCCCCGGGCGCTCCCCCGCCGGTGCCGCTGCCGGGGTGCGCCCGCTCACCACTCCGCGAACGAGCCGTCCGCGTGCCGCCACACGGGGTTGCGCCACCGGTGCCCGACCGCGGCCCGCTCGCGCACGTAGTCCTCGTCCACCTCGATGCCGAGGCCGGGGCCGCGCGGGATCTCGACCGACCCGTCGGAGTAGGCGAAGACGGACGGGTCGACGACGTAGTCGAGCAGGTCGTTGGAGGTGTTGTAGTGGATGCCCAGGCTCTGCTCCTGGATCACCGCGTTGTAGGTGACGGCGTCGAGCTGCAGGCAGGCGGCGAGGGCGATCGGCCCGAGCGGGCAGTGCGGGGCGACGGCGATGTCGTACGCCTCGGCCATGGCCGCGATCTTGCGGACCTCGGTGATGCCGCCGGCGTGCGAGAGGTCGGGCTGGATGACGTCGACGACGCCGGACGTGATGACGTCCTTGAAGTCCCACCGCGAGTACAGGCGCTCCCCCAGCGCGATGGGCGTGCTGGAGGCGCGCAGCACGTCCGCGATGCCGTCGACGTGCTCGGACAGCACCGGCTCCTCGACGAACATCAGGTGGTACGGCTCCAGCGCCTCGAGGAGGACGCGCGCCATCGGGCGGTGCACCCGCCCGTGGAAGTCGACGCCGATGCCGACGTCGGGCCCGACGGCCTCGCGGACGGCGGCGACGTTGGCGACGACCCGCTCCACCTTGTCCCAGGTGTCGAGGTACTGCATCTCCTCGGGGCCGTTCATCTTCACGGCGGAGAAGCCGCGCCCGACGGCCTCGCGCGCGGCCGCGGCGGTCTCGGCCGGCCGGTCGCCGCCGATCCACGAGTACACCTTGATGCGGTCGCGCACGCGCCCGCCCAGCAGCTCGTGCACGGGCACCCCGAGCGCCTTGCCCTTGATGTCCCACAGCGCCTGGTCGATACCGGCCAGCGCGCTCATGTGGACGCCGCCGCCCCGGTAGAAGCCGGAGCGGTACAGCACCGTCCAGTGGTCCTCGATATGCCGCGGGTCCTTGCCCACCAGGTAGTCGGACAGCTCCTCGACGGCGGCCGCGACGCTCGCGGCGCGACCCTCCAGGACGGGTTCTCCCCAGCCGACGATCCCCTCGTCGGTCTCGATCTTCAGGAAGAGCCAGCGGGGCGGGACGGCGAACGTCGTCAGCGACGTGATCTTCACGGCTTCCTCTCAGCGTGGGGTGCGGGGTCAGCGGTTCGTGTGCTCGGCCCAGACGCGGACGAGCTCGGCGGCGCGGGCGGCGACGGTCGCGGCGGCGTCGCCGGGCCGGTACAGCGAGGTGCCCAGGCCCGCGCCCGCCGCGCCGGCGCGGGCCCACCCGCCGAGGGTCGTGGCGTCGACGCCGCCCACGGGGACGAGCGCCGTGCCGGAGGGCAGCACGCTCGCCCAGGCGCGCAGGCCCGTGACGCCGACCGCGGTGGCCGGGAACAGCTTGACCGCGGTGGCCCCGGCGTCGAGCGCGGCGAACGCCTCGGTGGGCGTCGCCGCCCCCGGGAAGCTCTCCAGCCCGAGCCGCACGGTCTCCGCGACGACGTCGGGCCGGGTGTTCGGCGACACGACGAGCGAGGCCCCGGCGGCGGCGGCGCGGCGCACGTCGTCGGGGGTGAGCACGGTGCCCGCCCCGACCCGCGCGTCCGGGCCCGCGGCCTCGCGGATGCGGCGGACCGACACCAGCGGGTCGGGAGAGTTGAGCGGCACCTCGACGGCGTCGAACCCCGCCTCGAGGACGGCGGCCGCGACGTCGACGGCCTCGGGCGGCGTCACTCCTCGCAGGATGGCGACGAGGCCGACGGGTCGGTGCGTCATGAGAGTCCTTCCTCGGTGCGGGACGGGGTGGTGGCGTGGTGGCGGTCCCGGGTCCCGGGTCCGGGTGCGGGTGCGGCCACGAGCCCGGCGTCGCGGGCGACGCGCCACAGACCGCGCACCGCCACGTCCTGGCCGGCGACGTGCGCGGCGGCGCCGTGGCGCCCGAGCGCCCGGTCGTAGCGGCGCGCGGTCGCGCCGGAGGCGCACACCGTGACGCGCGGGGCCGGGTCGGCGCGCAGCGCGTGCCGCACCTCGGACCCGACGAGAAGGCCCGAGAGGTAGTCCGCCACCTCGGCCGGCCGGAGCATGCCCGCCATGACGAGGGTGCGCGCCGTGAACAGCAGCGCCGCCAGCCCGCGCTCGTCCCCGCGCCGCGCCTCGGCGTCGAGCCCACGGTCGAACGCCTCCCACGAGCTGGGCCCCGTGCCGTCGTCAGCACCGTCCTCGCGGCCGTCGCCGGGGCCGTCGTCGGCGAGGCGGGCCAGGATGCTGTCGCGCAGCAGGAGGCCGTACAGCTCGCCGGTCATGACCGTGCCGAAGCCCGTGACCAGGTCGCCGTCGAGGTGCACCCACTTGGAGTGCGTGCCCGGCAGCACCGCCGTGGCGCGCGCCGCGCCGCCCTCCTCGCGGGCCTCCTCCAGCGCGCCGAGCAGCTGCACCTCCTCCCCGCGCAGGACGTCGGGGTCCGGCTCGGTGACCCGCAGGCCCGGCACCAGGTGCACGACGGTGCCGACGTCGGTCCCGGTGACCGGCACCGGCGTGAGGTGGTCGGCGAGCCGCGGGAGCGCGGCTGGAACGTCGAGGTACCCCGCGTCCGCCCACCCGTGGTTGGAGCCCACCATCCCCGCGGCCAGGACGGGCAGGCCGGGGCGGCGGTCGAGCCAGGACCCGCATAGGCGCGCGAACGTGCGCTCGAACGCGGCGGCACGCTCCGGCGCGGAGCCGGCGCCCGCGGAGCAGCGGAGGGTGCCGTCGTCCGTCCGGACCTCGTCGAGGACCGCGCCTGTGGCGTCCAGGAGCCAGCCCCGGAAGCTGGAGGTGCCCCAGTCGAGGGCGACGAGCGAGGCGTCGCGCCCGGGTGCGTCATCGGCCATGGTCGTGAACGGTAGGCAGCCGTTCCCGATGATGAGAACTGTGTCCCGATTATCGGGATAGCCTCGTCGCCGTGAGCCTGCCCCTCCCCCCGGAGTCCCCCGCGCCCTCGGGCACGCAGACGCTGGCCCGCGGCATCGCCGTCGTCGATGCCGTCGCCCGCGGGCACGGCCGCCTGCGCGACATCGCCGCCGACACCGGCATCGGCCGCAGCACCGCCCACCGCCTGCTGCAGCTGCTGCTCGCCACCGGGTACGTGCGCCGCCTCGAGGACGGCCGGTACGCGCTCGGCCCGGCGCTCATCGAGCTCGGCTACCAGGCGCTGCAGGAGAACCCCGTCGCCGACGTCGCGGCCGGGCCGCTCCGGGCGCTCGCAGCCCGCGTCTCCGACACCGTGCACCTCGCCGTCGAGGACCGCGGCCAGGTGCTCTACCTCGACAAGATCCCCGGCACCCGCGGCGCGGAGATGCGCTCCCGGGTCGGGCACCGGATGCCGCTCACGCGCACCGGGGTGGGCAAGGCCCTGCTGCTCGACCGCCCCGACCGGTGGCGCGAGCAGTTCGTCGCCGAGCGGCGCGTCGGCGGGGACGCGCCGGAGGGACCGACGGCCGACGTGCTCACGCCCGACGAGTTCGTCGCCGTCATGGAGGCGTCCGCCCGTCGCGGGGTCGCGTTCGACCTGGAGGAGAACGAGCCCGGCATCCTCTGCGTCGCCGCGCCCGTGCGCGACGCGTCCGGCGCGATCGTCGCCGCCGTGAGCGTCTCCGCCACCCGTCCGTACATGCCGCCCGCGCGGGTGGAGTCGCTCGTGCCCGTCGTCCTCGACACCGCCGCCGCCGTCGCGGCCGGGCTCGGCCACCGGCCGGGCGGCCGCTGACCGACGGTCCGCCGGCGCGGGTCAGCCTCCCGACGACGGGCTGGGGGAACCGCCGGGCCCGGGCTCGTCGCCCGTGGCGTCGTCGTCCGTGGTGGCCGGTCCGTCGGCCACCCGCACCGACTCCCAGACCGACTGGTACCAGGGCACGCTCGGCCCCGTGGACGTCCCCACCGGCCCGGAGCCCACGGCCTCGCCCGTCACCGGGTCGACGTCGTCGTCCCCCGCCGCGTCGGGGTCGACGACGCGCCACACCTTGTCGGCCGGCATGACGAAGCTGAGGCGCGACCGCGCCTGCTCCTCGACGTACGACCGGTCCTCCCAGCGGCCGAGCTCCACCTCCAGCCGGTCGCGCTCGGCCCGGTTCTGGGCCAGCTCCGTGCGCAGCCGGTCCAGCTCGTGCGCCTGCGTCACCGCGCCGCGCACCGTGGGCAGCAGGAGCACCACCGCGAGCAGCACCACCACCGACAGCACGATGAGCCGGACGGTGAGCACCTCCGGCAGCACCAGCCCGTAGCGGCTGCGCCGCCGGTCCTCGCGCGCCGGCCCTGCCGGACGACGCGACCCGCGCCGCGAGCCCGCCGCGCCCTTGCCGCTCGTGGCGGTTCCCTTGCCGGAGCCCTTGGCCGTGCCCTTCGCGCCCGCGCTCGCGCTCGCGCCCTTCGCCGGGGCCTTGGGCTTGGTGCCCACCGACGCGTTCGACGTCGTCGTGGGCCGCGCGGAACCGCCGCGCGCCCCCGAGTGCCGCGACGCCGGGCGGCGGGCGGCGGGCGAGGTCGGTCGACGGGCAGGCACGCCCCGATTCTGCCGAGCCGCACCGCCCGGGGCCGGGACCGTCGTCGGCGCGCCCGGCAGCTCCGGCATCGAGGGTGCTGCATTGCTCCTCGAGACGGCCGCCGGTCGAGGATCGATCCAGCACGCTCGATGCGGACGGCGGCACGCCGGGGGACGACGACGGCCGGCCGCCCCGTGCGGAGCGACCGGCCGTCGTCGTGCAGCGTCCGGGGCGTCAGCCCTGGAAGCGCGGGAAGGCCGAACGGCCGGCGTAACGACCGGCGTCGTCCAGCGCCTCCTCGATGCGCAGGAGCTGGTTGTACTTGTTGATGCGCTCGCCGCGGGCGGTGGCGCCGGTCTTGATCTGGCCGGCATTCGTGGCGACGGACAGGTCGGCGATGGTGGTGTCCTCGGTCTCGCCGGAGCGGTGCGAGGTCATCGTCGTGAAGCCGTTGCGCTGCGCGAGCGTGACGGCGTCGAGCGTCTCGGTGAGCGTGCCGATCTGGTTGAGCTTGACCAGCAGCGAGTTGGCGGCCTTCTCCTCGATGCCGCGGGCGAGGCGCTCGGGGTTGGTGACGAACAGGTCGTCGCCGACGACCTGCACCTTGTCGCCGACCTCGGACACGAACTGCGTCCAGGCGCCCCACTCGTCCTCGGACAGCGGGTCCTCGATGGAGACGATCGGGTAGTTCGCGACCAGGCCCTCGTAGAGCTTGATCATGTCCTCGGTCGAGTGCACCTCGCCGTTCTTGAAGTGGTACGCCCCGTCCTTGAAGAACTCGGTCGCGGCGACGTCCATCGCGATGGCGACGTCGGAGCCCGGCGTGAAGCCCGCCTTCTCGATCGCCTCGACGATGAGGTCCAGGGCGGCGGAGTTCGACGGCAGGTCGGGGGCGAACCCGCCCTCGTCGCCGAGGCCCGTGGAGAAGCCCTTGCCCTTCAGCACGCTCTTGAGGGCGTGGTAGACCTCGGTGCCCGTGCGCAGGGCCTCCTTGAAGGTCGGCGCACCGATCGGCGCGATCATGAACTCCTGGAAGTCCACCGTCGAGTCGGCGTGCGACCCGCCGTTGATGATGTTCATCATCGGCACGGGCAGCACGTGCGCGTTCGGGCCGCCCACGTAGCGGAACAGGTCCAGGCCGGCCGACTTCGCGGCGGCCTTCGCGACGGCGAGCGAGACGCCGAGGATCGCGTTGGCGCCCAGCTTGCCCTTGTTCGGGGTGCCGTCCAGCTCGATGAGGGTCTGGTCGATGATGCGCTGCTCCTCGGCGTCGTAGCCGATGAGCTCGGGGGCGATGTCGTCGATGACGGCGTTGACCGCGCCCTCGACGCCCTTGCCCAGGTAGCGCCCCTTGTCGCCGTCACGACGCTCGACGGCCTCGAACGCGCCGGTCGAGGCGCCCGACGGGACCGCCGCGCGGGCGAAGGTGCCGTCGTCCAGCGCGATCTCCACCTCGACGGTGGGGTTGCCGCGCGAGTCGAGGATCTCGCGTGCTCCAACGGCTTCGATGCTTGCCACGGGTGCTCCTTCAGACGGGGTCCGCGGGCGACCGCGCGACCACGCTCAGGCGAGTGCCCGGGGCCGCTGACGCCCGCGACGGTGCTGGGTTGACGCCCCCAGCCTAGACCGGCGCCTCAGCACGGGCGCCCGCGACCACCCACCGGGCACGGCCGCGCCGATAGCGTGGACCCCGTGGACAGCGTCTGGGACTTCCTCGGCTCGTACTGGTGGCTGATCTTCTTCGTCGGCCCCGCCGTCGGCGGCATGGCCCGGGGCATCTCGAGCTGGGACCGGCAGCGGCGCCAGGACAAGCTCGAGATGTACCGCATCAAGCACGGCGCCCCGCAGCCCGCCGCCCCGGCCGAGCAGGCCGACGGCGAGGCCCTGACCAGCGAGATCGAGCGCACGGTGGCCGCGCACGACGCGACGCAGCAGCGCTGGCTGGCGTACGAGCTCGACGCCGTGAAGTCCCTCGAGTACCCGTTGATGTCGGACATGCGTGAGCAGGTGACCGTCGATTTCCACCGGGCCCGGCGGGTGGCGGAGGACCTCCGCCCCGACGACCTGGACGAGCTGCGCGACCGCCGCCGCCTCGACCGCTACCGCGACGCCGTCCGCGAGATGCAGGTCCGCTTCGACGTCGCGGAGCGGGAGGCGAAGCGGCGCCGCGCGTCCGACTTCTCCCCCGCCGAACGGCAGGCCCTCGACCGGGCGAAGAAACTCCTGGCCATGGCCGACGACGAGGGGTCGTCGCAGGCCGAGCGGCAGTCCGCGTACCGGCGGGCCATGAAGGAGCTCGAGGGGATCGTCGTGCTGCCCGACGCCGCCACCGACGCGCTCGAGCAGCGCATCGCCGGCGAGCTGGGGCAGGCCGCGGGCGACTGACCGACGGACCGCCCCTCCCGAGCGCCCGGTCAGCGCTCGTCGGGCAACTTTCGCCGGGCCGCCGTTCCCTCAGACGGCCGTGGCCACCAGCCGCTCGAGGGTCGCCCGGGCGGGCGGCCCCCAGGTGGGCTTGCCGCCCGGGCGGCCGTGGTCGCCGGCGTGGCCGACGAGCAGCCCGCCCAGCGCGGTGGCCGCCGCCCACCCGCGGGCGCGACGTCGGGTCGCGTCGTCGGCGGGGCGGCCGTCCGGTCCGTGGTAGGCCGCGTGGAAGAGGTCGACGGCGCCGTCGGGCAGCAGGCGCCACGCGCCGGCCAGGTCGTAGGCGGGGTCGCCGGCGCACAGGTCGCCGAAGTCGACCACGCCGCTCAGGGCGCCGTCGGCGGTGACGACGTTGGCCGGGTGCAGGTCGGCGTGCAGCCACACCGCCGGCCCGTCCCACGCGGGGGCGTCGACGGCGTCCTGCCAGACGGCGCGCAGCGGCTCGGGGTCGCCGACGAGCCCGCGCTCGACCACCTCGGCGAGACCGTGCTCGACACCCACGGTGTGGTCCGCGAGCGAGCCACCGCGGCCCCGTCCGGCCGGCGCGCCGTCCGGGGCCGGGTGATGCAGCGCGGACAGGAACGCCGCGAGGACGTCCGCCGACTCCGGCCGCGTGACGGGTGCACGGTCGGCGGGCTCGCCGGGCACCCACGTCGTGACGATCCAGGGTCGACCGAACAGGGCGCCCGGCTCGCCGAGCCGCTGCGGCACGGGCACCGGCAGCGGCAGGTGCGGGGCGATCCCGGGCAGCCAGTCGTGCTCCTTGCGCAGGAGGGCGTCGGCCGACCCCGTGGCCCACGGCAGCCGCACGGCGAGGTCGTCGCCGAGCCGCCAGAGCTGGTTGTCCCAGCCGCGCGCGCCCAGGCGGACGGGGAGGTGGGCGAGGTCCGGGTGCTGCTCGCGCAGCAGGTCCCGGACCAGGTCGGCGGTGATCTCGACGTCGGTGGTGGTCACGCCGCGTCACGCTAGCGGCGCGCGCCACCCCGCCGGCGCCGCGCCACGACCCCGCACCGGATCGTCACGACGTCGGCACGCACCGCCCTTCGAGCAAGCGATCTGTCGCGCCACCCGTCGGGATGGCGCGACAG
>NZ_JBHTVZ010000026.1:22657-38207 GCF_042792715.1 Isoptericola sp. NPDC056618 | reverse complement strand
CAGCCTCGCAGGAGGTGGCGGGGCGTCGTCGTGCGTGTCGTGGCTCCGCTCAGCCCACGCGGTGCAGCCAGCGCACGGGAGCGCCGGCGCCGGCGTAGCGGAAGGGCTCGAGCTCGTCGTCCCAGGCGGTGCCGAGGGCGAGATCGAGCGCCTCGCGCACACCGCGGCCGTCGTGCGCGGACTCCATCGCGGCCCGGACACGATCCTCCGGGACGACGACGTTGCCGTGCACGTCGGTCATGGCGTGGAAGATGCCGAGGTCGGGAGTGTGCGACCACCGCGCGCCGTCGGCGCCGTGGCTCGCCTCCTCCGTCACCTCGTAGCGCAGGTGGTCCCAGCCCCGCAGGGCAGAGGCCAGCCGGGCGCCCGTTCCCTGGGCGCCCTGCCACGAGTACTCGGCACGGTAAAGTCCGCGCCCCGCCGGCTGGGCAGTCCAGTCCAGCGACACGCGTCCCCCGAGCACGTTGCCCGCCGCCCACTCGAGGTGAGGGCAGAGCGCACGGGGTGCCGAGTGCACGAACAGCACACCGCGAGTGATCGCACCAGCCATGTTGTCCTCCCTGGTTCCGAGGTCCGTCTTCCCCTACGTCCTCGAACCGGTAGGCCTGCTGGTCGGCGAGCTCTGACGGTGTGTCGTCTTGACACATCCTGCCCGATGGCGGGCGAGGGTGCGAGAGGAAACGCAGACTTCACGCTTCCTCTTGAGCACCCCTTGAGGAACTCAGAGGCGCTCGCGCAGCTCCCGCATGGCCTTCTTGCGCGCCGTGCGCTCGAGGCGGTCCAGGTAGAGCTTGCCGTCCAGGTGGTCGCACTCGTGCTGCAGGCAGCGCGCCATGAGGCCGGTGCCCTCGACCACGAGCTCGTTGCCGTCGACGTCCATGCCGACGACCCGGGCGTACCACGCGCGGGTGGTCGGGTACCAGAGCCCCGGCACCGACAGGCAGCCCTCGTCGCCGTCCTGGGTCTCCTCCGAGAGGTCCACGATCCGCGGGTTGAGGACGTAGCCGATCTCGTCGTCGACGTTCCAGGAGAACGCCCGCAGGCTCACGCCGATCTGGTTGGCCGCGAGGCCCGCCCGTCCGTCGGCGTCGACGGTCTCGACGAGGTCCTCCACGAGGGAGCGGACACGATCGTCCACGGTGGTGATCTCGTCGCAGGGTGTGCGCAGCACGGGGTCGGGCAGCACCCGGATCTCTCGCATCGCCATGGCCCGCATTCTCCCACGTCGTGAGCCGGTGGAGGCGCCGATTATCACGGTTTGGTAACGTGCCGAGCGATGCTACGACCGATGACCGAGTCAACCACGCCCCTCGCCCTCGAACCGGGACGGGCGGCCGCCCCCGCTGCGGGACGCCCGCGTCTCGCCGCTCTGGACGGGATGCGGTTCGTCGCGGCCATGGCCGTGCTCGCCTACCACTACCTCGCCGTCAACCACTCGGCCTGGGGCCCGCGCACCGACGAGGCGTTCCCGAACCTCCAGCCCGTCGCCGTCTTCGGGTCCTTCGGGGTCCAGCTCTTCTTCGTGGTCAGCGGCTTCGTCATCCTCATGTCCGCCTGGGGCCGCGGCGTCCGGTCCTTCGCCGCCTCGCGCGTGGGCCGACTCTTCCCGGCCTACTGGCTGTCCGTGGCCGCAGTCGTGCTGCTGCTCGTGGTCGTCGCACCCGGCCACAAGGAGGTCGACATCCCCGAGACGGCGGCGAACCTCACGATGGTCCAGCGCGCGTTCGGGGTGCAGGACATCGAGTCCGTCTACTGGACCCTGTGGGCCGAGCTGCGCTTCTACCTCCTCATCGGCGTGCTGCTCGCCTTCGGGATGACCCGCAACCGGCTCGTGGCCTTCGCCGCCGTGTGGCCCGTGCTCGCGGCGGTGGCGGTCCAGTCGGGCAGCACGCTCTGGATCACCGTGCTGGTGGGCACCGACGCCCCGCTGTTCGCCGGGGGCATGATGCTCTACCTGCTGACCAAGGAGCGTCGCTCGCTGGTGCTGTGGCTCGTGCTCACGCTCAACATCGCCCTGGCCGGCGTGATCTCCGGTCACAGCCAGGCGTTGCGGATCGCCCACAGCACCGACGTCACCATCGGCGCCCAGGCCTCCTGGGTCGCCATCCTCGTCTGTTTCGCCCTGGTCGCGCTGGTGTCGCTCACCCGCCTCGACCGGCTGTCATGGAAGTGGCTCACCCTCGTCGGCGCCCTGACGTACCCGCTGTACCTCCTGCACTCCTCGTGGGGCCAGTGGCTCATCGGCAAGGCGAGCCCGCACGCACCGGCGGCCGTGACGTTCGCCGTCGTCACCGTCATCATGCTCGCCGCCGCCTACCTCGTGCACCGGTTCGTGGAGCGGCCGTTCGGCCCGCGCCTGAAGCGCGCCGTCGCGCGCGACCTCGAACGCGCCGGACGCGCCCTCGGCCACGGGCCGGCCAGAGCGACCCGCGCTCAGGCCCCCGAGGCGGAACCGGTCTCGTCCAGGTAGGCCTCCAGCACGTCGCGCAGCACCAACGCCTGGTTGTGCTCCGTGTCGCGCGCCGAGTAGACCAGCGTCAGGCGCCGGTCCCCCGCGCCGAGCGCCGCCAGCTCGGGAACCTCCGGGTTGCCCGCGAGCTCGGCGCGGTAGCGGCGCTCGAACTCCTCGAACCGGTGCGGGTCGTGGTGGAACCAGGTGCGCAGGCCAGTCGACGGCGCGACCTCCTTGCACCAGCGGTCGAGATGGGCGTGCTCCTTGGAGATCCCGCGCGGCCAGAGCCGGTCCACGAGGACCCGGGCGCCGTCGTCCGGGGCCGGCTCCTCGTACACGCGCTTCACGGTGATGGTCACTTCCCCATGACACCGCGGCACGTGGCCCACCGCACGCCCGAGCCACCGCGCCGGTATGCTCGCCGCGCGCCCCGTTAGCTCAGCTGGTCAGAGCAGTCGACTCATAATCGATCGGTCGCCGGTTCAAGCCCGGCACGGGGCACTCCGAGTGCCCGGGACAGCGCCCACGGTGGTGGGTGCCGGCCCGTGGCCCGCACGGTGCCTGCTCGGCTCTGCACGAGCGGGAAGGACCACGAGGCGGCGACGCCGACGACAGACCGACGAAGGTGGATGCGTGAGTATCAGCTCGGGTGGAGCAGCCCTCGAGGACGGTGGCAGGACCTGGATCGTCTGGGGTGAGGTCGACGTCGCCGTCGCCCAGGACGTCGGCGACACGCTCAAGGCGTCCCTGGACGGACGGCCCAAGACGATCGACCTCCGCCGGGTCACCTTCCTCGACTCCTCCGGCCTGCGGCTCCTCCTGCTCGGAGGGACCGCGGACGAGGGACCGCTGCTCGTCGGCGCCCCGGCCGCCGTCCGCGACGTCATCACCCTCACCGGTCTCGAGCACACGGTCCGGTTCGCCGAGGCCGACAGCACGCCGGCCTCCGGGGACGACGACGCCTGACCCTTCCCGCCGCCCCTCACCCGGCGGCCGCCTGACCTTGCGCTGACCTCTGGAGGAGAACCCTTGGACGACACCGTCATCCCGTCCGTCGTGTCCGGCGTGCCGATGGCACCGCCCCCACCGGGGTACGCACCGGTCGCGGAATGGGTCCTCGCCGACTCCGAGGAGCTCAGCCGGCTACGGTCCGCCCTCGCCCGCATCGTCGGCCCGTCCGGCGACGGAGCCACCGCGATGCACGACACCGCGGAGAAGATCGTCCTGATCGCCTCCGAGCTGGCGACGAACGCCCTCCTGCACGGCCTTCCGCCGACCGTCGTCCGCCTGCTGCGTGACGAGCACACCTGGCTCCTCGACGTCGTCGACCACGACGTCGCCGGGGTGCCGACCGTCGACGGCGACCGCCCCCCGGGCCACGGCGGGCTCGGCCTCCTCATCGCGGAACGCCTGTCGGCGCGCGTGGGGTGGTACACCTCCGGCCCGGCAAAGCACGTGTGGGCGTCCTTTCCCTTGAACCACCCCGGCTGACCTGCGAAGAGGCGGTGACGAGGCGCACTCGAGCCGCTATTCTCCAGGGCCATGCTCCGCGTGCTGCCGATGCTGGCCTACCTCGCGCTCGTCGTCTACGCCCTCGTGGACGTCGTCCAGTCCGACGAGGAGGACGGCGGTGGCATCCAGAAGGGATTCTGGATCCTCATCATCCTGCTGCTCCCGTTCGCCGGGTCGATCGCGTGGATCGTCGTGAGCCGGCGCGCCCGGGCGAACCGCCGGCCCGCGCCGCGGACCGGGTACCCCGCCGGGCCCGTGCCGCCGGCCCGGTACCCGGGGCGGCGGCGCACCTGGGAGACGGACGAGACCGCCGCCGCCGACTCCGACGACGACCCGGAGATGCGCTGGCTGCTGGAGCAGGCGCGGCTCAAGCGCGAGCAGCGTGCGCAGGACGCGGCACCGAGGCCCGAGGACGACGTGCAGGACGCCAGGGACTGACGACCCCGGCACTCACCGGCCCGGGACGGTCAGTCCGCCCAGCGGCGGAGGTCCTCGTCGGACATCGGCACGACGGTAGGTATAGCCGGGCCCGGCGTAGGAGACGGTGGAGTACGTCTCCCCGACCTGCGCGTCGTACATGACGAGGTCGGGGTCGTCGAGGACGTACGGCAGGGTCAGCCGGGCGAGCGCGGCGTCCTCGCGCTCTGTCTCGCCGGCGTGGTGGAGCGTCGCCCCGGCGCCGAGGGTGAGGACCAGGACGACCAGCCCCGCGAGCCGCCAGCGGCCGGGCAGACCGAGCGCCGCGATCGCCGCGGCGAGGGGGCCGACCGCCACGGCGATCCAGCCCACGGCCACCATCGGCTCCCGCGACGTCGCGAGGAAGTACGCGCCGCAGGTCACGATCGCCGCGACCGGGCCGGCCGCGCCGAGCACCACCCCGGCCCTCCCCTGCCGCCCCATGACGAGTCCGCCGAGCGCGGCCGCCACGACGACCGGCACCAGGACCAGCGCGTACCCACCGTCGCCCCCGAAGACGCCGCCGAGGAAGAGGTACGACACGAAGGGCACCGCCGCGAGGGCCACCGCCGCGACGCCCAGCAGGGCGAGGACCCGGCCCCACTCCACGCCTGCGCGGCCCCGCGCGGACTGCGCCGGCGGCTCAGTGAGGTCAACCACGGTGGGACGTCACCACGAGGGCGGCAGGCCGGGGTGTCTGCATGCCCACATCCTGCCCCACCTGACCCGACGCGGCCCGACCCGCCCGGTCGCGCCCGGCGCAGTCGGTACGGTGTCGCCATGTGGTTCCGCCGCTCCCCCCTGCCCGACGACCTCCGACGAGGGCTCCCCCTGGCACGCGGGGAGCGCGTCCTCGCGTCCGCGCAGCTCCCCGACGACCGGTGGGCGGTGGCGACGACGGCGGACCTGGTCGTCGTCGGACCCGGCGTCGGGGACGTCGTGACGCGGCGCCCGTGGTGCGACGTCGACCGCGGCGTGTTCGACCCCGAGCGGTCCGAGCTGGCGATCGAATGGGTGGACGCCGCCCCGGACACCGTGCTGCGGCTCGTGGACGCGGAGCGCACGTCGTTCCCCCAGGCCCTGCGGGAGCGGGTCCAGTGGTCGGTCGTGCTGGCCGAGACGGTGGTGGTACCCGGCGGCGACGTGAAGGTCGCCGTCCGGCGGACGGCGGACGGCGAGCTCTTCTCGCAGGCGATCGCAGGGCAGGGCGTCGATCTCGATGACCCGCGCGTCGCCCGAGTGGTGGACGCCACGGAGTCCAGGGTGCGGGGAGCGTCCGGACTACCCGTGTGAGCCTGGTAGTGTTCTTCCCGGTTCGAAGGCCACCGGCCGGACGACCACGCGATCCCGCGTAGCTCAGCTGGCAGAGCATCCGACTGTTAATCGGACGGTCGTTGGTTCAAGTCCAACCGCGGGAGCATCGAGAAAGGCCCCTGACCTGCAGCGCAGGACAGGGGCCTTCGTCGTGCCCGGTCAGAGGGTCACCAGGCGCTCCATCAGGTGCGGGGTGAGCGGCGCGTCGGTGGCGAGGACCACGCGGGTGCGCGCCCCGGGCACGTCGGGGTAGCCGGCGTACCGGCCGCGCAGGTCGCACACCGTCTGGCCGCGGCCGGGGCCGGCGGTGGCGTCGACGACGACCGGGACGCGCGGCGCGAGGGTCGGCGTCACGCCGCCGGTCGCGATCGCGGCGGCCAGCGGGTCGTGCAGGGCCGAGCAGCGACGGCCGAACGTGTCCACGTGGAAGCCGAAGTACACGTCGAGCACCTCCCCCAGCCACGGGGCCAGCGCCGTGCCCGCTTCGAGCAGGGCCTTGCGGTCGGACTCCTCGAGCACGTCGACCATCGTGACGTCGAGCGGCACGAGGGTGACGTCCCAGTCGGCCGCGAGCACCTCGGCGGCCGCCTCCGGGTCCTTCGCGATGTTCGCCTCGGCGACCGGCGTCACGTTCCCCGGGTGCAGGGCCGCCCCGCCCATGATCGTCAGGTCCCGGACGCGCGCCGGGAGCGTCGGGTCGGCGCGGAGCGCGAGGGCGAGGTTGGTGAGCGGGCCGACGGCGACGACGCGCAGGGCGCCGGCGTGCTCGTGCGACAGGCGGAGCAGCAGCTCGACGGCCGACTCCGCCGCGACCTCCCGCCCGGACGGCGGCAGCGCGACGTCGCCCACGCCGTTGCGGCCGTGCACCGACGGCGCGCCGCCGTCGTAGCTGCCCGCCAGCGGGTCATGGGCTCCCACGGCGACCGGGACGTCGGGCCGGCCCGCGAGCGCCAGCAGGTCGAGCGTGTTGACGGCGCCCTGCCGGGCGTCGATGTTGCCGCTGACGCTCCCGACGCCGACCAGGTCGGCCTCGGGCGAGGCGAGCAGGTAGGCGAGGGCGAGCGAGTCGTCGACACCGGTGTCGCAGTCGAGGTACAGCGGGGCGGCGGAGAGGCCGGGCAGGGTCACGGGTCGTCCTTCGTGGTCGTGGGGATGCGCCCCCAGTCTCTCGCAGCCGACCGGCGGGCACCGGGAATACCCGCCACGGCCTGCGGACTTGTGCCTCACGTGCCCACGACCGGTCATGCCTCTGTCGGCCTGCGCTCCGAGCGCGGCCCCATCCTGCTGTCCCTGATGCTCTCGACGGCGCTCGTCGCGCTCGACGCCACGATCATCGCCACCGCGTCGGCGACCATCGCGCGAGAGCTGGGCGGGTTCGACCAGCTGCCCTGGCTGTTCTCCACGTACCTGCTCGCCCAGGCCGTGAGCACCCCGGTGTTCGGGCGGCTGGCCGACGTGCTCGGCCGCAAGCGACTGATGCTCGTCGGTGTCGCGCTGTTCTTCGCGGGGTCGGTGCTCGCCGGTGCGGCCCCGACGATGGGCGTGCTGATCGCCGGGCGCGTGGTGCAGGGGCTCGGCGCGGGCGCCGTCATGCCGGTGTCGATGACGATCGCCGCGGACATCTACACGCTGGAGGAGCGGGCGAAGACCCAGGGCTACCTCGCGTCCGTGTGGGCGATCTCCGCCGTCGTCGGGCCGACCCTCGGCGGCGTGTTCTCCCAGTTCACGAGCTGGCGCTGGATCTTCTGGGTGAACATCCCGCTGTGCGCGCTCGCCGCCTGGATGCTGGCTCGCCGGTACCGCGAGGCCCCGCGCACCGGCGAGCGCGAGCCGATCGACTACCTCGGCGCCGCGCTCCTCGCGGGCGGCAGCACGATGCTGCTGCTCGGCCTCCTCGAGGGCGGCACACGGTGGGGCTGGGGCTCGCTGCCGTCGGTCGTGGTCTTCTCCGTCGCGGTGCTGCTGCTCGCCGCGTTCGCCGTGCAGGCGCGCCGCACGAGGCACCCGATCGTGGACCTCGCCATCCTGCGCCGCCGGGTGGTGGGCGTGTCGACCACGGTCTCGCTGCTCGTGGGCGTCGTCGTGCTCGGCCTGTCGACGTACGTGCCGATCTACGCCCAGGGCGTGCTGGGCACCGGCCCGCTCGTCGCCGGCTTCGCGCTCGCCGCGATGACCGTGGGCTGGCCGCTGTCCGCATCCAACGCCGGCCGCCTCTACCTGCGCATCGGCTTCCGGTACACGGCGATGATCGGCACGTCGCTCGTCGTGGTGGGCACGGCGCTCACGCTGCTGCTCGCGTCCGGCTCGTCGGTGGTCGCCGTCGCGGGCGCGTGCTTCGTCATCGGCGCGGGCATGGGCCTCACCGCCGTACCGACGCTCATCGCCGCGCAGTCGCAGGCGTCGTTCACCGAGCGCGGCGCGGTGACGGGCACCAACATGTTCGCCCGCTCCCTCGGCTCCGCGGTGGGCGTCGCCGTCTGCGGCGCGATCGTCAACGCGCGCACGACCCTCGGCCCGGACGGCACGCCGGTGGGCCCGGGCCTGATGTCCGCGATCCACCTCGTCTTCGTGCTCCTGGTGGCCGTGGCCGTGGTGCTGGTCGTGCTCGCCGCGCTCATGCCCGCCGACCTCCAGGAGGCCCGCGAGCGCCGCGCCCGCACCGGGGCGACGGCCTGACCCCTCAGGGCAGGGCGGGCGGCGTCCAGCCCATGACGGCGCGCGCGCCTCGGGTGACGGCGGCGGCCGGCACGCGCCGCATCACCGCGTTGCGCAGCGCCTGACCGCGCGGGCCCAGGTGGGAGCCGAACCGGCCGCTGGCCACCGACGCGCGGGCGAGCGCCCGGCACCTCGGCCGGCGGGCGGCGTCGTAGGCCGCGAGCGCATCGCCGAGCGGCTGCCCCGACGCGACCCCGGCCGCCACGATCCGGCCCACGCACACGCCGTCCTCGAGGGCGGTGGCTGCGCCCTGCCCCATGGTCGGGACCGTCGCGTGCGCCGCGTCGCCGACCATGACGACGCGCCCCCGCACGTAGCACGGCAGCCCTCCGGGCAGGTGCAGGACGTCGTGCCGGATCACGGCCTCCGGCGGCGTCGCGGAGATCACCTGCCGCACCTCGTCGGTCCAGCCCGCGAACCGGTCCGTGGCTGCGCCGTGCTCGTCGTCCAGCCGCGCGCCCTCCGGCATGCGCACGTACCCGTACCAGTAGGTCGCGCCGCCGGACACGGGCATCGTGCCGAACTCGGCGTCCGGGCCCCAGTACTGCAGCAGGCCCGGCTCGGCCGCCAGGCCCGGCACGACCGCGCGCCAGCTCGAGAACCCCGAGTACGCGGGGCGGCTGCCCGGGTAGAGCGCGGCGCGCACGGCGCTGCGCACGCCGTCCGCGCCGACGACGAGGTCGGCCTCGCGCTCCCGCTCCGCGCCCGCACCGTCCGCGTGGTGCACGACGGCGCGCGCACCGCCCGGGACGCCCGCGACGACGGTCGTGACGCGGGCGTCCGTGACGACCTCGACGCCCAGGGCGCGGGCTCGCTCGAGCAGCGCGCCGTGCAGTCGCGCGCGGTGGACGCCGCGCAGGGCGGTGGTCGCACGCAGGTCGGGGTCGTCGGGCAGGCGCAGGATCGGCCGGCCGTGCCGGTCCCGGGTACCGGTGGCCCAGGTGCGCGGGCCGAGGCCCGCGACCGCGTCGTCGTCGAACCCCAGGCCGCCGAGCGCGGCGACCGCGTTCGGGGTGAGCGCCACCCCCGCACCCACCTCGCCCAGCCGGCGCGCCCGCTCGAGCACGGTCGTGGCCCAGCCCGCCTCCGCCAGCGCGACGGCCGACGCGAGCCCACCGATGCCGCCGCCGACCACGACCGCCGTCCCTGCCATGCGTCCTCCGCCGCTCGTCGATACCACTACGTGCGTGGTGGTATCGATCTTGCCATACTGGCGCCCGTGCCCCGGACCAACCCCGAGCGACGCCGCGCCCTCACCGACGCCGCCGTCGCGCTGCTCGTCGACGCGGGCGTGCACGGCGTCAGCCACCGCTCGGTCGAGCGCGCCGCCGGCCTTCCGGCCGGCACCGCCGCGAACTACTTCCGCGGCCGCGAGGAGCTGCTGGTCGCCACCGCGGAGCGGATCGTGGAGCTGCACCTCGCGGACGCCCGGGCCGCGACGGAGGCGTCCGTCGCCGCCGCGCCGCTGGGCGCCGGCCGCGCCGCCCACCGGGACGAAACCGCTGCCCGGGCCGAGACGCTCGAGCGGACGACCGACCTCATCGCCGCGTCGCTGCTCGACGCCGCGACCCGCCACCGCGACCGCTACCTCGCGATCGCCGAGCTGCAGCTGGAGGCCCGCCGTCGGCCCGCGCTCGCCGCCGCTCTCGCCGGGCTGGCGACCCAGGCATCCGACCTCACCGCCGCGATGCACGCGGACACCGGCCTCGACGTCGACCCGGCGGCGGTGCCCACGCTGATCCTGCTGTACGGCGGGGCGCTGCTCACGCTGGTCACCGGCGCCGTCCCCGTCGACGCCGCCACCACCCGGCGGCTGGCCCGCGCCATGGTGCACGGCAGCCTCGCGCCGGCCGGCTGACCGCGCCCGAGACGGTGACGGTGACCGAAAAACTCGTTGAGGGGGCCGCGCGCCCGCTGCTAGCCTCGCCGAGGCCGTGCGAGACAGAGCAAGGAGGTGGTACCCGTGAACGTATCGACACAGGTGCTCCTCCGCGGAGTCATGGTCGGGCGATAGGTCGTCCGGGAGCGCCGTTCGCTCAGCACTCCCGAGAGGCACGACCATGACCACCCGACCCAGCTCGACACCGGGCTCGACACCGCGCCCCACCCTGACCTTCACCGCCGAGCAGCAGCTCGACGACGGCGTCCTCGAGCGCCGCTTCACCCTCGGCGACGACCCCAGGATCCCCGGCATCCTCTGGACGCCGCCGTCCGCCTCGCCGTCGGACCCCGCTCCCCTGATCCTGCTCGGTCAGCCCGGCGGCCTCGGCATGGACCGGATGTACCCCCGGCTGGTGGGTCGCGCCCGGCACGCCGCCTCCGACGGCATCGCGACGGCCGCCCTGGAGGGACCCGGCAGCGGCGGCCGGCCGCCGCTCCCCGGCGCCGACCAGGCGCGCGCGGACCTGCGGACGGCCCTCACCGCCGGCGAGCCGGTGCCCGACGACGTCGTCGACCGGCTGGTCCTCCCGCTGGTCGACCAGGCGGTCCCGGAATGGCGGTCCGCCCTCGACGCGCTCCTCGCCCTGCCCGAGCTCGACGGGCCCGTCGGGTACTCGGGCGGCGTGATCGCCGTCGGCGTCCGGCTGGCGGTGGTCGAGCCCCGCGTCGTCGCCGCCGGGCTCTTCGCCGGGAGCTACGTGCCCCGGGCCACGTTCGAGGAGGCCCGCCGCGTCACGATCCCCGTGCACGTGCTGCTGCAGTGGGACGACGAGGGCAACGACCGCCAGGCGGCCCTGGACCTGTTCGACGCCTTCGGCTCGACGGAGAAGACGCTGCAGGCCAACCTGGGCGGCCACACCGGCGTCCCGGCGTACGCCGGCGACGACGCGGGGCGGTTCTTCGCCCGGCACCTGAGCTGACGTCCGGGCTCCCGTCCGCCGGCCGCTAGGGTCGGCGGATGGGAGTCCTGTCGGCGCGGGGGCCGGAGACCGTGCTCGAGACCGCACGCCTCACGCTGCGGCCCTGGCGCGTCCCGGAGGCGATCGTCCAGCGCCGGTTGTGGGAGGAGCGCGACCCGCGCGTCCCGCCGCACCGCCGCCTCGACGAGGCGGGCCGGCCCACGCTCGACGAGATGACGGCGTGGATCCGCGACGGCACCCGCGCTCCCGGGCTCGGGCTGCTGGCCGTGGAGCGCCGGGGCGAGGGCGACGTGATCGGGTACTGCGGGCTGATCGCCGGAACCGTCGGGCCCCACGAGCCGGAGGTGGCCTACGAGCTGCTCCGGCGCACCTGGGGCGCCGGGTACGCGACGGAGGCCGCGCAGGCCGTCGTCGGGTGGGCGCGGGAGTCGGGCCGTCAGCGCCTCTGGTCGACCGTGCGCGACTGGAACGTCGCCTCCCTGCGGGTGCTGGCCAAGGTGGGCTTCGTGGCGTCCGGCCGCGTGGAGCCGGACGACGTCCACGGCGACTCGCTGTTCCTGACGAGGAGCCTGTGACCGTCCGGGGAGGACGTCAGGACTCGCTGCGCTCCCGCAGCGTGCGTCGCTGCTGCTCGATGGCGAGCAGATCGGTGAACGCCTGCTGGTAGGCCGCCGGGTCCTTCTCCTGGTCGAGCCGCTGCAGGCGGCTCTTCGCGTCCGCGATCCGGCGCGTGAGGCCGAGGTCCACGAGAGCGCGCACGACGTCGGCCACGTACGCCCCGATGACCGCCTCGCGGTCCTCGGGCACGGGCGCGACCGCGAGCTCCGTGACCAGCGGCACGACCGTCTCGGGCGCCTGCTCGGTCACGGTCTCCACCCACCGACCACCGCCCACCTCGCGGCCGGCCGCGACCCCGCCCGCGGCGCGCACGGCGTCGTGCACCGCGCGCCAGGCGGGGACGCCGAACGCGTCCTCCCCGAGCTCGTCGAACGACGCCGGCACGTGCTGCGGGTACTGCAGGACCACGATCAGCGCCTGGCGCTCCAGCCGCGCCACCGGGTCGCGCGGGTCGGGCGCGGCGAGCACCGGCGTCGTGGGCGCGGCCTCGGGCTCGGGGCGCGCGTCCCGGCGCTGGCCCTGTCGCTGGTCCTGCGCGCCGCGCGACGGCGTCGACGCGGCCCGCGCGACCTCGCGGCGGACGTCCTCCGTGTCGATGCCGATCCAGCGCGCGAGGGAGCGGGAGTACCCGAGCTGCATCGACCGGTCACGGATCCCGGCGACCAGCGGCGCGGCCGCGCGCAGGGCTCCGACACGCCCCTCGACCGTGTCGAGGTCGAACGTGTCGAGCGTGGTGCGGATGACGAACTCGAAGAGCGGCTGGCGCCCGTCGACCAGCGCCCGCACGGCCTCGGGTCCGCGGGCCATGCGCAGCTCGCACGGGTCCATGCCGCCCGGCTCGACGGCGACGAAGGTCTGGGCGTGGAACCGCTGGTCCTCGCCGAACGCGCGCACGGCAGCCTTCTGCCCGGCGGCGTCGCCGTCGAACGTGAAGATGACCTCGCCGCCCAGCGAGGCCCCCGACGCGAGCTGCAGGCCGCCGCCGGCCGTGGTGTCGCCGAGCAGCCGGCGCACCACCTTGGCGTGGTCGCCGCCGAACGCGGTGCCGCAGGTCGCCACCGCCGAGTCCACCCCGGACAGGTGGGCGGCCATGACGTCCGTGTAGCCCTCGACGATCACGACGCGCTTGCCCTGCGCGATCGACTTCTTGGCCAGGTCGATCCCGTACAGGACCTGGGACTTCTTGTAGAGCGACGTCTCGGGGGTGTTGAGGTACTTCGGCCCCTGGTCGTCGTCGTACAGGCGGCGGGCGCCGAAGCCGATCACCGCTCCCGTGACGTCGCGGATGGGCCACACGAGGCGGCCGCGGAACCGGTCGTAGATGCCGCGCTGGCCCTGGCTGACCAGCCCGGACGCGACGAGCTCCGCCTGCGTGAAGCCCCGCCCCTGCAGGTGGCGCAGCAGCGCGTCCCAGCCGGTCGGGGCGTAGCCCACGCCGAAGTGCTCGGCGTCGGCGCGGTCGAAGCTGCGCTCGGCGAGGAACGCCCGCCCGGCCTGCGCCCCCGGGCCGAAGAGCTGCTCGGAGTAGAACTCGGCGGCCACCTTGTGCGCCTCGATCAGGCGCTGGCGCCTGCCCGGCTCCTCGCGCGGGCCGCGGTCGGCGGCGGCGCCGGTGCGGGAGTCCTCGTAGCGCAGCTGCACGCCCGCGCGGTCGGCGAGGAACTCGACGGCGTCGGTGAACCCCATCCCGTCGATCTTCTGGACGAACGAGATGACGTCGCCGCCCTCGCCGCAGCCGAAGCAGTGCCAGCGCCCGACGCCCGGCCGGACGTGGAACGACGGCGTGCGCTCGTCGTGGAAGGGGCAGAGGCCCTTGAGGGAGCCGACGCCGGCGGGCTTGAGGGTGACGTGGGCGGAGACGATCTCCTCGATCCGTGCGCGTTCGCGTACAGCCTCCACGTCCTCGCGCTTGATCAGTCCCGCCACGGCCCTGAGTCTATGCGCGCCCGGCGGCGACCAGGTCGGCGGCCCCCGGGGCCGGGCGAGCGGCGGGATCGAGGGCCGCCGCGAGCGCTGCGCGGGAGGCGGCGCACCGGCGGGCGTAGGCGGCCGGCGGCGTCCCGAGGGCGCGCGCGAAGTCGGCGCTCAGGTGCGCCTGGTCGTAGTAGCCGACGGCGGCGGCCACCTCGGCGAGAGGGCGGCCGGGGTCGGCGGCGACCAGGTCCGCGGCGAGGTGGACCCGGTGGCGCTGCAGCACCCACTTGGGGCTGACGCCGACCCAGTCGGCGAAGAGCCGCTGCAGCGAGCGGGGCGTGGTGCCCACCAGGTCCGCGAGGTCCGCGACCCCGGCGTCCGGGCCCAGCTCCCCCGCGACCACCGCGCCGAGCACGCGCGCGACCCGGTCGAGGGCGAGCGCCGACCGCGGCGTCCGGCGCCCGGCGGCCGCGGCCCGCAGCACCGGGGTGACGGCCGCGACCGCCGCGGCGTCGTCGCCCGCCCGCGCCGCGTCGACCGCCCGGCGGCCGGCGGACTCGACGTCGTGCGCGGTCGGTCCGCGCGTGCCCGACAGCGCGGCGGCGGCCGGCGCGACGAGCCCCGGGCGCAGGACGTCCGGGGCTCCGAGCAGCACCCGCAGCGCGCCCGGGCGCAGCTTGGTGCCCAGCACCGCGCCCGACCCCCGCAGCGTCCGCGAGAACAGCCCGCCGGGGATCCCGTGCACGGCGAACCCGTCGACCTCGGCCACCACGTTGGCGTTCGGGTGCGGGATCACGACCTGCGTGAACTCGGCCCCGGGCGGCAGGTCCCAGCGGACCACCCAGTGCCGCTCCACCAGGTCCGCCAGGTCGGGGGCCGGGTCGAGGCGCACGAGCGCGAACCCGCCGCGGGCCGCGGCCGGGTCGACCAACCCGCGGGTGGTCGCCGTGGGGCGCTGTTCGAACACCTGTCGCATTCCTCCAAGACTGCACCCACCTGCCGACACCAGCATGGGAACGCACGCCGGGACCGCCCGGACGCACGCTGGAGGGAGAGCCATGGACCTGTCACCGCTGCACCCGAACCTCACGGTCGCCGACCCGCGCGCCGCCATCGACTTCTACGTCGCCGGCCTGGGCGCCGAGGTGATCGACACCATCACCGCGGGCGACGCGATCATCCACTCCGACCTGCGGATCTCCACCGCCGCCGGCTCGTCCACGTTCACCGTGGCCGCCGCGTTCCCGGCCGAGGGCGCGGTGGCGCCCGAGCCGGACGGCGCCACGACCGGCTCGTTCACCGTCTACGTCGACGACGCCGACGCCGCGCACGCCCGCGCGGTCGCCGCGGGGGCGACGAGCACGCAGGAGCCCGGCGACTGGTTCCCGGGCTTCCGGCAGGCGGCCGTGCGCTGCCCGGCCGGGCACCGGTGGTTCTTCGCCCAGGTGGCCGACGACGTCACGGCCGAGGACGTCCAGCGCGCCAGCGACGCGTGGATGGCCGAGCAGTCCTGACGACCGCCGGCGTCAGCCCTGCCGCACGAGCCGCTCGTGCCACTGCAGGGCCGAGACGTCGGTGAGCGACGCGACCTGGTCGAGGGCGGCGCGCCGCCCCCCCGGGGGGGGGGCCGGGGGGGCCCCCGCGGGGGGGCAAGGGCGGGCCCGGGCGGGGGGGGGGGGGGGGGGCCGGGCGGGGTCGAGCGCGGCCG
>NZ_JBHTVZ010000026.1:0-22647 GCF_042792715.1 Isoptericola sp. NPDC056618 | reverse complement strand
GCCCGCCGCGCCCCCGGGCGGGGCGTACCGGTCGGCGCGCCCGGCCCCGGGCCCCCCCCCCCGCCCCCGCGGGGGCCCGCCCTCGGCCGCGGCGCGCCAGTCGGCGGCGAACGGCGGCTCCAGGACGTCGGGGGCGCGGTCGGCCAGGACGTGGACGAGCTCGCCGACGATCTCGCGCTGCGCGCCGTACACCGGCTCGGACTCGCGCGGCGCCATGACGTAGGCGACCGCGACGCCCTTGAGGGCCAGGATCTCGTCCGCCGTCTCCTGCGGCACGACGAGCCGCGCCACGTAGCGGGTGAGCGGGCCGTCGCCGAACACCTCGCGCGTCGCGTCCTGGGCCGCCCCGCTGAACCGGCCGATGAGCTGGCTGGTCGCGTCCTTGAGCCGGGCGAGCGCCCGGCGGGAGCCGTCGAAGTCCGTCACCAGGTAGCCGGTGTCGCGCAGCCGGCACAGCGCAGCGTCGATCGCGTCGGGCTCGTGCCAGCTCCCGTACCAGGCGCGCACGTGCGCGGCGACGCGCGCCCGCTCGTCCGCGTCGTCGAGCACCCGCAGGTCGAGCCGGCCGCCCACGACCGCGTCCTCGACGTCGTGCACCGAGTAGCTGATGTCGTCGGCGAGGTCCATGACCTGCGCCTCCATGCACCGCACCCGGCTGCCGAGCGCGCCGCGCCGCAGCCACTCGAAGACCGGCCGGTCGTCCGGGTAGACGCCGAACTTCGGCGTCGGGGCACCGTCAGGGCGCGCGGGGCCGGTGCCGAACGCCCAGGGATACTTCACGCTGGCGTCCAGGCTCGCGCGCGTGAGGTTGAGGCCGCGCGGCGAGCCGTCGCCGGCGAAGATCTTGGGTTCCAGCCGCGTGAGCAGCCGCAGCGTCTGGGCGTTGCCCTCGAAGCCCCCGATACCCTCCGCGACCTCGGCGAGCGCCCGCTCGCCGTTGTGCCCGAACGGCGGGTGGCCGAGGTCGTGCGT
The DNA here is from genome assembly GCF_042792715.1 of Isoptericola sp. NPDC056618. Lineage (NCBI taxonomy): Bacteria > Bacillati > Actinomycetota > Actinomycetes > Micrococcales > Promicromonosporaceae > Isoptericola > Isoptericola sp. NPDC056618. The sequence goes on along the minus strand of NZ_JBHTVZ010000026.1, from coordinate 21,675 downwards.
GAGGCACGCGGTGTCCACGAGGTCCGGGTCGCAGCCGAGCGCGCGCCCCATCTCCCGCCCCACCTGGGCCACCTCGAGCGAGTGCGTGAGCCGCGTGCGCACGAAGTCGTCGCTGCCGGGCCCCAGCACCTGCGTCTTCGCGCCCAGACGACGCAGGCCCGAGGAGTGCACGACGCGGGCGCGGTCGCGCTCGAACGCCGTCCGGTGCTTCGACTTGGGCGGCTCGGGGTACCAGCGCTCGGTGTCCTGGTCCGTGTACGAGCCGAGCCACTCCTCGCCCGTGTCCGGGCGCGCGGCCGGACCCAGCACGTCGGCGTCGAATGCGCCCTGCTCGAACGTCTGCACGGGGGCAGCCTAGCGAGCCCCGCCGACGCCCCGGCTCACGACGCCGCGACGCCCCCGCCGCGGTAGACGGCGGTCCGCAGCTCCTGAGCCCACTCCGTGTACCGGGGCATCCCGACCTGGCGCGCGACGGCCAGCTCGGCCTCGACGTCGTAGGGCACGCGCACGTGCTGGACGCCGAACGGCGCCGGGTCCGGGGAGTCCGGCACGCCCTCGAGGATCACGTACACCGGGGTCGGGTCGTCCAGCGGGTTGCCCACGCTCCCGGTGTTGAACAGCGTCCGGCCGTGGTGCGTCTCGAGGTACGCGTCGTGCACGTCGCCGTACCCCACGACCGTGGGCTCCGGTCCGGGCCCGGTGAGGTCCGTCGCGGCGAACATGCCCGCGAACTCCTCCGGCGTGTGGTGGAAGTGCACGCGCGTGTGCACGCTCGTGGCCGACGCGTGGAACAGCCGCACGCGGCGTCCCGACAGCAGCAGGTCGTGGCTCAGGGGCTTGGCGCCGAGCCACGCGAGCTGGTCCGGTCGCAGCTCGTCGCGCCACCACGCCATCTCCGGCGGCGCGCCGTCCTCGAGCCGCGGCAGGAAGTCGTCCCAGTTGCCGCGGACGTCCGCCTCGCACACCTCGCGCAGGCGGTCGACGACGGCGCTGCCCCGCGGCCCCTTGCCCGCGTCGTCGCCGAGGTTGACCACGCGGGTGATGCCGCGGGCCCCGACGTCCGCGAGCACGGCCTCCAGCGCGCCGAGGTTGCCGTGGACGTCGGAGATGACGGCGATGCGGTCCAGATCACGGGGCACGAGGACGATGCTGTCACGACCGCCCGCGCCGACCATGCACCTGCGCACGTTCTGAGCGGTCAGAGGTGCGCAGGTGCATGGTCGGCCGTCAGGCGAGGCGGACGACGGCGACGCCCGGCCCGTCGCCGGCGACGTCCAGGCCGTCCGCGGTCGCGCGGACGGCGAGGCCGCCGTACAGCACCTCCGGCTCCGCGCCGGGCGCGAGCAGGTGTCCCGGCAGCCGCACGCCCGGCCACGGCGCCCGGGCCAGCACCACGAGCACGCGCTCGTGCGGCGTCTCGCGCAGGTAGGCCACCGCGTCGTCGTGCACCGCGGCCCAGCGCAGGCCGCCGTCGCGCAGGGCGCCGGACGACGAGCGCAGCGCGGACAGGCGCCGGTAGACGTCCAGAGTCGCGGCGTCCCACCGGGGGCCGCCGCCGCGCGCGGCCTGGTCCCACGCCATCGTGGTGCGGGCGTGCTCCCCGTTGGTGCCGGTGGCGCCCACCTCGTCGCCCGCGAACACGACGGGCGCGCCCGGGTAGGTGAACAGCAGGGTTGCTGCGACCTCGACGAGCTCCCGCGAGCCGACGATCGAGCGCAGCCGCGGGGTGTCGTGCGAGCCCAGCATGTTCCACTGGGTGGCCGCCACCTGCCAGGGCACCAGGGCCGCGACCTCGCGCATCGTCTCCACCATGGCGGCCGCCGGGCGGCGCGGCACCGGCACGGGCAGGTCGAGGAACGGCACGTCCGAGCCGTCGGGCACCAGCCACGACCAGGCCGGGCGCGTGAAGCCCGCGTAGTTCATGGTCGCGTGCCACCCGTCGCCGACCAGGTCCCCGGCGGCGTCGTGGAAGTGCTCGGCGACCAGCGCGCCGTCGGGACGCTCCGCGAGGATGCGCTCGCGCAGCGCCCGCGCGACGGCGTGCGTGCGGTCCGCGCTCCCCCGCCGTCCGGTCATGTTGGCGACGTCCACGCGCCACCCGTCGAGGGCGAACGGCTCGCGCAGGTACCGCGCGATCACCGCGTCCTCCCCGGTGACCATGCGCCGCCACGTCTCGTCGGCCGCCCAGTCGAGCTTGGGCAGCGACCCGTGCCCGAGCCAGCCGACGTAGGGGTCTCCGCCGTCCGGCCGCACGACGTCGGGCCCGCCGTCGTCCCACAGGTACAGCCCGCGCTCGGGCGAGGCCGGGTCCTCGAGGGCCTGGGCGAACCACTCGTGCCCGTCTCCGGTGTGGTTGGTCGTCACGTCGCCCATGAGGCGCATCCCGCGGTCGTGCACGGCCCGGGCGAGGCGCGCGTACGCGGCGTCACCGCCGAGCAGCGGGTCGACGTGGTCGAAGGTCGCCGCGTCGTAGCGGTGGTTCGACCGTCCCGGGAAGACCGGCGTCAGGTAGAGGGTGCGCACGCCGAGCGCCTGGAGGTGGTCGAGGTGCAGGGCGACGCCGTCGAGGTCGCCGCCGAAGAGCTGCGTGCCGGCCAGCGGCCCGGAGCCGGCGGGCTCGTCGTCCCACGCGGCGGGCACGGCCCATCCCGGGACGTCCCGGCCGTCGGCCGCGGCGGAGCGCGCGAAGCGGTCGGGGAAGACCTGGTAGGCGAGCCCGTCGCGCAGCCACCCGGGCGCCGGCGCGTGGGTGGTGAGGCGGAAGCTCGCGGCGTCGGGCACCTCGCGGTCGTGCACCCCGCGCCCGTCGAGCCAGCGGTAGCCGCCCGGCACGTCGAGGAAGAAGCGGTAGGAGGTCACCGGGTGGTGCACGACGACATCGGCCGCGTACCAGTCCTCGTGCGCGTCGCCGCCGTCGCGGCGGGCGGGCAGCAGGCGGGGCTCGCCGTCGCGCACGGTCCGGACGCGGACGTCGCGCACGCCCGCCCCCTTCGGCACCCGCACGCGCACGGCGACCTCGTCGCCGAGCGCCGGCGTCGCGGTCGGGGCGAACAGCGCCGAGCCGTCGTGGTGGGGCGCGTCCAGGAGGGTGCGGACGGCGCCCGGGGCGGTGGTCGGTGCGGTGGTCGGGGTGGCGTGCGTGGTCATGTCGTCCTCTCGTCGGTCCGGCGGGCTGGCCGCCCGACCGACGCGGGACGACGGTCAGTGGCGGCGGCGCCCGATCGCCCACCCGGCGGCGAGCGCGATGGCGATCCCGACGACCTGGCCGCCGAGGATCACCCTGTTGAGGTCCAGCACCGGCTGGTAGCGCGTGCCCTCGGCCGAGACCACGAAGACGCCCAGCGGCTTGACACGCAGCCCGTAGCCGCCGCCTCCGCCGCCGCCCTCGCCGTGCCCCTCGCCGTGGGCCTCGCCCTGCAGCTCGCCCTTGGCGTCGCCCTGTGCCTCGCCCGAGGCGTCGCCGTGCGCGGACCCGCTGCCGCGCGGTCCGTCGGGGGCCTCCGTCGTGGCGGATGACTCGTCGGAGGCGGCGTCGGTCCCGCCCGAGCCGACGCTGAACGACCGGCGCCAGCCCGGGGCGCTGCCGTCGCCCTTGCCCTGGCCGGTGCCGCGGCCGGAGCCGCTGCCCGACCCGGTGCCGGCACCGTTCGCGGAGCCGTTGCCCGCGCCGCCGCCGGAGCCGGTGCCGATGCCGCCCCACACCTTGGCGACGGGGATGATCAGCTGGCCCTGGTGCTCGTAGGGCTCGCCGTACGCACGGCGCACGGAGAACGAGTCGTCGGCGGCGTCGGTGAGACGCGCGAGGTCCGGGGCGTAGGAGCGCGAGTCGTCGGTCATGACGCCCAGGCTAGGACCGTGCTGTGACGGCCGCCACAAGGATCGCGGGTGGATCGCAGGTCGATCCGCGCGAACCTCGCGGCGGCCGCCCGTCAGCCCTTGACGGAGCCCGCCGTCAGGCCGCCCACGATGTACTTCTGCAGGAAGAGGAACAGCGCGAGCACGGGGATCGCCGACAGGACGGCGCCCGCCGCGAAGAGGCCCCAGTTGGCCTCGAGCAGCGACGACACCCAGCCGTACAGCCCCACCGCGAGCGTCCAGTTCGACTCCGACTGGAGCACCACCCGGGCGATGATGAACTCGCCGAACGTGCTGATGAAGCTCAGCAGCGCCACGACGGCGAGGATCGGCGTCACGAGGCGCAGGATGATCGTCCAGTACACCTGGGCGTGCGAGGCGCCGTCGATCTTGGCCGCCTCGTCGAGCTCCCGCGGCACGGTGTTGAAGAACCCGTACATGAGGAACGTGTTCACGCCCAGCGCGCCACCGAGGTAGACGCAGATCAGCGCGAGCTTGGAGTTCAGGCCCAGCGCCGGGACGACCTCGCCGAGGGAGATGAGCAGCAGGAAGATCGCGACGAACGCGAGCATCTGCGGGAACATCTGGATGATCAGCAGCGACGTGAGGCCGAGGCGGCGTCCGGCGAACCGGAAGCGGGAGAACGCGTACGCCGCGGCCGCACCCATGAGCACGGTGCCCACGGCCGTCGCGACGCCGATGACGAGCGTGTTGCCCATCCACGTCCAGAACCTGGTGTCGCCCAGCTCGGCATAGTTCACGCCGCTGACCTGCGCGAACAGCTCGTTCGAGCCGGTGAGGGTGCCGGTGGGCGACAGCGAGGCGGACACGACGTAGACGATCGGGAAGACGGCGTACAGCACCGCCAGCACGCCGACGACGTGCCGCCAGCCCAGCTCCCGGGCCCAGCGGCCCGGCTTCATGCGGTGCCGCAGCACCTGCTCCCCCGTGCCCGGCGCCGCGGTCCCTCGGCGCGAGCCCGCGCGGTCGGTCGACGTCGTCATCAGCTCAGCTCCTCGAGCTTGCGGGTCTGGCGGAACGCGATGGCGGAGATGACCCCGACCACCACGAAGATCACGATGGACAGCGCGCTCGCGAGGCCGTAGTCGCGCGGCGCCGAGCCGTCGAGCCCGGACACGTTGTAGACCATCGAGATGAGGATGTCCGTGTGCCCGAGCGGCACCGACGCGTCGTCGAACCGCGGCCCGCCGCCCGTCAGCATCTTGATCAGGGTGAAGTTGTTGAAGTTGAAGGCGAAGCTCGAGATGAGCAGCGGGGCCGTGGCCACCAGCAGCAGCGGCATCGTGATCGAGCGCCACGTGCGCCACTTGCCCGCGCCGTCGATGCGGGCCGCCTCGTAGACGTCGCCCGGCAGCGACTGCAGCGCCCCCGTGCAGATGAGGAACATGTACGGGAAGCCGAGCCAGAGGTTGACCCCGAGCACCGACAGCTTCGCCAGCCACGGGTCCGTGAGCCACGGGATCGCGGCCCCGCCGAGCAGCACCTGGTTGATCACGCCGAAGCTCTTGTTGAGCATGCCGGACCACAGCAGGGCCGCGAGGAACCCCGGCATCGCGTACGGCAGGATCATCAGGGTCCGGTAGACCTTGCGCCCCCGCAGCCGCGGGTCGTTGAAGACCATCGCGAGGAACATGCCCAGCGCGAACGTCGTCACCACGGACAGCACCGCGAACGCGAACGTCCACAGCAGGATCTTGACGAAGGGGCCCGCGTACCGCTCGTCGCCGAACGCCGTCGCGAAGTTCTCGAAGCCCACCGTCACGCGCCAGCCGACGGGCAGCGTCTCGCCGTCGGCGGACTCGAACTGCCCCTCGTCGTTCGGCGCGTACACCACGCCGGTCGACGTGTCGGTCATCGTGTCGGCAGCCTCGTCGTACTCCAGCACCGGCTGGAAGACGTAGCCCGTCCGGGCGTCCTGGGTGCGCACCGAGCCGTCGGCGGCGTCGTCGGACACCGGCACCCGCAGCGTGGTGACCTCGTCCTGCCGCTGCAGCACGGTCGCGCGGTCGAGCACCGTCCAGCCCGGCACCTCGGTCACCGCGCCGGCGTCGATCGTCGCGTCGGGAGCCGCCGCGAGCGGCTCCTCGGCGGTGCCGACCTCCGCCGCGCCGTCCTCGACGACGGCGAAGCCGAGCTCGCCGTCCCCGTCCTCGACGACCGTCAGCGGCAGGGCGGGCGAGCCCTCGACGCGGCGCTCGTTCTGCACCAGGAGGGCGTCGACCGCCTGCTCCTTGGTGGAGTTGTGGCCGTCGCCGTAGTTGGTGAACGCCACGTAGCCGGTGTAGCCGACGACGTACACCTGGTAGACGAGCAGGAACGCCAGCCCCGGCAGGATGTACTTCAGCGGCAGCGCGCGCTTGGTGAAGTAGACCCAGTTCGCGGCGACGAGCAGCGCCACCATGGCCGCGAGGATCCCCCACGACCCGGCACGCCACGCGGCGAGCACGCCGAAGACGCCGAGCGCGTCCACGAGCGCGATGAGCACGAGCTTGACGGCGAAGCCGGCTCCGGAGAACGTCCCGGAGCCGGCCTCGGCGCCCTTGTAGCGGGCACGCGACATCAGCCGAGCGCACCCTCGATGTCGGAGACCATCTTGTTCCAGGCCTTGACCGGGTCGTCGGCCTTGCCCGAGATGATGCTCGCCTCGGTGACGCCCCAGAAGGACCAGACCGAGCCCATCTCCGGGATGGACGGCATCGGCACGGCGGAGGCGCCGACCTCGCGGAAGCCCGCGACCAGCGGGTCCTCGGACGCCGCGTCAGCGGCCTCGACCAGCGCCGGCGGGCGGCCGCCGGCCTCGAACAGCGCCGTCTGCGCCTCCGGCGTCGACATGTAGTTGACGAGGAAGTCGTTCGCGAGCAGGGCGTTCTTGCTCTGCGCGCTCACGTAGAAGCCCTGGACGCCGACGAACGGCTGCGCGGGCTGGTCGCCCGGCGCCGGGATCGGGTCGACGGCGAGGTCGAGGTCCTTGAACTGCTCGAGCATCCACGGCCCGCCGATGACGAACGGCGACTGGCCCTTGGCGAACGCCTCGACCGCGATGTCGTACGAGATGTCGATGCTGAGGTTGCCCTCGTCGCCCTGCTCGCCGAGCCACGTGGCGAACGCCTCGCCGTTCTCGCCGCCGAGGGCGAGCTCCGGCCGGTACGACCCGTCGTCGTTCTGCTCGAAGACCGGCGCGCCGAACGACGTCTGGAACGGGTAGTACGTGTAGGGGTCGCCCTTGTCGCCGTCCGACTGGATGAGGAACGGGAACTTGGTGCCGGCCTTCTTCCCCGCGGCGACCATGTCGTCGTACGTCTTCGGCGCCTCGGGCGCGAGCTCCGTGTTGCGGATGAGCGCGATGTTCTCGATCGCGTACGGCAGACCGTAGACCTGGCCGTCCTGCGTGAACGCCTGCACCGACACCGGGATGAAGTCGCCCGCCTTGTCGCCGAGCTCGATCGGCGCGACCACGCCGTTCGCGGTGAACTCGCCGAGCCAGTCGTGGGCACCGACGGTGATGTCGGGGCCCTCGCCCGTGGGGACCTGCGCGAGGAAGTCGGCGCGGATGTCCTCGAAGTTCTTCTGGACGATCTCGACGTCGACGCCGGACTCCGCCTCGTACGCCTCGGCGGCCGTCGTCACCGCGGCCTCGCGGGTCTCGTCGACCCAGACCGTCAGCGAGCCCGAGGCCGAGGGCTTGGCGCTCGCGTCCGCGTCCGCGCTCGCGTCGCCGCTCGGCTCGCCGCTGCCGCACGCCGTCAGGGCCAGGGTGGTGGCCAGGGCCGAGGCGAGAAGGATGCTCCTTCGCATCGTGGTTACTCCCAGCTGTCATCGGTGGACGGCCCACGCGACGCGCTCGTCGCGGGGCCCTTGATGCCCACAACGTACGGATCGTTGCAGCGGTATGCAAGATCTTGCGATAACTTTTCAGCAACGCGCGGCAACATGGAGGCGACGCGCAGGCGACCGGCGGCCGACCCGTCGGCGTCCCACCCCAGGACGAGGAGGTCCCGTGTCCCCTACGATTCCTCGGGTGCGAACCCGACTGAGCGACCTGGCGGAGCAGGCAGGCGTGTCGACGGCCACCGTGTCCCGCGTGCTCAACGGCAAGCCCGGCGTGGCCAGCTCCACCCGGCAGGCCGTGCTCGCGGCGCTCGACGTCCTCGGGTACGAGCGCCCCTCGGTGCTGCGCGGCCGCTCCGCGGGCCTCGTCGGCCTCATCGTCCCCGAGCTGACCAACCCGGTCTTCCCCGCCTTCGCGCAGGCGATCGAGTCGATCCTCGCCCAGCGCGGTTACACGCCGTTGCTGTGCACGCAGGCACCGGGCGGCACCACCGAGGACGAGTACGTCAGCACCCTGGTGGACCACTCGGTCGACGGCATCGTCTTCGTCTCCGGCCTGCACGCGGACACCCGCGCGGACCACACCCGCTACTCGATGCTGCGCAGCCAGGGCGTGCCGATCGTGCTGGTCAACGGCTACGCGCCGGGGATCGACGCGCCGTTCGTCTCGCCCGACGACGCCGCGAGCGTGGACGTCGCGGTGCAGCACCTGGTCACCCTGGGCCACCGCACGATCGGCCTCGCGATCGGCCCCGAGCGGTACGTCCCCTCGCGGCGCAAGCTCGCCGCGTTCCTCGCCGCGCTCGTGCGGCACGGCCTGGCCGACGACGAGGCCGCAGCCCGGGAGCACGTACGTTCCAGCCTCTACACGCTCGAGGGCGGGCAGGCGGCGGCCGCCGAGCTCCTCGACGCCGGGCACACGGCCGTCGTCTGCGCGTCCGACCTCATGGCGCTCGGCGCCGTGCGCGCCGCGCGGTCGCGCGGGCTGTCGGTGCCCCACGACGTCTCGGTCGTCGGGTACGACGACGCGCCGCTCATCGCGTTCACCGAGCCGCCGTTGACCACCGTCCGGCAGCCCGTCGAGGCCATGGCGAGGGCCACCGTGAGCGCGCTCCTCACCGAGATCCAGGGCGAGCAGGCCACCCGCACCGAGCTGTTGTTCGCGCCAGAGCTGGTCGTGCGGGGCTCCACGGGGGCCGCACCGAAGGGCTGAGGGCCACATTTCGGGGTCCGTTGCTGCAACCCTTGCAGCAACGCTTACACTCGACGGTCTGACACGGATCGACCCGACCGTGCCGACCCCGACCCCGATCAGGTGAGGAAGCCAGCGATGACCTCCACCCAGCCCGCACCCGTCCCGACGGCGACCGACGACACGGGGGACGACACGGGCGGCCTGCTCCGCACCGGCGCCGTCGTGCACGCCGGGAGCGGCGACGCGCGGCAGTGGTGGCGCGACGCCGTGATCTACCAGGTCTACCCGCGCTCGTTCGCCGACGCGAACGGCGACGGCATCGGCGACATCCCCGGCGTGACGGCGCGGCTGGACCACCTCGAGACGCTCGGCGTCGACGCCGTCTGGCTGTCCCCGTTCTACCGCTCCCCGCAGAACGACGCGGGCTACGACGTCGCCGACTACCGCGACGTCGACCCGCTGTTCGGCACCCTCGCCGACTTCGACGACCTGCTCGCCGGCGCCCACGCCCGCGGCATCCGCGTGATCGTCGACCTCGTGCCGAACCACACCTCGGACCAGCACGCCTGGTTCCAGGAGGCGCTGACCGCCGCCCCCGGCTCCCCCGAGCGCGCGCGGTACATGTTCCGCGACGGCCGCGGCGCCGACGGCTCGCAGGAGCCGAACAACTGGCAGTCGATCTTCGGCGGCCCCGCCTGGACGCGCGTCACCGAGCCCGACGGCACGCCCGGGCAGTGGTACCTGCACCTGTTCGACTCGACCCAGCCCGACCTCGACTGGACCAACCCCGAGGTGCGCGCCGAGTTCGAGGACGTGCTGCGATTCTGGCTCGACCGGGGCGTGGACGGGTTCCGCGTCGACGTCGCGCACGGCATGATCAAGGCCGACGGCCTGCCCGACTGGGACGGGCACGTGGAGATGGTCGCCGGCTCGGCCGACGACGACGCCCCGGTCACCGACCCCGGCGCCCCCGAGGACGGCTCCACGGGCGCCGGCAACCAGGGCCCGATGTTCGACCAGGACGGCGTGCACGAGATCTACCGGGCCTGGCACCGGGTGCTCGCCGAGTACGACGGCGAGCGGTGCCTCGTCGCCGAGGCGTGGGTGGAGCCCCTGAGCCGCCTCGCCCGCTACGTGCGCCCGGACGAGATGCACCAGGCGTTCAACTTCTCGTTCCTCACGACCGGGTGGGACGCCGCCGCCCTGCGCACCGTCGTCGAGGCGTCGTACCGGGCGAACGACGAGGTCGGCGCGCCCACCACGTGGGTGCTGTCCAACCACGACGTCGTGCGGCACCCGTCGCGGCTCGGCTCCGCCGACCCGTCGCTCAAGGTCAACGGCGTCTTCGCCACCGACCCGCAGCCCGACGAGGAGCTCGGCCTGCGGCGCGCCCGCGCCGCCAGCCTGCTCATGCTCGGCCTGCCCGGGTCGGCGTACCTCTTCCAGGGCGAGGAGCTCGGCCTGCCCGAGCACACCTCCCTGCCGAACGAGGTCCGCCAGGACCCGGGGCACTTCCGCACCGGCGGCGCCGAGGCGGGCCGCGACGGCTGCCGCGTGCCGCTGCCGTGGGCGGCCGACGCCCCCGGCTACGGCTTCGGGCCCGCCGGCGAGCCGTGGCTGCCGCAGCCCGCATCGTTCGCGCGCTACGCCGCCGACGCGCAGTACGGCGTCGCGGGCTCGACGTTCGAGACGTACCGCGCCGCGCTCGCGCTGCGCAAGGCCGAGGGCCTGGGCCAGGGCGCGCTCGCGTGGCTGGACGCCTGGGCCGACTCGCCGCACGTCGTCGCGCTGCGCAACCAGGACGTCGTCGTGATCGCGAACCTGGGCACCGAGCCGGTGCTCCTGCCCCGCGGCGCCGAGGTGCTGCTCGCCTCCGGCCCGGTCGTGACCGACCGCTCCGCCGACCCGCAGACCCGCGTCCCCGCCGACACCACGGTCTGGCTCCGCGCCTGACCGACCCCACCGAGGTAGGACGAGAGCTGCCGAGGTAGTACGAGACTCCGCGAGGTAGTGCACCTCGCCAGGCCCGTACTACCTCGGCAGGTCTCGTCCTACCCTGCGGAGGCTCGTACTACCTCGGCGACGGTCAGCCGCCGCTGACGCTGAGCTCGGCCTCGCGCAGCTTGGCCTCGAACTCGGCGTCGAGCTCGCGGGAGTCGAGCCAGCCGTACGGCAGGTGCGGCTGCTTCGGCGAGCCGGCGCGCCCGCGCGGCCCCTCGGCGTCCTCGCCCGGGTACCCCTGCTCCAGGTCGAGGGCGTCGAGCCGCTCGCGCAGCTCGGCCAGCGTGGAGACCATCGCGAGCGCGTGCCGCGCCTCTCCCCCGACGACGTACCCCTTGAGGTACCAGGCCATGTGCTTGCGCAGGTCGCGCATGCCCTTGCCCTCGTCGCCGTCGAAGTAGTCGATCATCAGCTCGCCGTGCCGGTAGATCGTGTCGGCGACCTCGCGCAGGCCCGGGCGCACCCGCGTCGTCGTGCCGTGGAACGCGGCGGCGAGGTCGGCGAAGAGCCACGGGCGGCCCTGGCAGCCGCGCCCGACGACGACGCCGTCGGCCCCGGTCTCACGGACCATGCGCAGCGCGTCCTCGGCGGACCAGATGTCGCCGTTGCCGAGCACGGGGACGCTGCGCACCTCCTCCTTGAGCCGCGCGATGGCGGTCCAGTCGGCGGTGCCCGAGTAGTACTCGGCGGCGGTGCGGGCGTGCAGCGCCACCGCGGCGACGCCGAGCGACTCCGCGATGCGACCGGCCTCCAGGTACGTGAGGTGGTCGTCGTCGATGCCCTTGCGCATCTTCACGGTGACCGGGACGCCGTGCGGCTCGGCCGCCTCGACGGCCGCCCGCACGATGTCGGTGAAGAGCTGCCGCTTCCACGGGAGCGCCGAGCCGCCGCCCTTGCGCGTCACCTTGGGCACGGGGCAGCCGAAGTTGAGGTCGACGTGGTCGGCCCGGTCCTCGCCGGCGATGATCTGCACCGCGGCGCCGACGGTGGCCGGGTCGACGCCGTAGACCTGGGCGGAGCGCGGCGTCTCGTCGTCGCCGAACGTCACGATCCGCAGCGACTCGACGTTCCGCTCCACGAGGGCGCGGCTGGTCACCATCTCCGCCACGTAGAGCCCGGGGTCGTAGCCCTGCGACGCCCCGGCCTCGCGGCACAGGGTGCGGAACGCGCGGTTGGTGACGCCGGCCATCGGGGCCAGCACCACCGGGGTGTCCACGGTGATCGGCCCGATCTGCAGCGGCGGCAGGACGCGCTCGGCGGCGGGCACGGCCGCGCCGAGGTCGCCGGACGCGGGCGTGCTGACGGGATCGAGGGTGGAAGTCACGTCCCCATTGTCGCAAACCGCCGCCGGGCCCCCGCGGTCAGGTTCGTCACCCCCTCCGGGCGCGCCCCGCAGGGGTGGTCAGAGCCAGCCGTTGTCCTGCGCGATCCGCACGGCCTCGGCCCGCGTGCGTGCGCCGGTCTTGCCCATCGCCGCCGACAGGTAGTTGCGCACGGTGCCCTCGGAGAGGAACGCCTCCGCCGCCACCTGCGCGACCGTGCCGCCGTCGGCCGCGAGCGCCAGCACGTGCCGCTCGCGCTCGGTGAGCGGGCTCGCCCCCACGGCCAGGGACGCGACGGCGAGGTCGGGGTCGACGGCGCGCAGCCCGGCGTGCACGCGGCGGACGGCGTCGGCGAGCTGCTCGGCGGGCGTGTCCTTGACGACGAACCCGCTCGCGCCGGCGTCGAGAGCCCGGCGCAGGTAACCGGGCCGGCCGAACGTGGTCACGACGAGCGAGCGGCACGCCGGCAGCTCCCGGCGCAGCGCCGCGGCGGCCGCGATGCCGTCGAGGCCGGGCATCTCGACGTCGAGCAGGGCCACGTCGGCGGCGGACGCCCGCGCGGCGTCGAGCACCTCGTCACCGCGCCCCACCTGGGCCACGACCTCCAGGTCGGTCTCGAGGTCGAGGAGCGCGGCGAGGGCGCCGCGCACGAGGGCCTGGTCGTCGGCGAGCAGCAGTCGGATCACGGGACGATCCTGGCATCGCCCGGACCCGGCCCGGGACGGACGGTGACGGCGAGACGGAACCCTCCGAGCGGGCTCGGCCCGGTCTCGAGCACGGCGCCTGCCTCCCGGGCCCGCGCCGTGAGACCCGCCAGCCCGTTCCCGCCGTCCGTGCGGCCTTCCGGGACGCCATCGCCGTCGTCGTCGACGACCAGGCGGTCCGCCGCGGCGGTCACCACGACCCGGGCGGCCCCGGAGTGCCGCAGCACGTTGGTGGTGCCCTCGCGCAGCACCCACGCGAAGAGCTCGCGGTGCTCGGCGGGGACGCCGTCGACGGCGCCCGGGAGGTCCGCCTCGATCCCCGCCGCGTCGAGCGCGGACCGGGCCGTGGCCAGCTCGCGGGCGAGAGTCACCTGTCGGGACCCGGCGACCATGCCGCGCACGTCCGCGAGCGCCCCGCGGGCCAGGTCCTGGATGTCGGACACCTCGCTCGCGGCACGTTCCTCGGGCGCCGTGGCCGGGCGGTCGGCGGCGGTGCGCAGCAGCTTCGCCGCGAGCTCCGCCTTGACGGAGATCACCGTGAGCGAGTGGCCGAGCACGTCGTGCATGTCGCGGGCGATGCGCTCGCGCTCGCGCGCGACGGCCAGGTCGGCGAGCTCCTGCTGCGCGGCGATCAGGCGCCGGTTGCGGTCGATGACCTGGGTGAACCCGTACACGGCGGCGCTCGCCAGCACCACGGCCAGCGCGTTGCCGTCCTCCGTCGCCCAGCCCGGCAGCACCCGCGGCAGCACGAGCATGACGACGATGCTCGCCACGAGGATCCACAGGGGGGCGCGCCCCCCGAGCGAGTAGATCGCCGTGACGCAGACGAAGACGAGGCCCACGAGGCCGTGCTCCTGCGCGGCGAGGCACGACAGGGCGACGCACGCGACCTGCACCACGATCAGCACGACGGCGGCGCGGCGCGGCACCCTCCCCCGGCGCTGCAAGGTCAGCACAGTCCCGGCGAAGACCCCGCCCACGCCGAGCACACCGAGCACACCGACGACTCGCAGCGCCAGTGTCTCGGCGTCGAGCGACGCCGTGAGCGGCTCGGCCAGGAAGACGACCCAGACCACCGAGACGAAGAGCCCGAGGCGGCGCCTCGCCCAGGGGGGTGGGCCCGGGGCCACGGGGCCGGACGCGACGCCGCCCCCGGGCTCGTCGGGCGGCGCGGTGGGGGACGTCGAGATCACGCCCCCCACCGTGCCACGCCCGGGCAGGCGGCGGGCCTGGCTGCTCACACCCGCGCCGTGTCCTTGCGGAACCGCCAGGCGGCACCCGCGGCGAAGATCGCGGCCCAGGCGACCACGTTCACGACGGCCGCGGGCCCGAGGTCGCCCCCGAGCGGCGCGTGCACCAGCTCGGCCAGCCCGTAGGTGGGGAAGAACTGCGCCACGGTGGCCCACCAGCCGTCGCCGAGCGGGACGAACAGGCCGCCGGCGAACGACAGCAGCGCGAGCAGCGGGCCCAGGATCTGCATGACGTTCTCCGCAGGCAGGAGATAGCCCATGAACAGGCCGAACGCCGCGAAGACCAGGGAGCCCACCCAGGCCAGCAGGGCGCACAGCGCCCAGGCCCCCGCCGACATCTGGGCCCCGGTGAAGGCCGCGACGACGAGCGTGAGGGCGACGGAGGCCGCGCCCAGCACCATCAAGCCCGCGACCTTGACCGCGACGTACGCGGAGGGCCGCAGCGGCGTCAGTCGCAGCTGCCGGGTCCAACCCTGGGCACGTTCCACGGACACGCTCGCCCCGCCGCCGGTCGCGGTCACCATGGCCCCGTAGAGCGCCATCGAGACGGCGATCCACCCCGTGACGTTGCCGTTCCCCGTGCTCTGGTTCGCGTAGTCGCCCTGCAGCCCGAAGACGAGGAAGAGGACCGGCGGCATGACCGTCGAGAAGATCAGGGTGCGCCGGTTGCGCAGCGAACGACGCAGCTCGAGGGCCAGGTAGGTGCGCACCGCGGCCGACGTGCGGATGCGTGGCCGCGCGGCACGGGTCGTCGTGACGGCCGGCGCCGCGCCGGTGGTCGAGGTGGTGGCGCTCATCGGGTGGCTCCGTCCGTGCTCGGCGCGGCGCCGGGGGCCGCGGTGGTGGTGAGGGCGACGAACGCGTCCTCGAGGTTCTCTGACGCGACCTCGAGGTCACGCGCGGGGGTCTGCGTGAGCAGGAAGCGGGCGACGGCGTCGGAGTCGGGCGTGCGCACCAGGAGCCGGGCCCCGCGGTGGTCGATGGCGTCCACGGCGGGCAGCTCCCGCAGGCGCGCGGCGACGGCGGCGCGGTCGCCGTCGTCGTCGATCCGCGCGCTCACCGTGCGGCCGGACGCGAGGCTCCGCACCTCCGCGGTGGAGCCGTCGGCGACGACCCGGCCCTGACTGACCAGCACGACGCGGTCCGCGTACGTGTCGGCCTCCTCCAGGTAGTGCGTGGCGAACACCACGGTGCGGCCGGCGGCGGCGTCGGCGCGGATGGCGGCCCAGAACTCGCGGCGGCCCTCCACGTCCATGCCGGTCGTGGGCTCGTCGAGGAGGAGCAGGTCGGGCTCGCTGACCAGCGCCATCGCGAACCGGAGGCGCTGCTGCTGGCCGCCGGAGCACGTGCCCACCATGCGGTCGGCGAGGTCGGCGATGCCGGCACGCTCCAGGTACGGCACGGGCGAGCCGGTGCGGCCGAACAGCGCCGCGGTGAGGGCGACCGTCTCGCCGACCGTGATGTCGCGCAGCAACCCGCCGGTCTGCATGACGGCGGCCACGCGCCCGGCGGCGATCGCGTCGGCCGGGTCGGCGCCGAACACCTGCACGGTGCCGGAGGTCGGGGCGCTCAGGCCGAGGACCATGTCGATCGTGCTGGTCTTGCCGGCGCCGTTGGGGCCGAGGAAGGCCACCACCTCGCCGGGGGCGATCTCCAGGTCGATGCCGTCGACCGCCCGGACAGGTCCGGCGGGCGACGGGAACTCCTTGCGCAGCCCGCGCAGGCTCAGCGCGGGGGTGCTCGCGGTGTGCGAGCCGGTCGTCGAGGTCATGCCTCGATCGTCGTCGCGCGGCGCCCTGACCTGCAGGGTCGCCTGTCACGACGTGGCCATGACATCTGTCATGCCCAGCGTTGTGGGTGGGCTCGTGGCCCTTGTCGAGCCCGAAAGTGGGCCACGAGCCCACCCACGACGGGGGCGGGTCAGCCGAAGTTCACGCCCTGCGCCAGGGGCAGCTCGGTCGAGTAGTTGACCGTGTTGGTGACACGACGCATGTACTGCTTCCACGAGTCGGAGCCGGACTCGCGGCCGCCGCCGGTGGACTTCTCGCCGCCGAACGCGCCGCCGATCTCCGCCCCGGAGGTGCCGATGTTCACGTTGACGATGCCGCAGTCGGAGCCGACCTCGGACAGGAACGTCTCCGCCTCGCGGACGTCGAGCGTGAAGATCGCGCTGCTCAGCCCCTGCGGGACGTCGTTGTGCAGCGCGATGGCCTCCTCCAACGTCTCGTAGGTGAGCACGTAGAGGATCGGCGCGAACGTCTCCCGGCGCACGACGTCCGTCTGCCCCGGCATCCGCACCAGCGCGGGCGAGACGTACGCCGCACCCGGTGCGCCGTCGACGTCCACCGCCGCTCCCCCGACGACGACCGTGCCGCCGTCGGCCCGCGCCTCGTCGAGGGCGGCGAGCATCCGGTCGCGGGCGCCCGCGTCGGTGAGCGGCCCGACGAGCGTGCCGTCGGCGCGCGGGTCGCCGATCGGGAGCCCGGCGTAGACGGGCTCGAGGCGGGTGACGAGGTCGTCGACCACCGACGAGTGCACGATGAGCCGCCGCAGGGAGGTGCACCGCTGCCCGGCGGTGCCGGCCGCGGCGAAGACGATGCCGCGCACGGCGAGGTCGAGGTCCGCGGACGGCGCGACGACGGCCGCGTTGTTGCCGCCGAGCTCCAGCAGGTACCGGCCGCCCCGCCCGGCGACGACGGGCGCCACCTGCTGGCCCATGCGCTCCGAGCCGGTGGCCGACAGCAGCGCGACGCGCCGGTCGGCGACGAGCGCCTCGCCCGCGTCCCGGGCCCCGAGCACCACCTGGCTCACCGCCTCCGGGAAGCCGGCCTCCGCCAGCGCGCGGCGCAGCAGCGCGTTCGACGCGAGCGCGCTCAGCGGCGTCTTCTCGCTCGGCTTCCACACCACGGTGTCGCCGCAGACCAGCGCGACGGCCGTGTTCCACGACCACACCGCGACCGGGAAGTTGAACGCGCTCACGACGCCCACCACGCCGAGCGGGTGCCACTGCTCCATGAGGCGGTGGCCGGGGCGCTCGGACGGCATCGTGCGCCCGCCGAGGGACCGCGACAGGCCCACGGCGTAGTCGCAGACGTCGATCATCTCCTGCACCTCGCCGAGCGCCTCGGAGGTGATCTTGCCGGCCTCGATGGTCACGAGCTCGGCCAGGTCCGCCTTGTGCTCGGTGAGCAGCTCGCCGAGTCGCCGTACGACCCCGCCGCGCACCGGGCCGGGCACGGAGCGCCAGGTGCGGAACGCCTCCGCGGCAGCGGTGATCGCGGCGTCGACGTCGGCCGCTCCCGCCTCCGGGAGCGTCAGCAGCGCCTCGCCGGCCAGCGGCGAGACGACGGGCAGCCCGCCGTCGGCGGGGGCGGCGGGGACGTCGGCGCCGATCCGGGACAGGGCCGCGAGCGCGGCGTCGCGCAGCTCGGCCGTCAGCGTGCCGGTCGTCGGGGTTCCGTCGGTCTGGGTGGTCATGCCTGGGCTCCCTGTGGGGTGGAGGGGTTCTCAAGGTGGTGGGGGTCGACGCCGAGGCGCTTCGCCGCGCGGTCGCGCGACGCCGCCACCTGCGCGGCGTACAGGTCGAAGGGGTCGAACAGCTCGCGCCCGACGGCGCCGGCCATCCAGTCGGCGTCACGCTCCTCGCCCGCCTGGCTGGCGTCCTTGGAGCCCTCCTCGGTGAGGTTCGACTGGAAGATCCCGGCGGCGGAGCGGGGCAGGAAGTCCTCGTAGACGATCGGCTCGCGGGTCACGGTCCCGTCGTCGCCGACCTCGTAGGTGAAGTACCCCAGGCCCTGCCGGGCGAGCCCGGCCTCGGTGTCCGGGAAGGTGCGACGCCACACGTCGGGCGTCGCGCCCTCCACGACGGCGGCGTCGTACCGCGCCCGCCCCTCGCGGGTCAGCGCGATCCCGCGCGCCTCGACCTCGCCGAAGCGCACGCGCAGGGAGTCCTGCACGACCTCGCCGTCCGGGGTGCGGAACGTCCGCGGCTCCGCGAGCGCGCGGAACGACGTCTGCCGCAGCAGCACGTCCGGCCCCTCCCACAGCGGCGGGCCCTGGATGGCGTCGATCATCGTGATGCCGCGCGCCTCCATGCGGGCGTACAGGTCGTCGATGTCGAGCACGCGCGGGGTGAGGTGGTTGATGTGCGTGGACGGCACGCCGCCGATGTCCGCCGCCACCGCGGACACGGCCTCCAGCTCCCGGTACCAGGCCTGGTCGACCGGCTCGCGCCCCAGCTCGAACGCGGCCGTGGCCAGGCGCAGGAACTCCGCGGCGTCGGCGGCGGACAGGCCGCCGTCGGCCTCCGCCCGGTCCGCGAGAGCCAGCAGCTCGGGCCCGAACAGCGACCGCCGCGTCAGGAAGGTGTCGAGCCGCGCCTGCAGGTCGGCGCTGAAGAACCGCC
Organism: Isoptericola sp. NPDC056618; assembly: GCF_042792715.1. Taxonomy (NCBI): domain Bacteria; kingdom Bacillati; phylum Actinomycetota; class Actinomycetes; order Micrococcales; family Promicromonosporaceae; genus Isoptericola; species Isoptericola sp. NPDC056618. The sequence continues at coordinate 3,094 of NZ_JBHTVZ010000026.1, read as the reverse complement.
GGTCGGACGGCACCAGCATGGACGTGAAGACGCGGAACGGGTTCCGGGCCAGCTCGGCGCGGTCGGTCGGCCGGAACGCCGTGGAGATGACGGGCACGGAGGACGACGACGCGTCGCGCAGGTCGTAGAACCCCACCGGGTGCATCCCCATCGCGCCGAAGATCCGGGCGACCTGCTGCAGCTCCGCGGGGGTGCCCACGCGGATCGCGCCGTGCCGTTCGGCGGTGACGCGGTCGATGGAACCCAGCCGCTCGGCGTCGGCGCCGCGGGCGCGCACGACGTCGGCGTTGACGTCGTGGGACACCTCGAGCAGCGTCGTGTAGGCGGGCACCTCCCGCCCGTACATGTCGGAGAGCGAGCGCGCGAACGCGGCGCGGAGCTGCCACGGCTCGAAGTGGTCGGTCGTCACGGTGCGTGCGTCCTCTCTCAGATGATGTTGGCCTCGGTGCGCGACCGTCGCGCCCCGAACCGCCCGGCGTCGAACGCGGACACGTCGACCCCGTGTGCCGCGGGCGTCCCCGCCCGGCCGAGGTACAGGTCGGTCACGGCCTCGCCCACGGCGGGCGCCTGCAGGAAGCCGTGCCCGGAGAAGCCGCAGGCGTACAGGAGGCGCGCGCCGCCGGGGCCGGTCGGCGCCTCGCCGATCAGCGCGTCGTGGTCGGGGGTGAGCTCGTACAGCCCGGCCCAGCCGCCGGTCAGCGGGGCGTCGGCGAGCGCCGGGGTGGCGCGCGCGGCGAGCCCGCGCAGCCACGGCTCCCACGCCGGGTCGTACGCGGTGTCGAAGCCGACCGGGGTGTCCGGCTCCGAGGCACCCAGCAGCAGCGTGCCGCGGGCGTCCGCGTTGTGCAGGTAGAACGTGGTGCCGAAGTCGATGGTGAACGGCAGCGTCGGCGGCGCCGGCTCGAGGGGCGCGGTGAGGGCGATCTGGCGGCGCACGGGCTCGACGGGCAGGTCGATTCCCGCGAGCGCCCCGACGGCGCGCGACCAGGCCCCGGCGCACACCACGACGACGGGCGCGGTGACGGCGCCCCGGTCCGTGACGACCGTCGACCGGCCGTCCGGACCGGGCTCGACGGCGGTCACCGGGGCACCGGTGACGACGCTCGCCCCGTGCCGCCGCGCGCCGTCCGCGTACCCGGCGACGACGGCCGCCGGGTGCGCCCAGCCGTCGCGGGGCGCGAAGGCGGCGCCCGCGTACGCCGTCGCCGAGAGATAGGGGTTGAGCCGGCGGGCCTCGGCGACGGTGAGCAGGCGGCTGTCGACGCCGAGGGCGCGCTGCATCGCGACCGACCGCCCGAACAGCGCGACGTCGTCGTCGGTGGGCAGCGCGAACAGGTAGCCCGTCTGCCGGAGCCCGACGTCGCGGCCCGGTCGCTGCCGGAAGTCCTCGAAGAGCTCCAGGCTGCGGTGGCCCAGCGCCACGTTCGCCGGGTCGGAGAACTGCGCACGCACGCCGCCGATCGGCTTGCCCGAGCTCCCGCCGCCGAGCTCCCCCGACTCCACGAGCACGACGTGGGCACCCGCCTCCGCGAGGTGGAACGCGACCGACGCCCCCATCACCCCGCCGCCGACCACGACCGCGTCCGCCCGCGACGGCACCGCCTGGGAATGCTCCACCCGACCTCCTCGTCGACGCCGCCGGCGCGCACGTCATCGCGCCGCCGTGCCTGCGCCCATCGTGGACCCCGTGGAGCGTCCAGCACCATCGAAGATTCCTCGTCGAAACCGTCCAGGATCTCTGCACGGTTGTAGCCTGGCCGGATGGACACCGGTGCGGCCGAACCGCCGGGACGCGACCTGCCGTGGTCGGGACTGCGCGCGCTGCGCGCGCTCGCCGACCACCGCACGATGACCTCCGCCGCGGCGGCGCTCGGCTACACGACCGGCGCCGTCTCGCACCAGCTGGCGGCGCTCGCCCGGGCGGTGGGGACCGAGGTCGTCCGGCCGCACGGCCGCGGGGTCGCGCTCACCGAGGCGGGCCTCGCGCTCGCCGAGCGCGCCGAGGCCCTTCTGGCGGCCCAGCGCGACGCCGTCGACTCGGCCCGCGCGGCGAGCGGCGACGCGTCGGGCACCGTGCGGGTCGGCGCGTTCGCGACGGTCGCGGCCAGCCTCCTGCCCCAGCTCGTCGCGCGCGTGGCCGAGTCGCACCCGCGGATCACGCTGGTCGGTATCGAGCTCACCGTCGACGACGTGGCAGGCGCGGTGCGCCGCGGCGACGTCGACCTCGGTCTCGGCCTGGACTATCCCGGCGCGCCCATCCCCCGGCTCCCCGGAACGGCCCTCCGACCTCTGCGGACCGAGCGATTCGAGCTCGTGTCCACGCCTTCCTCGGACCTGCCGGCCCGCCTCCACCTCGCCGACCTCGCGGACATGCCCTGGATCCTGCCCCCGCTGCCGACCCACTACGGCGCGGCGGTGCGGGGCGCCTGCCGCGCGGCCGGGTTCGAGCCCCGCGCCGCGCACGAGGTGAACGACACCTCCACGACGTTGGCCCTGGTGGCACAGGGGCTCGGCGTGACGCTCGCCACGCCGATCATGCTCACGCTGCGTCCCGCCCACGACCTGCGCACGACCACCCTGTTCGACCTCGTGGAGCGCGAGATCGTGCTGCTCGAGCCGTCGACGGCGCCTCGCCGTCCCGCGGTCGAGGCGGTGGCCCGGACCATCGAGGCCGTGGTGCACGGGACGGGCCGGTTCACGACCGGCTTGTGACGGGCATCACGGGCGAAGCCGACAACGCGCGTGTATCGGGAATGCGTGCCAACATCGTCGCGATCGCGTCGCCGCACGGGCGGCGCGAAGAGACTGGAGGTCCCCATGCCCGCATGGCTCATCCTCGTTCTGGTCGGCGTCGTCCTCGTGATCCTCGGGGTCGCGACGAGCATCGGCCAGTTCCTGATCTGGCTCGGCGTCATCGTCCTGGTCGCGAGCCTCGTGCTCGGGCTGGTGCGGCGAAGCCGCACCTGAGCGAGCAGCGTCAGGGGGACGCACGAAGGGGCGCGGGGGGGGCGGGGCGGGCCCCCGCCCCCGAGGGAGGGAAGGGGGGGGGCCCCCGACAAACCGGCACGGGGGACGCGCGGGTAGGGGGGGGCAA
>NZ_JBHTVZ010000025.1:26846-39102 GCF_042792715.1 Isoptericola sp. NPDC056618 | reverse complement strand
GTAGGCGGGAGCGGGGAGCGGGCGCGGGCGGCCCGGGGGGGGCGGGGGGGGCGGGGCGGGGGCCCCCCCGGGGGCAGGTACCACCCACCACGGCGGGGGGGGGGGGCGCCCGCGGGGGGGGGGGCCCCCCCGGGGGGCCCGACGCGGCGGGACGAGACCGTCAGGCCCCGTACTCCTTCTGGATCCGGGCCCAGTTCTCCTCGAGCATCTCGAGGCCGCCGATGTTGTAGAACGCCTGCTCGGCGATGTGGTCGAACTCGCCCTCGGCGATCTTCTTGAACGCCTCGATGGTCTCGCTCAGCGGCACGGTGGAACCCTCCACGCCGGTGAACTTCTTCGCCATGTAGGTGTTCTGGGAGAGGAACTGCTGGATGCGGCGCGCACGCGCGACGACCGTCTTGTCCTCCTCCGAGAGCTCGTCCACACCGAGGATCGCGATGATGTCCTGCAGCTCCTTGTTGCGCTGCAGGATCGACTTCACCTGGGTGGCGACGTCGTAGTGCTCCTGGCCCACGTAGCGCGGGTCGAGGATGCGGGACGTCGAGGTCAGCGGGTCGATCGCCGGGTACAGACCCTTCGACGCGATCTCGCGGGAGAGCTCCGTCGTCGCGTCGAGGTGGGCGAACGTGGTCGCCGGCGCCGGGTCGGTGTAGTCGTCCGCCGGCACGTAGATCGCCTGCAGCGAGGTGATCGAGTGACCGCGCGTCGAGGTGATGCGCTCCTGCAGGAGGCCCATCTCGTCGGCCAGGTTGGGCTGGTAGCCCACCGCGGACGGCATGCGGCCCAGCAGGGTCGACACCTCGGAGCCGGCCTGCGTGAACCGGAAGATGTTGTCGATGAAGAGCAGCACGTCCTGCTTGCGCACGTCGCGGAAGTACTCCGCCATCGTCAGCGCGGACAGGGCGACGCGCAGACGCGTGCCCGGCGGCTCGTCCATCTGGCCGAAGACCAGGGCCGTCTTGTCGAAGACGCCGGCCTCCTCCATCTCGGCGATGAGGTCGTTGCCCTCACGGGTGCGCTCGCCGACGCCGGCGAACACGGACACACCGCCGTGGTCCTGCGCGACGCGCTGGATCATCTCCTGGATGAGGACCGTCTTGCCGACGCCCGCACCACCGAAGAGGCCGATCTTGCCACCCTGCACGTACGGGGTGAGGAGGTCGATCGACTTGATGCCGGTCTCGAACATCTCGGTCTTCGACTCGAGCTGGTCGAAGGCCGGGGGCTTGCGGTGGATCGGCCAGCGCTCGGTGACCTCGAGCTTCTCGCCCTCGGCGAGGTTGAGGACGTCGCCGGTCACGTTGAAGACCTTGCCCTTGGTGATGTCGCCGACCGGCACGCTGATGGGCGCGCCCGTGTCGGTGACGACGGCGCCGCGCACGAGGCCGTCGGTCGGCTTCAGCGCGATCGCGCGGACCAGGGAGTCGCCCAGGTGCTGGGCGACCTCGAGCATGAGGGTGAAGGACTTCTCCCCCTCGCCCTGCGACGACAGGTCGATGTCGACCGTCAGGGCGTTGTAGATGTCGGGGATCGCGTCCTCGGGGAACTCGATGTCGACGACGGGGCCGATCACGCGCGCGACACGGCCCACGCCGGGTCCGCTCTGGTGCTCGACCGGGGCTTCCACGGTGGTGGCGGTCATTGCTTGCCTCGCTTCGAAAGGAACGTTGCGGATGTCAGTACGGTCGTCAGAGCCGGCTGGGCTGCTGCCATGGCCGGCGTCATGACGCCGCGAGGGCGTCGGCACCCGAGACGATCTCGCTGATCTCCTGGGTGATGTCCGCCTGGCGGGCCTGGTTCGCCAGGCGCGTGTAGGTGCGGATCAGGTCCTCGGCGTTGTCCGTCGCCGTGTGCATCGCCCGCTGGCGCGCGGCCAGCTCCGACGCCGCGGCGTCGAGCATGAAGCTGAAGATGCGGCTGCGGACGTAGCGCGGCAGGAGGGCGTCGAGGACGCTCTCCGGCGACGGCTCGAAGTCGTACAGCGGGAACGTCTCGTGCTCGCCGGGTGCGGCGACGCCCTCGACGACCTCGAGCGGGAGCATCCGCACGACGCGCGGCCGCTGCGTGACCATGTTCACGAACTGCGTGTACACGACGTGCAGCTCACCGACGCCGCCCTCGTCCGCCGGGGCGAGGAACGACCCGAGCAGGGTGTCGGCGATCTCGCCGGCGACGTCCGAGTCCGGGCTGTCCGAGCCGTACGACCACTGCCCCGCGAGCTGGCGCCCGCGGTAGCCGTAGTACGAGACGGCACGGCGGCCGGTCGCGTAGAGGGCGACCTGCTTGCCCTCGCCCTGCAGCTGCGCGACGAGACGCTCCGTCTCCCGGATGATCGACGCCGAGTAGGCGCCGGCCATGCCGCGGTCGGACGCGATCACGAGGACCGCGACGCGGTCCGTGTCGTGCCGCTCGCTCGTCAGCGGGTGCTTGGTCGACGTGTGCGTCGCCACGGCCGACACCGCGCGGGTGATGGCACGCTCGTACGGCGACGCCGCGGCGGTGCGCGCCCGCGCCTTGCCGATGCGGGAGGCCGCGATCAGCTCCTGCGCGCGGAACATCTTCTTCAGCGACTGCGTCGACTTGATCCGCTGCTTGTAGATGCGCTGGGCTCCACCGGCCATGCTCAGGCCTTCTTCTGCACGACGAGCTGCTCCTGCTCGACGTCCGCGGAGTCGCCCTCGTCGTCACCGCCGACGAGCGGGGTGCCGTCGGCCTTGAGGAAGCCGTTGCGCACGTCCTCGACGGCCGCGGCCAGGGCGTCCTCGGTGTCCTGCTCGAGCTTGCCGGTCTCGGCGATCGTGGAGAGCACCGAGGTGTGGCGACGCAGGTGGTCGAGCATCTCGGACTCGAACCGCTTGACGTCCTCGACGGGGACGTCGTCGAGCTTGCCCTTGGTGCCGGCCCACACGGACGCGACCTGGTCCTCGACCGGGTACGGCGTGTACTGGGGCTGCTTGAGCAGCTCCATCAGCACCGCACCGCGGGCCAGCTGGCCGCGCGACGCCGCGTCGAGGTCGGACGCGAACATCGCGAAGGCCTCGAGCGAGCGGAACTGCGCCAGCTCGAGCTTCAGCGTGCCGGAGACCTTCTTCATCGCCTTGATCTGCGCGTCACCACCGACTCGGGAGACGGAGATGCCGACGTCGACCGCCGGGCGCTGGTCGGCGTTGAAGAGGTCCGACTGCAGGAAGATCTGGCCGTCGGTGATGGAGATGACGTTGGTCGGGATGTACGCCGAGACGTCGTTCGCCTTGGTCTCGATGATCGGCAGGCCGGTCATCGAGCCCGCGCCCAGGTCGTCCGAGAGCTTCGCGCAGCGCTCGAGCAGACGGGAGTGCAGGTAGAAGACGTCGCCGGGGTACGCCTCGCGGCCCGGCGGGCGGCGCAGCAGCAGCGACACGGCACGGTAGGCCTCGGCCTGCTTCGACAGGTCGTCGAAGATGACCAGCACGTGCTTGCCCTGGTACATCCAGTGCTGGCCGATGGCCGAACCGGTGTAGGGGGCGATGTACTTGAAGCCCGCCGGGTCGGACGCCGGGGCGGCGACGATCGTCGTGTACTCGAGCGCGCCGGCCTCCTCGAGGGCGCCGCGCACGGAGGCGATCGTCGAGCCCTTCTGGCCGACGGCGACGTAGATGCAGCGGACCTGCTTGCTCGGGTCGCCCGACTCCCAGTTGGCCTTCTGGTTGATGATCGTGTCGATCGCGATCGCGGTCTTCCCGGTCTGCCGGTCGCCGATGATCAGCTGACGCTGACCGCGACCGATCGGGATCATCGAGTCGATCGCCTTCATGCCGGTCTGCAGCGGCTCGTGCACCGACTTGCGCTGCATGACGCCGGGCGCCTGGAGCTCGAGGGCGCGGCGGCCCTCGCTCTCGATGTCGCCCAGGCCGTCGATCGGGTTGCCCAGCGGGTCGACGACGCGGCCGAGGTAGCCCTCGCCCACGGGGACGGACAGGACCTCGCCGGTGCGGCGGACCTCCTGCCCCTCCTCGATGCCCGTGAACTCGCCGAGGACGACGACGCCGATCTCCCGGACGTCCAGGTTCAGGGCGAGGCCGAGCGTGCCGTCCTCGAACCGCAGCAGCTCGTTCGCCATCGCGCCGGGGAGACCCTCGACGTAGGCGATGCCGTCGGCGGCGACGGTGACGCGGCCGACCTCCTCGCTGACCGCGCCCTCGGGCTCGTACGACTTCACGAAGCTGTCCAGAGCGGCGCGGATCTCCTCCGGCCGGATCGTCAGCTCAGCCATTGCTCTCTCCTGTCGTGGCCGCGTATCGCGCGGCCTCACGTTCTGCGTAGCCGACCGGGGCCGGCGCTGGGCCTAGGGGTTCAGCCGGCCAGCCGGCGACGGGCGTCGGCCAGGCGGGACAGCACGGTGGAGTCGACGACGTCGGCGCCGACCTGGATGCGCAGGCCGCCGATGACGGCGGCGTCGACCGTGACGTTGAGCTGCACGGGGCGCCCGTAGGCACGCTCGAGCAGCCCGGCGAGCCGGTCCTGCTGGGACTGGCTGAGCACGCTGCCGCTCGTGACCGTGGCCACGAGACGACGACGACGCTCGGCGGCGATCTCCCCGTACCACAGCAGCGTCGCCACGAAGCGGCGGCCGCGCAGGGCGGTCGTGGCGCGACGGGCGAGCACGAGCGTCACGTCGTCCACCTTGCCCGTGAGCAGGGAGTCGACGAGCTGCGCGCGGCGCCCGGGTTCCGTCGTGGAGTCCGAGAGCACCTGGCGCGCCTCACGCTGCCCGACGAGCGCCCGGGTCAGCCGGAACAGCTCGTCCTCGACCGTCTCGAGGGTGCCCCGCGCCTCGGCGGACGCCAGCACGGCGTCGAGGCCGAGACGCTCGACGGCGTCCGCGAGGTCCCGGTCGCCGGACCAGCGCGACCGCGCCAGCCCCGTGACGAGGTCCACGACGCGCTCGTCGAAGCCCCCGGCCAGCACGCGGCCCGCCAGGGCCGCACGGTCCTCCGGGTCGCGCGACGGGTCGGCGAGCGACCGGCGCAGCGGCCCGGACCCGTCCAGGGCGGCGACGACGGCGAACAACTGCTCGCCGAGCGCCTTCGCGTCGGCCCCGGCGGACCGCAGGACCGGCTCGAACCGCTCCTGCGCCGCCGCGAGGGATGCTCCGCTGGTGCCCCGCATCAGCCCTCCTTGCCGACCGAGTTGCCGACCGGCGTCGCCGTGCGCGACTCGTCACCCGCGGCCTCGAGCTCGTCGAGGAAGCGGTCGACGACGCGCGACTGGCGCGCGGAGTCCTGCAGCGACTCGCCGACGATCTTGGATGCCAGCTCGGTGGCCAGCTCGCCGACCTCGGCGCGCAGCGAGACGGCCGCCGTCTGGCGCTCCGCCTCGATCTGGCGGTGGGCGGTCTCGACGATGCGCGAGGCCTCCTCGTGCGCCTTGGTGCGGAGCTCCGCGACGATGGCGGTGCCCTCGGCGCGCGCCTCCTCGCGGGTCTTCGCCGCGTCGGCACGGGCCTCGGCGAGCTGCTGGTGGTACTCCTTCAGCGCCTCCGCAGCCTCCTCCTGGGCCTTCTCCGCCTTGGCGATGCCGCCCTCGATCTTCGCGGTGCGCTCGTCCAGCACGGCCTGGAACTTGGGCAGGACGTACCGGTAGAACACGAACCCGACGATGATCACGATGATCAGCGACCACACGATGTCGTACGTGTGCGGCAGCAGGATGTTCTGCTCGGTCCCCTCGGCGGCGAGGACCGCCGGCGTGGAGGTGTTCAGGGAAGAGGTCATCATCACGGAACGATGAAGCCGGCCACCAGGCCGAGGAGCGCGAGCACCTCGACGAAGGCGATACCGATGAACATCGTGGTACGGAGCTGGCCGGAGACCTCGGGCTGGCGAGCCATGCCCTCGATCGTCTTGCCGATGAGGATGCCGAGGCCGATGCCCGGGCCGACCGCCGCGAGGCCGTAACCGACGGTGCCGATGTTTCCGGTGACCTCGGCGAGGGTGGTGACGTCCACTGGGTTTCCTTCCGTTGGGCGCCGGACCACGGTGGCCCGGCGTCGCTTTCTGGGTGCAGTTGGTAGGACGGGGTCCGGCTAGGCCGGGAACCGCGAGACGGTCAGTGCTCCGCCTCGACGGACATGTTGAGGTACACGGCGGTGAGGATCGCGAACACGTACGCCTGCAGGGCGGCCACGAAGACCTCGAAGAAGAAGAACGCCGCGCCGGCCACGAACGTGCCCGCGCCGAACAGCTTCATCGCGCCGGCCGAGTCGAAGAGGAAGAACGACGTGGCCGCGAAGCAGATCGCGAGCATGAGGTGCCCGGCGACCATGTTGGCCAGGAGCCGGATGACGAGCGTCGCGGGGCGCAGGACGAAGACCTGCAGCGCCTCGATCGGCACGAGCAGCACGTAGAGCGGCTTCGGCACCCCCGGCGGGAAGAGCGAGTTCTTGAGGTAGCCACCCAGACCGTGCGCCTTGACGCCCGCGGAGAGGTACATGACGTACGTCCACGCGGCGAGCACGATCGGCAGGCCGATCACGGAGGTGCCCGCGATGTTGAGGAACGGGATCACCGCGGCGATGTTCATCACGAGGACCGTGCAGAAGATCGTCGCGAGCAGCTTGAAGTACTTGCGGCCGTTCTCCTGGCCCAGCACCTCGATGGCGATCGAGTTGCGCACGAAGTCGAGGATCATCTCGACCGCGTTCTGGAACCGGCCGGGCACCAGGCGGGCGCGCCGGGCGGCGAGGCAGAACACCACCAGCAGGACGGTGGCCATGATGACGCGGACCAGCATGATCCGGTTGAACTCGAAGGGGGTGCCCTCGAAGAAGATGGCCGGCGGGAAGAAGTCCGCGATCGTCGGCGCGTGGAACTCGCCGTCACCTTCGGCGGCAAGCAGCAGGGGGATCGCTGGCGTAGACAGGGGATTCTCCCGGAGGTCGTACGGTCCGGGCGCTCCACTCCTGGGAGGGCACGCCATCGGACCTGGCCGTCATGGATTCGCGGACAGCCTACCGGATGTTCACAGGTGCTCCGACATCGCTGAGCAGTTTTTCCGGCCAGATCTTGCGGCTTGTGAAGAAGCGCACGATGTTGCCCCCGGCGACGAATGGTCGCCCGGCGCAAGCACCCTGGTCAAAGGCTCGGTCGGACGGCGCGATCAGGGCTGCACGTAGGGCACGCGGCCGCTGTTCACCGCGCGGTAGTCGAGCAGCGCGGACCCGATCGCCCCGACCGCGAGCACGGCGATCAGCACCCACGGCGCGTAGAAGGTGGCGCCCTGGAGCAGCGCCAGCACCACGATGAGCACGACGATCTTGGCCACCCAGGCGCCCATGACGAACGCCGCCATGCGCGCGGGGCTCGACCCGACGGTGCGCATCATCGACCAGATCGTCGTCGCGCAGAAGAACGCCGCGATCGCGGCGCCCACCAGGGCGCCCCACAACCCCGGCAGGCCGGCGACCAGCAGGCCGATGCCGCCGCCCAGCACCACCAGGGCGCCGACCAGCAGCAGCGTGTCCCGCAGCGCGGTCCGCAGGACCCGCCGCTCGGCGTCGGTGGCGTGCTCGTCCGCGGCGGCAGGGTCGGGCGTCGGGCCGGGGGCGTCGGGCGTCGTCATCGGGGGCGTCCTTCGTGCGTCGTCAGGGTGGGCGCAGCCGGGCCGGCCGGCGGCGGGGTCGGGGAACGGTGGGGCGCGGGCGCCGGGTGCGCCGCCACGACCGCCGGGTGGCTGCCGGTGGCGACGTCGTCGTCCAGGAAACGTCCGCGGGTGCGCAGCGGGCCGAGGGTGAGGAGCAGCGCCACCACCACGGCGACGCCGAGGCCCGCGAGCACGGCCTTCCAGTCCCAGAGCACGAGGGCGGCCACGCCGAAGGAGAAGACGGCGGCCCACACGTAGAGGATGAGCACCGCGCGCCGGTGGGAGTGGCCGAGCGCCAGCATCCGGTGGTGCAGGTGCATGCGGTCGGGGTGGAACGGCGACTTGCCCGCGGCGAGGCGACGGATCACGGCCATGACCATGTCGAGGAGCGGCAGCAGCACCACCGCCACCGGCAGCAGCAGCGGGATGAACAGGGGCACGCGCTGCGCGCCGGAGAGCGTCGCCCCCATCGAGACCGGGTCGACGTTCCCCGTGATCGTGATGGCCGAGCCGGCGAAGACGAGGCCGAGCACCATCGAGCCCGAGTCGCCCATGAAGATGTGCGACGGGAAGAAGTTGTGCGGCAGGAAGCCGAGACACGCCCCGACCAGCACGGCCATCATGAGCGTCGCGAGGTTGGCGTAGTTCTCCGGCGTCGCCTGCTGGGTCAGCCCGTAGGTGTACAGCAGGAAGGCGGAGCCGCCGATCGCGATCAGGCCCGCGGCCAGCCCGTCCAGGCCGTCGACGAAGTTCACCGCGTTCATCGCCACGACGACCACCAGGATCGTCAGGAATAGCGAGATCCTCGACGAGGTGATGAACAGCCAGTCCGGGGTGGGCAGCGACGTGAGCTGGACCTGCTGGAGGGCCATGAACCCCGCCGCGAGCACCTGCCCGGCGAGCTTGGTCATCCAGTCCAGGTCCCACACGTCGTCGGCCCAGCCGAGCAGGCAGACGATGACGGCGCCGCCCACGATGCCCCACGCCTGCGGGCCGGTCTCGAAGACGCCCGCGAGGAACGGCATCTGCGAGGCCAGCACCACCGCGACGACGATGCCGAGCAGCATCGCGAGACCGCCCAGCCGCGGCGTCGGCTGCACGTGCACGTCGCGCGCCCGCACCGCGGTGATCGCGTTCGTGCGGCGCGCGACCCACCGCGCGCCCGGCGTGGCGAGGTAGGTGACCGCCGCCGAGACGAGCAGCAGGAGCAGATAGGCCCTCACCCGGCGGACTCCTCCGCGGGGGCGGAGCCCTGCTCCTCGGTCCGGGCGGGCGTGCCCGCGTCGGCGGGCTCGGGCGACGCGTCAGCGGTCCCGGCGGTGGACGCGGCAGGGGTCTCGGTGGCGGGCTCCTCGACGGGCTCGTCGACGCCCCGCACGGGCGCGGCGTCGTTCAGCGCCTCGAGCGTGATCGCGCCCTGGCGTACCACGCGCAGCTGCGCGCCCGTGGCGTCGACGATGGTCGAGGCGACCCCGCCGGGCGCGTCCCCGCCGTCGAGGTAGACGGTCACCGCGTCACCGAGCTGCGCCTGCGCGTCGGCGACCTCGAGGGCCGCCGGGTTGCCGGTGGCGTTGGCGCTCGACACCGCGAGCGGGCCCGTGCGCCGCAGCAGCGCCAGCGCGGCCGGGTGGTCGGGCATGCGGAGCGCGACGGTGCCGTGCGTCTCCCCCAGGTCCCACTGCAGCGAGGGCTGCGCCTGCAGGATGATCGTGAGCCCGCCCGGCCAGAACGCCTCGGCCAGCTTGCGCGCGTCGTCGGGGACCTCGGTGGCCAGCCCGTCGAGGGTGCGGACGTCGGGGATGAGGACGGGCGGGGGCATCTGGCGCCCGCGGCCCTTGGCCGCGAGCAGGGCCGCGACGGCCTCCGCGTCGAAGGCGTCGGCGCCGATCCCGTAGACGGTGTCTGTCGGCAGCACCAGCAGGCCGCCGCGCGAGACCGTGTTCACCGCCTCGTCGATCGCAGGGCCCCAGGTGTTCGGGTCGGTGACGTCGTGCACGCTGCTCACGGGCTCAGTCTGTCACGGTTCGACCGGCCGCCGGCCGGCCGTCCGGGTCGGTGGCCAGGTGCTCGCGCGTCCCGCCGGAGCGGCGCGCCACCACCATCCGCGGCCGGCCGGTGAGGTCGTCGCGCGTGCTCGCGGGGCCGAACCCGCCGGCGCCCGCCACCATCGCGCGCGCCGCGGCGGCCTGCACCTCCGCGTGCTCCATGACGTACAGCCCGCCGGGGCGCAGCAGCCGCGCCGCGGCGGCGGTCACTCCACGGGGCACCTCCAGCCCGTCGTCGCCCAGGCCGTAGAGCGCCACGGCCGGGTCGTGGTCGGCCACCTCGGGGTCGCGCGGCACGGCGCCCGGCGGCACGTACGGCGGGTTGGAGACGACGACGTCGACGGTGCCGTCCAGCTCGCGCAGCGCCGTGCGCGCGTCGCCGCGCAGCAGGCGGACGACGGCGTCCGCGCCCGGCCCGTCCCCCGACGCCGCGGCGACGTTGCGGGCGGCCCACCGGTGGGCCGCGGCGTCGAGCTCGACGGCGTGCACGCGGGCGCCAGGCACCTCGGTCGCGACGGCCAGCGCGATGGCTCCCGACCCGGTGCAGAGGTCGACCACGACCGCCGTGCCCTCGCGGGCCACCACGCGCACCGCCTCGTCGACCGCGACCTGCGCGACCTCCTCGGTCTCGGGCCGCGGGACGAAGACGCCCGGCCCGACGGCGAGCTCCAGGTGCCGGAACGCGGCCACGCCGGTGAGGTGCTGCAGCGGCTCGCGGTCCGCGCGCCGCGCGACGTCGGCGGCGAACCGGTCGGCCGCGCCGTCCGGCAGGACGCGGTCCAGCACGGCGAGGCGTCGCGCCTCCGACCGGTCGACGCCGAGGGCGTGCGCGAGCAGGGTCTCCGCGTCCACGCGCGGGCTGGGCACGCCGGCTGCTCCGAGCCGCGACGTCGCCCAGCGCACGGCCCCGCCGACGGTCCCGGGCACGGCGGGAACCGCGGACGTCGCGTCAGTCACCGGTGCTGCCCGCGGCCGCGAGCCGCGCCGCCTCGTCGGCCTCGACCGCCGAGCGCACCACCGGGTCGAGGTCCCCCGCGAGCACATGGTCGAGGTTGTACGCCTTGTACCCGGTGCGGTGGTCCGCGATGCGGTTCTCCGGGAAGTTGTAGGTGCGGATCCGCTCGCTGCGGTCCACGGTACGCACCTGGGAGCGCCGGACGTCGGCGGCGGCCGCGGCGGCGGCCTCCTGCCGCGCCGCGAGCAGCCGGGCGCGCAGCACGCGCATCGCCTGCTCCTTGTTCTGGAGCTGCGACTTCTCGTTCTGCATCGACACGACGATCCCCGTGGGGACGTGCGTGATGCGGACGGCCGAGTCCGTCGTGTTCACGGACTGGCCGCCCGGACCCGACGACCGGTAGACGTCGATGCGCAGGTCGTTCGGGTCGATCTCGACCTCGCCGGGATCGTCCACCTCGGGCAGCACCAGCACGCCGGCCGCCGACGTGTGGATGCGCCCCTGCGACTCCGTCACCGGCACGCGCTGCACGCGATGCACGCCGCCCTCGTACTTGAGGCTCGCCCACACGCCCTCGGCGGGGTCGGAGACGCTCCGCGCCTTGACCGCGACCTGGACGTCCTTGTACCCGCCCAGCTCGGTCTCGGTGGCGTCGAGCACCTGGGTGGCCCAGCCGCGGCGCTCGGCGTAGCGCAGGTACATGCGCAGCAGGTCGCCGGCGAAGAGGGCCGACTCGTCGCCGCCCTCCCCCGCCTTGATCTCGAGGATGACGTCGCGCGCGTCGTCGGGGTCCCGCGGCACCAGCACGCGCCGCAGCCGCTCGGACGCGTCGTCCGCCGCTGCGCGCAGGGCCGGCAGCTCGGCCGCGAAGGCCTCGTCCTCGGCGGCGAGCTCGGCGGCCGCCTCCGCGTCGTCGCGGGCCTGCTCCCACGCGCGGTACGCCGCGGCGACCTGGTTCAGCTCGGCGTAGCGGCGGCCGAGAGAGCGGGCGCGCCCCGCGTCCGCGTGCACGGCCGGGTCGGCCAGCGCGCGCTCGATCTCGGCGTGCTCGTCGAGCAGCGGCCGCGCGGCGGCGAACGAGTCGGTCATGGGTACTCCCGGTCCGGGCGCGAGGCGGCGTCGGGCCCGGCGCGGACCACCTCACCGGGACACGCACTGCCTCGACGGGTGGCGACACTCCCTCGGCAAAGCAGAAGCGCCGGTGGTCCGTCGTCCGACTGCCCCTGGAGAGGTTGTCGGGCGGACCACCGGCGCTGTCAGGCAGCTACTTCTTCTTGCCGTAGCGCGCCTGGAAGCGGGCGACGCGGCCACCGGTGTCGAGGATCTTCTGCTTGCCCGTGTAGAACGGGTGGCAGGCGCTGCAGACCTCGACGCTGATCTTGCCGGAGGTGGCGGTGCTGTGGGTCGTGAACGTGTTGCCGCAGGTGCAGGTCACCTCGGTGACGACGTACTCGGGGTGGATTCCGGACTTCATGATGCTCCTTGGTGTGATGCCACCGGGTCGCCCCGCAGGACAGCGGGCCGTGAACCGGATGGCCGACGAACCATTGTGCCAGAACGCGGACGCGCCCCGGACATCCCCGGTGCGGGCGGCCCCCGGGGCCCGGGCCCCCGGGCGAAAAGGAAGGGGCGCCCC